>NZ_CP129137.1:2715625-3082500 GCF_030406905.1 Streptomyces sp. HUAS CB01
ACTCCGGTGGACACGCCACCGCGCCCCCGCCCGGCGCGAAGCTCTGTGTCGCGTGCCGCGCGGGCCATGTGGACCCCGACGGCTACTGCGAGAACTGCGGGCACGCCCAGCCGCGCGAACGCGACCACATGGAGCAGGAGCTGGGTTCGGTCGCGGCGGTCAGCGACCGGGGTCTGCGGCACCACCGCAACGAGGACTCGTTCGCGGTGTCGTCCACGGCCCTGCCCGACGGCTCCCCCGCCGTGATCGCGATCGTCTGCGACGGCGTGTCCTCCGCCACCCGGCCCGACGACGCGTCCTCGGCCGCGGCGAGTTGCGCCAACGAGCACCTGCTGGAATCGCTGCCCCGGGGCACGCATCCGCAGCAGGCCATGCACGACGCGATCCTCGCCGCCGCCTCTGCGGTGAACTCCCTGGCGGCGGAGCCCGGCGCGGCCATGGAGCACGACCCGCACCGCCATCAGAACGCTCCCGCGTGCACGCTGGTGGGTGCCGTCGCCGCCGGCGACCTGCTGGTGGTGGGCTGGGTCGGCGACAGCCGCGCGTACTGGGTCCCCGACGACCGCGGCGGACCGCCCGCCCGGCTCACCGAGGACGACTCCTGGGCGGCCCAGATGGTCTCCGCCGGTCTGATGAGCGAGGCCGAGGCGTACGCGGACGAGCGCGCGCACGCGATCACCGGCTGGCTCGGCGCGGACGCCTACGAGCTGGAGCCCCACACGGCCTCGTTCAAGCCGGACCGTCCCGGTGTGGTGGTGGTCTGCACGGACGGGCTGTGGAACTACGCGGAGGCGCCGGAGGACATGGCGCAGGTCCTGCCGGCCGACGCTGCGGGCCGTCCGCTGCACGGGGCGCAGGTCCTGGTCGGCCACGCCCTCGACGGCGGGGGCCACGACAACGTAACAGTGGCCGTGCTCCCGTTCGCCGTGCCGCGACAGGGGGCAGGATCGGCCTGAACAAGGCCATATCCCCTCGCCCCGGCGCCCGTTCGGCACCCTTTTCCACACGTCTGTCTGCCCAGCTGAGCCTCGAGGAGCCAGTTCAGATGGCCAATTTCTCCAAGTCGAACGTGCCGCAGTTCTCCGTCGAGGTGTACCAGAACGAGTTCCTGCCCGAGGGCGGGCGCGAAGTGAACGCGATCGTGACGGTCACCTCCACCGGCGGCGGCACGAGCGGCGGCATTCCGCTCGCCGGAGCCTCCTCTTCCCCTTCCTCTGTTTCCTCCGTTTCCCCGATGTCCTCCATACCCGGACAGCGGACGGACGCCGCCGTGGTCGTGATGGTCGACTGCTCGGGCTCCATGGACTATCCGCCCACCAAGATGCGCAACGCGCGCGACGCCACGGCCGCGGCGATCGACACCCTGCGCGACGGCACGGCCTTCGCCGTGGTCTCGGGTACGCACGAGGCCGCCGAGGTGTACCCGGGCGGCGGGCGGCTGGCGACCGCCGACGCCACGACGCGGGCCCGGGCCAAGGAGGCGCTGCGCAGGCTGAGCGCCGGCGGCGGCACCGCGATCGGCACCTGGCTGCGGCTGGCGGACCGGCTGCTCGGCGACGCCGACGTGTCCATCCGGCACGGCATCCTGCTCACCGACGGCCGCAACGAGCACGAGACGCCGGAGGAGCTGCGCGCCGCCCTGGACGCCTGCGCGGGCCGATTCACCTGCGACGCCCGCGGCGTGGGGACGGACTGGGAGGTCAAGGAGGTCACGGGCATCGCCTCCGCGCTGCTCGGAACGGCCGACATCGTCGCCGATCCCTCAGGGCTCGCCGCCGACTTCACGCGGATGATGGAGAGCGCGATGGGCAAGGAGGTCGCGGACGTGGCGCTGCGGCTCTGGACGCCCGTCGGGGCGGAGGTCGCGTTCGTCAAGCAGGTGGCGCCCACGGTCGAGGAACTGACCGGCCGGCGCACGGAGGCGGGGCCGCGCGCCGGGGACTACCCGACCGGCTCGTGGGGGGACGAGTCCCGCGACTACCACGTGTGCGTGCGGGTGCCGGAGGCGGGCGTGGGCCGGGAGATGCTGGCCGCCCGGGCCTCCCTGGTCATTCCGGATCCGGCGGGCGGCACCCCGCGCCCCCTCGCCCAGGGGCTCGTACGGGCGGTGTGGACCGACGACATGGCGGCTTCGACCTCCATCAACCCCCAGGTCGCTCACTACACCGGTCAGGCCGAACTGGCACAGGTGATCCAACAGGGTCTGGATGCCCGCAAGTCGGGAGATTTCGACAACGCCACCGCGAAACTCGGGCGCGCCGTACAGCTGGCGGCGGCCTCCGGCAACGAGGACACTGCGAAGCTGCTGGCGAAGGTGGTGGACGTCGTCGACGCGGCGACGGGTACTGTGCGGCTGAAGGCAAGGGTCACGGAAGCGGACGAGATGACACTCGAAACACGCTCCACCAAGACAGTTCGCGTGAAGAAGTAGTTCACGCGGCGATCACAGACCAGCCGACAGCAGTCGAGAAACGACAAAGAGCACAAAGTGTCCGGCTCGCCGGCCGGACGGAGGAGAGGGGGAAGCGCCGACATGCCGACCTGCCCGAACGGACACCAGTCGGGTTCCGACGACTGGTGCGAGGTCTGCGGCCATCGCATGGCCGGGGCGGGGGCTCCGGCGGGCGCGGTTCCGCCGCCACCCCCGCCGCCGGCTCCTTCGCCGCCGCCCGCACCGGGCTACGGCTACCCGGGGCCCGGCGACCCGAACGCCACGGCCCAGGCGGAGCTGTGCCCCCAGTGCCGAACCCCCCGCGAGGCGATGGCGCCGTACTGCGAGGAGTGCCGCTGGAACTTCCTCACGAACACGGCGACGTCGTACACCCCGGTGGCCCCGCCCCACCGGCCGGGCCCCGGCGGTCCGGGTGGCCCCGGCGGTCCGCCGCCAGGGCTGAACCTGCCGCCCGGCTTCCAGGCCCAGCAGCCGCCGCGCCCGCCGGACCCCTTCGACTACCAGAGCTCGCGGCCCTCGCAGATGAACCGGCCCGCCGAGCCGCTCGGCGGCGAACCGCAGGCGCCCCGGCCGCCGCAGGCCGGTCCGCCGGCCCCGCCGCCGTTCCCGCAGCCGGGCCCGTCCGGCTCCGCGGACGTCTCCGAGTCGCCCGGACAGCAGCGCCACCCCGGCCCGCCCGAGTTCGGCCGGCAGGCCCCGCCTCCGCCGCCGCAGCAGCAGGGGTTCCCGTCGGGTCCGCCGGCGCCCCCCGGCTTCCCGCAGGCAGTACCGGCTCCGCCGCAGCGGCCGCAGGGCGGCGCCGACGACGACTGGACGATCCCCCCGCCCTCGCAGCCGCACGCCCCGCACCAGCCCGGGCGGCCCCAGCCGGCCCCGCCTCCGCAGCAGAATCCGTACGAGCCCGCCGGCTGGACGGCGGTCATCGCCCCCGACCGCGAGTACTTCATGGCGATGATGCAGCGCAGCGGCCCCGAGGCGGCCGGGCTGAACCTGCCCGCGTACTCGCCGGAGCAGCAACTCGCGCTCTCCGGCGACCAGATCACCATCGGCCGCCGCCGGCACTCCACGGGCGAGTCCCCCGACATCGACCTGTCGGTGCCGCCGGAGGACCCGGGCGTCTCGCACCAGCACGCCGTGCTGGTGCAGCAGCCCGACGGCTCCTGGGCCGTCGTCGACCAGAACTCCACGAACGGCACCACGGTGAACGGTGCCGAGGAACCCATCCAGCCCTACGTCCCCGTCCCCCTGCGCGACGGCGACCGGGTGCACGTGGGCGCCTGGACGACGATCACCGTCCGCCGGGGCTGACCGCGGTCACCGGGCGGGGCCGGGCGCGTCGAGGGGCCAGGCATACGGCCCTTCGGGCTCGTCCAGCCACGCCCACTGGCTGTCCCCGCTCACGGTGACCCCGAAGCGCTCCCGCTCCGGCCTGCCTTCGCGCTGCCACAGCGAGAGCGCCTCGTGCGGGTCCAGCACGCCCGCGGTCAGGGTGAGCAGGAAGCAGAACTGCCCGCTCTCCGCCACGCGCCGCGGCAGCCCGCCCACGTGCGGTACCGATGTCCGTACCGGCCCGCCTCCGCGCAGCGGGACGAAGTACGCGGGCATGTGCAGGAAGCGCCCCTCCGCGTGGCCCTCGGCACGCACCCGCAGCACCACCAGCCCGTTGGCGAGCGGGGCGAGGATCAGCCCGCCGGGCGTGCACTGCGGCAGCCAGGCCGGCGGCACCGACGGCAGGGCGCACGTGGCGACGACCCGGTCGAACGGGGCGCGCACCGGACAGCCGCGCGCACCGTCACCGGTGATCACGGTCGGGTGGTGCCCGGCGGCCGCGAGGTGGCCGCGCGCGGACTCGGCGATCTCCGGGTCCAGCTCGACGGTCGTCACGAGCGGGTCCCCGAGCCGGTGCGCCAGGAGCGCGGCGTTGTAGCCGGTGCCGGCGCCGATCTCCAGCACGCGGTGCCCGTCCGCCACCTCCAGCGCCTCCAGCATCCGCGCCATGAGCGACGGCCGGCTGCCGGAGGAGACGAGTTCGCCCTCGCGGACGCGGGTGGCGAGCGGACCGTCGGCGTACGCGCCCCTCAGCCAGCGTTCGCGCCGGTCGGGGTCGGAGTCGCCCGACCAGAGCCTCTCGTACCCGGCGAAGGCCGACACGTAGTAGTACGGCACGAACAGATGGCGCGGCACCGCCGCGAACGCCGCCCGCCAGGCCGGGTCGCGCAGCGCGCCGCTCGCGGCCATCCTCCGCACCAGCGCCGCGCGCAGTTCGGCGGCGGGCCCGGCGCAGGGGTCCCGTACCGCGCGCGCCTCCCGGTCCGCACCCATGCCTCCACTGTCCTGCGGGCCGGGGCGGGAGGCGAGCACCCGGGGCGGGCGCCTCCGGGCCGGAGTGCTCCCTCGGGGGGGTCCTAGGGCCCGGGTCCTCGTCCGGTCCGTCTGAGACCATGGAGCCGTGAACGAGATTCCGCGGGGCACACTTCAGGAGCAGACCTTCTACGAGCAGGTCGGCGGCGAGGAGACCTTCCGCCGCCTCGTGCGGCGTTTCTACGAGGGCGTCGCCGAGGACCCCCTGCTGCGCCCGATGTATCCCGAGGAGGACCTGGGCCCGGCCGAGGAGCGCCTCACGCTCTTCCTGATGCAGTACTGGGGCGGCCCCCGCACGTACAGCGAGAACCGCGGCCACCCGCGTCTCCGTATGCGCCACGCGCCGTTCGCCGTCGACAGGGCCGCGCACGACGCGTGGCTGAGGCACATGAGGGCCGCGGTCGACGAACTCGGCCTCTCCGAGGACCACGAGCGGCAGCTCTGGGACTACCTCACGTACGCCGCCGCCTCGATGGTGAACACGGCCGGCTGAGCTCCCGCGCCGCCCGCGCGCGTCCCGCACGAAGCGTCACCGCCTGGTCACTTCAGGCCACAGCTCGCCGACTTCCGGCCGTCTCGGCCCGCTCCCGTACCTGATCACCGCACCCACCCCATAAGTTCACAGCCGCAACACATCGAACGGGCATCCGCATCCGGCGGGTGCCCTCTTCCTGTGGAGGATTCGACGTGCGTCGGGGAACCTTGCGAGCGGGCGCGGTACTGATCGGCCTGACCACGGCTTTGCTGGGGTCGAGCACGGCGTACGGCGACAACTTCTACGTGTACCAGGGCGACGACTTCGGGTTCATCACGTACAACCACAAGGCCGCCGGGGCCTGCGACCGGGAAGCCGACGGCTTCAACGTCTACGCGAACTTCAAGCGCACCGTCCCGAACACGGTCGCCCGGGTCGAGGAGAAGGACGGCTACTGCAGGACCTCGACGACCGGCACCTACCCCGTCCACCGGATCCAGGCGTGCGAGAACATCCCGGTCTTCCCCGACGCCTGCTCCGCCTGGAAGCAGCACCCGTAGCCATGACCGCCCCCACCCTGGAGGTCCGCGGGCTCACCTGCGCGATCGGCCGGCGCACGCTGCTGCGGGACGCGGACCTGACCGCCCGGCCGGGGACCTCCCTGTCCGTCATGGGACCGAGCGGCAGCGGCAAGTCCACGCTGCTGTCGTGCCTCGCCGGGCTGCACACCCCGCAGGCCGGGACCATCAGGGTGGACGGGACGGACGTCGCCTCGCTGCGGCCCGCGCGGGCCGCGGCGTTGCGGCTGCGCACGATCGGCTTCGTCTACCAGTTCGGCGAACTGCTCCCGGAGTTGAGCGCCGTCGAGAACGCCGCCCTCCCCCTGCTGATCGCCGGCCGGGGACGCCGGGAGGCGTACGGCACCGCCGAGAGCCTTCTCGGCGAACTCGGCGTCGGCGGGGTCGCGGACTCGCCCGCGAGCGTGCTGTCCGGCGGCGAGCGCCAGCGCGTCGCCGTGGCCCGGGCCCTGTCCACGCGGCCGCCGCTGATCCTCGCCGACGAGCCGACGGGTGCCCTGGACGAGCGCACCACCGACGACGTCTGCGAGACGCTGTTCCGGCTGCCCGGCCGGTACGGCTGCGCGCTGGTCGTCGTGACCCACAACCCGGTGGTCGCCCACCACGCCGACCACCGGCTGACCCTGCGCGACGGCACGCTGCACGACTCGACGCCCGGAACCCCACCGGACACCACGACGGCGGAGGCATGACGAGGACCGCGCGGCGCGGCACCACCGCCCAGTTCCTCGCGGTGGGGCGCAGGCTGTCGCCGGTGCACCGTGACCCACGCAACGCGCTCCAGGCACTCTGCCTGGTCCTCGCCGCGATGGGCGCCACCCTGCTGGTCTGGGGACTGCAGGCGACCGACGCCGCCTACGACGGCCGGGACGCGCGGACAGCCGCCCGCCACCCGGTGCGCGCCGCGGCCGAGCCGGGCACCCGACCGACCGCCCGGTGGTGGGAGAGCCGTGACGTGGTCGGCGGCCGGGGCTTCTCCGTCGTGACGATCGAACCCCTCGCCGCGGACGCCCCGCTTCCGCCCGGTCTGCCGCGCTGGCCGGAACCGGGCGAGTCGTTCGTCTCACCCGCCCTGCTCGACGCCGTGCCGGCCGCGTCCACGCGCTACGGGAAGCACGCCGGCGCCATCGCCGCCGAGGGGCTCGCCGAGCCCTCCGAGTTCCTCGTCTACCGCCGGCCACCGCCGGGGACGGCGCTCTCCGCCGGCCCCGGCGGCTTCGCCGGCGTCGTCGGCTACGGAACTCCGCTCCCGGAGGCCTCCGACTTCGCCGGCCAGTCCTTCGACCGGGCCCGGTCCGACGTCCAGTTGCTGATGGCCCCGCTGCTCGCGCTTCCCGTCGTGGTCCTCCTCGTCACCGCCTCGCGGCTCGGCGCCCGGCAGCGCGACCGGCGTCTCGCCGTCCTGCACGCCATCGGTGCCGGACGGTCCGTACGCGCACGGATCGCGGTCGGCGAGTGCCTGGGCCCGCTGGCACTCGGCACCGCGGCCGCGGGCGCTCTGCTGACGGCCGTGACCCTGACCGGCGTACGGCTGCCCGTCACCGGGCACACGATCGCGGCGGCCGATCTCGCGCCCCTGCGCCTGTGGTTCCCGCTCTCCCTGCCACCTGCCCTGACGGTCCTGTGCCTGGCCTTCGCGGCGCTGCATCTGCGCATCCGTCCCGCCGGGGGCAACCGGCCACGGCCGGCGCGGGACCGGCCGTCCGCCTGGCCCGGGTACCTCTGCGGCACCGGCACACTCCTGGCGCTGTGGGGAGCGATGATCGGGCATCTGCCGGGCGTCCGGATCTTCGTGCTCGGCCTGGTCCTCGCCATGGCCGGGCTCCCGCCGCTGCTGGGACGCGCCGCCGCGCGGGCGGCCGTCCGGCTGACCGCGCACGGGCGCGGCGACGCCGCCCGGCTGATCGGAGGGCGCTGGGCATCGGCCCACCCCGGCGTGATCGCCCGGTCCTGCGCGTCGCTCGCCGTGCTCCTGGGCCTGCTGACCCAGGTCCAGGTCCTCATCACGGAGTTGACGTCGGAAGCCCGGCACGCCACTGCGCTCGCCGAACGGCTGGACGGCAGGCTGCTCCACGTCTCCACCGGGACCGGCGACGAGAAGGCGCACACCGCGTTCCTGGCCGCCCTGGGCCCGGAGCACCGCGTGCTCCGTCTGGCTCCGGGCGCCGGGGGCGCACCGCCCGTGCTCCTCGGGCACTGCCGCGATCTGGCGGCCCTGGCCCCCCTGTCCGACTGTCCCGGCACCGAACCCGTGCCCGCAGCCCGGGCGTTCCGGGAACGCACCGCCCGTACCGAGGCCCTGCGCTGGATGAGCTTCGGCGACGTGAACGTAAGGGCCGTCGCGTCTCGCGCCCCGCTCACGGGCGGGGAGGGCGACTACGTGGTGCTGACCCCGAGGTCCGACGGCCGGGAGCACGTCAGCCGGGTGGCGTTCGCGACGCTCGCCGCCCCGTCGGTGGGCGTGCCCGGTGACGAGTTCGTCATCGGCGCGAGCGCCCGCGCCCGTATCGCCGGCTGGGTCCTCCTCCTGGCCGCGCCGGGTTTCGCCCTCCTCGCGGTCACGGGCGCCGCCGGCCTGCTGCACGCCTACCTCGACCGGGCCGACGAACTGCGCCCGCTCGCCGGCTACACCTCGGGCGTACGGTTCCATCTGCGCACCGCGTGGTGGGGCATGGGCGTGCCCACGGCCTGCGCACTGGCCCTGGCGGCGGCGTTCGCCGGGCTGCTCGGGGCCGTCAACCTCGCGTTCCTCGCCCCGTCCGGCGACTCCCCGCTCCCCCTGCTCACCGGCGGGCTGGCGGCGGCCCTGGTGCTGTGCACGGGAGCGACCGTGGCCGGCGGACTGCTGTCGAGCCGCTTCACCCACCGCTGGGTGCCGCGCGGCGACTGAACGGGGAAGGGGCGGGGTGGGTGAGGGGTGGGGGGCGGGTTGAGGTGGGGGGCGGGCCGGTCTCGGCCCCTTGGCCGGGCGGGGGCGTGGCCCGTGGCGGCCGGGCACGAGGCCGGCACCGAACGGGCGCGACCCGGGCGCACGCGGGCCGCGAAGCCGGAACCGGACCGGCGTGGCCCGGGACAGGCCGGACAGGGACAATCGCCCCCGTCACGTAGACCTTGGCGGCCGAGACAGCCTCCGGGACGTCCCCGGAACCGAACGGGGCACGACCCAGGAACAGGCCGGACACGAAGCCGGAATCAGGCAGGGGTGACGTTCAGCGTGCCGAGTCCCGCCCTGCGTACCGCGACCGAGCCGAACGGCGTGCGCAGCCGGAGCCAGCCGCCCGCGGCCAGGAGCGCGGCTCCCGGGACGTCGTCCGGAGTGGGACGGAGGAAGCCCAGCGCCTGGGCGGCGTGCACGGCCCGCAGCGGCAGGCCGGTGTCGTCGAGGGTCCGGGACCAGATCTCGCGGCCGATCCGGTCGCGTTCGGCGCGGGTGCGCCGCTCCACGGGCAACGCCTGGTCACGTGCACGGAACTCGGCGACCGCAGCGGCCACCGCGCCCCGCATCCGGTCGACCGCGGGCAGTCCCGGAAGCTCTCGCCAGCCTCCGCGGGGAGGCAGCACACCGGCCCACGGCGGACCGGTGACGGCGGGCGGCACGGCGAGCGCCGAGCCCTCCACGGACTCCAGCAGTTCACCCGCGGACACGGTGGTGTCCAGCTCGACCGGCTCCGCCAGCCGCGCCGTCCGGATCGCGAGGACCTCGAACGACGGCGGTCGGCCGAACACGGCGAGCGCTCCCCCGCCGGCCTGCAACCGCACCGCGGCGGCCCGGTCGTAGTGGATCAGCCGGCCGAGGAAGGCGGCGAGGTCCGCCGCCTCCCGGCCATCGGCCAACCGCAGGGTCTGCACGGGCGCAGTCATGCCGCGAGCGCGTCCTTCACGCCTTCGTCCAGGTACTCCTGGAGGAAGGACTTCTCCTCGGCGGAGATACGGCGCGGGCGCCCGGCCGCCAGGTCGTACGGGACGACGACGGTCGAGGCCCGGACGTACACCTGGTCCGGGTCCTTGATCTCGTAGGCGATCGTGAGCGACGCCGCACCGATCTTCGTCACCCAGGACTCGACGGTCACCGGCTCGTGGCGGTGCACGAGCGGGCGCACGTAGTCGATCTCATGACGGGCCACGACGGACCCGCCGGAGAACGACGGAGAGCCGTTACCCGGCGCCAGCCGGAACATGAAGTCGATGCGCGCCTCCTCCAGATAGCGGAGGAAGACCACGTTGTTGACGTGCCCGAAGGCATCCATGTCCGACCAGCGCAGGGGACAGCGGTAGATATGGCGAGCCACGTGCTGCCTCAGCCCCGGGTGAGCTTCTTGTAGGTGGCACGGTGCGGACGCGCCGCGTCCGGACCGAGCCGCTCGATCTTGTTCTTCTCGTACGACTCGAAGTTGCCCTCGAACCAGAACCACTTCGAGTCGCCCTCGTACGCCAGGATGTGCGTGGCGACCCGGTCGAGGAACCAGCGGTCGTGGGAGACGACCACGGCGCAGCCCGGGAAGTCGAGCAGGGCGTTCTCCAGCGAGGAGAGCGTCTCCACGTCGAGGTCGTTGGTCGGCTCGTCGAGGAGCAGCAGGTTGCCGCCCTGCTTCAGGGTGAGCGCCAGGTTGAGGCGGTTGCGCTCACCGCCGGAGAGCACACCGGCCGGCTTCTGCTGGTCCGGGCCCTTGAAGCCGAACGCCGACACATAGGCGCGGGAGGGCATCTCGACCTGGCCGACGTTGATGTAGTCGAGCTCGTCCGAGACGACGGCCCACAGCGTCTTCTTGGGGTCGATGTTCTCCCGGCTCTGGTCGACGTAGCTGATCTTGACGGTGTCGCCGACCTTGATCTGCCCGGCGTCGGGCTGCTCCAGGCCCTGGAGCATCTTGAACAGCGTGGTCTTGCCCGCGCCGTTCGGGCCGATGACGCCGACGATGCCGTTGCGCGGCAGCGTGAAGCTCAGGTCGTCGATGAGGACCTTCTCGCCGAAGGCCTTGCTGAGGTTCTCGACCTCGACGACGACGTTGCCCAGGCGCGGGCCCGGCGGGATCTGGATCTCCTCGAAGTCCAGCTTCCGGGTCTTCTCCGCCTCGGCGGCCATCTCCTCGTAACGGGCGAGTCGGGCCTTGGACTTGGCCTGGCGGCCCTTGGCGTTGGAGCGGACCCACTCCAGCTCTTCCTTGAGGCGCTTCTGGCGCTTGGCGTCCTTCTGGCCCTCGACCTTCAGACGCGCGGACTTGTTCTCCAGGTAGGTGGAGTAGTTGCCCTCGTACGGGTGGGCGCGTCCGCGGTCCAGCTCGAGGATCCACTGGGCCACGTTGTCCAGGAAGTACCGGTCGTGGGTGATGGCGACGACGGTGCCGGCGTACTTGGCGAGGTGCTGCTCAAGCCACTGCACGGACTCGGCGTCCAGGTGGTTGGTGGGCTCGTCGAGCAGCAGCAGGTCGGGGGCCTCGAGCAGCAGCTTGCAGAGCGCGACGCGGCGCTTCTCACCGCCGGAGAGGTTGGTGACCGGCCAGTCGCCGGGCGGGCAGCCCAGCGCGTCCATGGCCTGCTCCAGCTGCGCGTCGAGGTCCCAGGCGTTGGCGTGGTCCAGGTCCTCCTGGAGCTTGCCCATCTCCTCCATCAGCGCGTCGGAGTAGTCGGTGGCCATCAGCTCGGCGATCTCGTTGAACCGGTCGAGCTTGCCCTTGACCTCCGCGACACCGTCCTGGACGTTCTCCAGGACCGTCTTGCTCTCGTCGAGCGGGGGCTCCTGCAGCAGGATGCCGACGCTGTAACCGGGCGAGAGGAAGGCGTCACCGTTGGAGGGCTGCTCAAGGCCGGCCATGATCTTCAGCACGGTGGACTTACCGGCGCCGTTCGGGCCGACCACACCGATCTTCGCACCGGGCAGGAAGCTCAGCGTGACGTCGTCAAGGATCACCTTGTCGCCGTGCGCCTTGCGCGTCTTGCGCATGGTGTAGATGTACTCAGCCAAGAGAAACCGTCCGGCAATCAGTGAGTGGGCAGATACACCCCATCTTGCCTGACCGCCACCCCGGGAACGAAACCAGTACGCCCGGGGTCCCACGACCAGCCATACTGCGACCCCCTTCCGCAGTCGCTCTGTCACCCTCGGTCGTCGGCGATCGGCGCCGAAGGCCCCTGCCGCGCGCAGGGCAGGTAGCGGCAGCCCCGAGCGGGTGCGGCAGCCGCCCGCGCCGTGGACGGCGCTCCGGTGCCGCGTCCTGCGGCCTCTCCGATACATGGCGTGCGGGCGGACGCAGTAGCCCGCCCAGTCGAGGCAGGCACGACCCCGGGGCCCGGGACGCCGTGCTCCGGGCCCGCATGCCCGGGTGCCCGGCAGCGCGCCCCGATCGCTCAGTCCTCCGTGGAGGGCGCCTTCTTCCTGCGCACGAACAGGATCGCGGCGCCGCCGACGACCACGAGTCCGATGGCCACGCCCGCGATGATCGGGGTGGCGCCGGAGGCGCCGGTCGCCGCGAGGTTCTCGTCGATGGGCGTTTGCCCGGCCGAGGCCGCGCTGAGCTGGGGCGCCGGCTCGTCCGGGACCGGACCGGCGCTGCCGGTGGTCCTGCAGTCCAGCACGCCCTTGAAGTTCTTCGAGAAACCGCCCGGCCCGGTGATCGTGAAGTCATAGGCCTGGTCCTCGGGCACGGGGACGGCCACGGTGCGGGACTCACCGGGGGCTATCGCGTGCTTGAGACCCAGCAGCTCGAAGGTGAACGTCTCGTCACCCCGGTTGGTGGCGGTGATGTCGATGCCACCCTCGGCACAGTTCTTCTTCGCGGTGAGCGCGGGTATCGCGCCCTTCTTCGCCCAGGTGGCCGCGGCGGTCGCGGAGACGGTGGAGCGGCTGGAGCCGGCGAGGATCTGCGTCTGGCTCTTGGTCACCCCGGAGAACGCCCGGCCCACCGGCACATTGGTGGTGGCCTGCAGGCTCAGGGCGGCCGTGCCGTCGGTGGCACCGGCCGGCACGTCGAAGTACAGCCTGCTGCCGTCGACCGCGGTGGTGACGGGCCGACCCGCCTGGTCCGTCACGATGACACCGCTGGCCGCGGAGTCCGCGGGCGGGGTCACGGTGACCCGGTCGGCGTCGGTGCGGACCGTGATGGGGCCGAGCCGCCCGCCGGCCTTCCCCGAGACCGCGTTCGGCTCCAGGCTCAGCGAGGCACGGGGCTCCCCGACGTTCCTGGCCTTCTTCTCCAGCCAGTCGGCGAGCTGCTCCGCCGCGGGGTCGAGCGCCTCGACCTCGGCCCCGTCCGAGTACCGCCAGATCGCGACCTGGGTGCCGGCCGCCGCCGTCCGCTCGGTGAGCGGTCCCGTGCCCGCCCTCTCGGCCAGCGCCGTGAGGTCGTCGACCTGCGGATAGGAGTGCTGCAGGATCCACCGGATCTTCCCGGCGCCGCCGTTGGCGCCGAGCGAGGTCTGCTCCCAGGGGGTCTCCAGGTACTTGGCCTGCTCCTGCGTGGGGTTGTGGATGTCGATGCAGTACGTCTTGAGTCTGCCCCCACCGTCGACGGTCATCTCGAAGAGCCCGGCGGGGAGTTCGTGCCGCTGTCCGCCGTCGTGCAGAACGGCCCGGTCGAAGGTGGTCAGGCCGTCCAGAGTCGCGGAGGCGCCACCCTGGTGCTGGGGGATGTCCTCGGCGGCGGCCGGCCCCGCGGAGGCCATGGCACACGCCGCGAACAGACCCGACACCAGAGCCGTCACGGCGAGCCGGGCGGCGCCCCGCCCGCATACAGAGAGCGCAGTAAACACAGAATTCCCCTTCGGGCGAGGCCGTTTCGCGTGGGGTGCGTGGGGGGAGTGCCTCGCCGGCAGACTCAAGTGCCCCGTGATTACTGAGGAATCCTAAGGACGTGGTGCGACCCGATCCCCCGTCATGCCGTCAGATAACCATTCCGAATCGGAATCGTTATCGCCGACGACGCACCCCCCGTTCGGCTGTCGACAAATCTCCACAGCCGCAGTTCAGGACGGTCGGAGGACACCGTCCGAAGCCCCGATCCGAGCGCCGGGGACCGTGCCGGAAAGGGCTCCCGAACCGGCGTGTGCGGACGCCGGGAGAGTCGCGGCGACCTCCGTGCCCCACAGGCTCCCGGTCGCCGTCGCGGTCGCCGAAGCGGCACGGGACCGGCTCGAACGCGTCCGCCCCAGCCGCCTCGAGCGGGTGGGAAAGCGGCGACGGTGCCGACGGGGTCGGGGAACCGTGAACGCCCGTGGCCGGGACCGTCGAGGACGCCGCTCCGGTCGATGTCGCGCTGGTCGTCGGGGTCGTCGGCGCCGTGGGAGGCATGGGCACCGCCGAGGGCACGGGAGGCGGCGGGCCCATGCCGGGTGCGGCCACGGCCGGTTGGCCCGCCGGCGGCGCCTCCGTTCTCGTCACACGGCGGAACGCCGAGGTACCGCGCGTGAGATCGTGCCCGGCCGCCATCGCGTCGACGTCGACCGAGGTCCTGAGCTTGCCCTCCCACTCCTCCTCGCGCACCCTCAGACGGCCGTGCACCACGAGCGGTTCGCCCACCCCGACCGATGCCGCGAGATTCGCGCCCAGCGCCCGCCAGGCCCACACCGTGTAGAAGCTCGTGGGCCCGTCGGTCCAGGCGTCACGCTGCCGGTCCCACCGCCGAGAGGGCACCGCGAACCGGAAACGCGCCCTGCCCCCGGTCGCGGACTCGCGGTATTCCACGGCCGTCGCGACATTCCCCACCAGTGTCACCATCACGTCACTCATGACGATCCCCCTGCCTCGTTGTCCCGTATCCGGTGTCCGCGCGCCGCCGCGCCGACGGATCCCATGCTGGGCCGTCGGGCGAATTCCCGCCGACGCCTGTGGACACGGGCACGACTGTGGAAAACCCCGCCACCCTCTCGGGTGACGGGGTCCCCGTGGGAGCGTCCCGGCGGCCTTTCCCACGGCCGTTCCTCGGTCTCTTCCGCAGCCTTTCCCACGACTGGTCCCCAGGGCTGCTCCCACAACCGTTCCCTCGGCCGTTCCCTCGGCCGTTCCCTCGGCGGGCCGGAAGCCGTTTCCGGCAGCCTTCGGCGTCCCTTCCCGGCGGTCCGCCGCCTCCACGCCGTCCTTCCGCAGGCCCCGCACCACCCCGGTCAACCGCCGGGCGGCCTCCCCCGCGCGGCGGCACGCCGCCCCGGTCGGTCCGCGACGGCCCCCGGCCGACGGCTCACCGCCGGAAGGACACGACCCCGTACTGTTCCCGCACCTCGCGGTAGCGCAGCAGCTCCGCCGCGATCGGATCCAGCACCTTCGCCCGGCCGCACGCCGCCGCGGCCTCCCGCAAGCGCCGCTCGGCATCCTGGCCGTACCGTCTCGCGGGTCCCTTGGCGGCTGCGGCACACGCCCACTCCACCAGCGGCCCGCCGATGATCCCGGCCAGCATGACCAGCACCGGCGGGAGCAGCCCCGGCTCCAGGACGCCGATGATCTGGCCCACCAGCCAGAGCCCTCCGAGGATCTGCAGCAGCGTCATGCACGCCTGGACGAGCACCGCGGCCGGCCACCACGCCGGCCGGGGCAGTCGGCCGCTGGGCGTACCCAGCTCGGCGGCCAGGTCGTCGAGCTCCTCGGGGAGTCCCTCCGCACCGCGCACCGCCGCCTCCCGCACGGCCTGCGCCCACGGAGCCGGCAGCCCGTGGGCCGCGTCGTCGACCACCGTCCGTACCGCCTGCTCGACCCGCTGACGGGCCGTGAGCTCCTCCTCCGCCGGTTGCGCGGGCTGGGGCAGACCCCCGCCGGGCATACGGACGCGCTCGTACCAGCGCCACAGCCGCAGCCACGGCGTGCCGCAGGCCCGTCCGGCGTTCCTGCGCCAATGGCGCTCGGCCTCCTCGCCGACGGCGGTGGCGCCGACCGCGTTCGCCAGCCGGGCCGTGAAGTCGTCGCGGGCGCGCTCGCTGAGGCCGGGCCGGCCGTCGGCCACGTACATGGACCGCAACCGGCCCGCCGCCGCGTCGATGTCGGCGGAGACACGACGGGCCGCGGCGGTCTTCTCCTGGACCAGCCGCCCGAGCAGCTCGCGCAGCTCGCCGACGCCCTCACCGGTCAGAGCCGACAGCGCGAGCACGGTCGCGCCCGGCTCGCCGTGCTCGCCGACCGCCATCCCGTCCTCGTCGAGCAGCCTGCGCAGATCGTCCAGCACCTGGTCGGCGGCGTCGCCCGGCAGTCGGTCGATCTGGTTGAGGACGACGAAGGTGATCTCGGCGTGGCCCGCGAGCGGCCGCAGATAGCGCTCGTGGAGTGCCGCGTCCGCGTACTTCTCCGGGTCGACGACCCAGATGACCGCGTCGACCAGCTTAAGCACCCGGTCGACCTGTTCCCGGTGGACCGTCATCGCCGAGTCGTGGTCGGGGAGGTCCACCAGGACGAGGCCCTGCAGTGCCTCGTCTCCGCTGCCCCCGGCGAGGGGCCTGCGGCGCAGCCGGGGCGGGATGGCCAGCCGGTCGAGCAGCCCGGCGGCCCCCTCGGACCAGCTCAGGGAGATCGGCGCGGACGTCGTCGGACGGCGCAGCCCGGTCTCCGAAATCGGCACCCCGGCCAGGGCGTTGAAGAGCGTCGACTTTCCGCTGCCGGAGGCGCCCGCGATGGCGACGACGGTGTGCCGGGCCGACAACTGCTGTCGCGCCGCCGCCTCGTCGAGCACCCGGCCCGCCTCGGCCAGGGCCTTCTCGTCGAGTCGGGTACGGGAGAGCCCGACGAGTTCGCGGAGCGCGTCCAGCCTGCTGCGCAGGGGGGCGGCGTACGGGCCGCCGATGGGGACGTGCCGTTCCTCGCCGACCAGCGAGCCGTCCTCCCCGGCGAGCTCCGACGGGTCGACCGCGCGGCGGGCGATGAGACCGTCGGCCCATTGCTCCCCTTCGCCGTCGTCGGGAGCGCCGGGCGACCGCCCGTCCTCGCTCTTCTCCACGGTCCGTGACGACGGGGACGTGTCCCCGGCGTCATCGGAGCTCCCGTGCTCGCCGTCGGGACGGGCCTCCTCGCCCAGCCGGCCGACTGCCCCCGGGGGCCCGCCCGGCGCAGTGCCGGCCGCGGCGCCTTCCTGCGCCCCCGGCTCGCTCTCCGTCCCGGACGCGTCCCCGGACGCCTTCCCGGTTCCGGTCCCCGAGCGACGGCCCTCGGTCTCGCCAGTGACTGCGGTCACCGCGGTCACCTCTCCTTCTGCAGTACGGACAGCGCGGCGATCAGCTCGGCCTGCGGCTCCGGGCACAGTTCGAGGGAGTCGAGCGGCGCGAGGCGCCGGTCGCGCTCCTCGTTCATGACACGTTCGATGCAGGTGGTGACGAGCTCCCCGCCCCTGTCGCGCAGCCTGAGCGCGCCCTGGGCGCCCATCCGCTCCGCCAGCATCTCCCCCGCGGCCCTGGCCCGCCTGCCGCCGAGCAGAGCGGTGGCGAGCAGTGCGGCGACCGTCTCCGGGTCGGGGGCCGCTGAGCGTTCCATCGCGCGGACCTCCTCCTCGGCGAGCTCCTCGATGACCCGCCGCCAGCGCCGTACGGCCATGCCGATGCGCTCGGGGGTCTCCCCGTCGGCGCGTGCGTGCCGGGCGAGTGCGGGCCCGGCCGGTTCGCGCCGCCATGACTCGTGGAGCCGCTCGTCCGCGGCGGCGACGGCGCACTGCAGCAGCGCGGTCAGGCTCTCCGCCAGCGCGTCGAGGAGTTCACCCGCCGAGCTGTCGCGCGGATAACCCCGCCATCGCGTCCGGGCGTCCCCTGCGAGGACGGAGCCGCGCTGCACCTGCTTGCGCACCCGCTCGGTCTCCACGCCGTATGCCGCCTCGACCGCGGCGGAGAGGCGCACGGCGGCGGCGTACTGCGCGGCCACGGCACCCGCGAGCTCCGGCATCCGGACGTTCAGCGAGTCGATGACACCGGCCGCGGTGCGGACGACCGTCTGCTGGCGCGCGGCGGGGTCCAGTGCCCGGTGCGCCAGCCAGTCGCGGAGCGCGGCGACCGCGGTGTCCGGGAGCAGCCCCCGGCCACCGCCCGCGGACTCGGGCAGCTCCGGGATCGTGAAGCGCGGTACGTGCCCGAGCCCCGCCTTCGTCAGCAGGGCCGCGTACTGCCGGGACACCTCGTTGATCACCTGGTGCGGCACCCGGTCGAGCACGGTCACGAGCATGGCGTCGTACTCCTTGGCCGTGCGGAGCAGATGCCAGGGGACGGCGTCCGCGTACCGGGAGGCCGTGGTGACCATGACCCAGACGTCGGCTGCGCAGATCAGCTCGGCGGCCATGATCCGGTTCTCGACGACGAGGGAGTCGATGTCGGGCGCGTCGAGCAGGGCCAGCCCCGGCGGCAGCGACGCCGCGGTCTCGATCCGCAGCGCCCTCTCCTCCGGCTTGGTCTTGGTCTTCGTCCGGCCGCGCACGGCTCCGGGCGACTGCTCCGTCTCGTCCTGCTGCGGCAGCCAGACGCGGGTGAAGTTCGGCAGTACGCGCGTATCGGCGAACCAGGGGCGATCGTCGGGGTGGCAGACGAGGACGGGTGTGCGGGTGGTCGGCCTCAGCACCCCCGCCTCGGTCACCCGCCGCCCGACAAGGGAGTTGACCAGCGTGGACTTGCCGGCGCCCGTCGACCCGCCGATGACCGCGAGCAGCGGCGCGTCGGGGTTTTTCAGCCGGGGCACCAGATAGTCGTCGAGCTGCGCGAGCAGCTCGGCTCTCGTCTGCCGCGCCCGCGGAGCACCTGGAAGGGGGAGTGGAAGACGCACGGCTGCGACTCGGTCGCGCAGGGCGGAGAGTGCGTCGATGAGCTGAGGCCGTACTTCCATGGTCACCACATGCGAAGAATGCCCAACTTTAGAGGTTTTTTGAAGCGTATGAGCCCCCCTGCGCGCCGATCAGGCAGACGGGACAGACGGGACGAGTGGGGCGCAGGCATAACGAGTGCACAACACCCGAGGTGTGACGTGAAAAAAGCGCTGCGAGAATCGCATCTGCCTGCGATTATCGGTTCGCTTCACCGAACCTCCACATCGTGCCACGCAGGTGAAGCATCCGGGGCAGGGCGATCGGAGCCCTATCCTTGTCCCGGCAAGGTCACGGCCGACCCACCAGGGGCTCCAGGCCACCGAGGCCACATCGGGCCCCCGTAGCTCAGTGGATAGAGCAGGCGCCTTCTAAGCGCTTGGCCGCAGGTTCGAGTCCTGCCGGGGGCGCACAGCGCGTACGGCCCGCAGGCCCTCCCACCGGGAGGGCCTTCTTGCTGGTCAGGGGGACTTTAGCGGGCGGGTGGTAGTGGACGCGTAAGCGCCGGACACCAACACGGCGTGCCCTACTCGCGGGCGGCCGCCCCGGCCCCGTGTCGTTTCGCGGAGGCGATCACGGCGGACACGGCGGTGGTCGCGACGAGGCTCCCCACCATCACCATCCCCGCACCGACCGCGTAGAGGCCGCTGGCGTCGTCCGACCAGTCGACGAAGGCGGCGGCGGTCAGGCCGGCCGTGGTGCCCAGCACGGCGCCTGCGATGTGGCCCCGGGACGCGGCCCAGTACACCGGCGCCGACAGGGTCAGTACCAGGCCGATCACCTGCCACGCCTGGTACGGGCCGGTCGTCGTGCCATCGGGGTGCACGTCACGGTGCTGGTCCCAGCCCAGCCAGACGGCCCACAGCGCCGACGCCGCGAGGGCCGGCACGGCGAACCCCGGCAACCGGGGAACCAACTTCAGGAGTCGTTGTCGCATGGCCCGAGCCTTCCGGCACGCTCCGCCGACAGGCCAGAGCGCACGTACTCAGTCCCGTCCGAGTACTTCGACCGGTACGCCTACGTCATGGGATCCCGCCCGCAGTCCCTCGCCGCACTCGCGGACTCCCCCGTCGGCCTCGCCGCCTTCCTCCTCGACCACGACCGCGACAGCCTCGCCCTGATCAGCCGCTCCTTCGCGGGCCACGACGAGGGCCTCACCCGCGACGACGTGCTGGACAACATGACCCTGTTCCGGCTGACCAACACCGCCCTGCCCGCCGCGCGCCTGTACGCCGAGAACACCGCCCCCTTCTTCGGCGCCAAGGGCGTCACCCTCCCCGTCACCGTCAGCGTCTGTCCCGACGAGCTCTACCAGGCGCCGCTCAGCTGGGCCCAGCAGGCCTACCCAAACCTGGTCCAGTACAACTGGCTGCCCAAGGGTGGCCACTTCGCCGCCTGGGAGCAGCCGGAGCTCTTCGTCCAGGAAGTCCGCACCGGTCTCCGGTCGCTCCGCTAGACCACCCCTCCGCCGCCTCCGTCAGGCGAGGGGCGGGCCCGGCACCCACGCGGTGCGCCAGCGGGCGTGAGCGGGGAGAGGACCGGCGGTGCCGGCCGTCCCGGGTCCGCGTTCAGGGAGCCGGTCTCGGCGCGAGCAGTTCGAGCGCCTCCTCCCAGCGGAACACATCGGCACCACCGGTCTCCGGCCGCGCGGACGGCTCATGGGAACCGATCAGCACACCCATCTCCCGCAGCCGGTCCAGGCTCTGGCGGTAGGCGGGGTGGGCGGCCTGGGCCGCGTTGAGGCACGGCAGCACGGCGATCGGGACGCCGGAGCCGTACGCCTCGCACAGGATGCCCAGGGCCAGGGTGTCGGAGATCCCGGCCGCCCACTTGTTGAGGGTGTTGAAGGTGGCCGGGGCCACCGCTATCGCGTCCGGGGGAGGCAGCGGGCGCGGGTCGCCGGGCCGTCGCCAGGCCGAGCGGACCGGGTGGCCCGTCAGGGCCTCGACGGCGTCCCGGTCGATGAAGTCCAGGGCCTGGGGGGTGGCGACGACCCCGACGTCCCAGCTCCGTTCCTGCGCCGCGGTGATGAGCTTGCCGACGCCTCCCGCGACCCCCGCGGCGCAGACGACGACGTACAGGACCGGCTTCCCGCGGGACCCGGACCGCCCGGGGGCGGCGTGCTGCGCGGGCCGGCCTGACGGCACGGGTTCGCTGGGCTGGTTCGGCTGGTCGCTCACGTGGGTCCCCCGGTCGGCGGCTGAGGCGGTACGGCTGCAGGCAGGGTAAGCGCACCGGTGACGCCGCCCGTACGGCCGTGCCCGACGGGACGGAGACGCGGATGCGTTCGCCGACAACGGCAGCCGCCGCCGGGACGGCGGTCGCCGGGGCCGCCCGCTCCCCGGCCCTGCGGTACGGCCGGCCACGTCAGACCGTCGGGTCCCGTTCCCTCCCGTGCGCGGACGCCTCTGCCTCCGGCGGCTCCGCTTCCCCCGGTGCGTCCGGCGAGTCCCCGGCTTCCGGGTCCGGGGACGCACCCCGCGCCGTCGCCCGCTCGACCAGCAGCGCCGCGACCGCGGCGGCGAGCGACGCCAGACCGCCCACCACCAGCCCGGAACGGGCGCCGAAACGCTCGGCGAGCCAGCCGGTGCCCAGGGCGCCCAGCGGCGTGGACCCCTGGACGATCAAGGTGTACAGCGCCATGACCCGGCCGCGGTAGCGCGGGTCGCTGCCCAGCTGGATGCGGTGGTTCGCCGCCTGGACGAAGTAGATCGAGGCGAAACCGGTGAGCGCGAGCAGCACCATGGCGGCCATGAAACCCGGCGACCAGCCCGCCACCGTCTCCAGCACCCCGAACAGGAGCGCCGACACGACCACCGTCCGGCCGGACGGGCGGCCGCGGCGCGCGGTGGTGACGAGGGCGGCCGCGAGCGAGCCGGCCGCGAACGCCGTGGTCAGCAGCCCGAACGCATCCGCGTCCGCCCCGAAGACGGTCTTCGCCAGCAGCGGGAGGGTGAGCTGGAAGTTCAGCCCGCACAGACCCACGACCCCGAGCAGCGCGAGTGGCAGCACCAGATCCGGCCGGGCCAGCACATGGCGCAGCCCGTCCACGATCCGCGCCCGGCTCTCCGGGGCGCTTCGGTACAGCTCCTCGGGACGCATCATGCGCAGCGCCACCACCGTCGCCAGATAGCTCGCCGCGTTGAGCAGCATCACCCAGCCCGTGCCCAGGGTGGCGATCATCAGCCCGGCCAGGGCCGGTCCGACGACACGGGCGGTGCTGAAGTACGCGGCACTCAGGGCCGAGGCGTTCGGGAGCAGTTCCGCCCCCACCATCTCGCTGACGAACGACACCCGGGCGGGCACCTCGACCGCGTTGACGACGCCGAGGGCCAGGGCGAACAGGCCGATGTGCCACAGGCGTACCGCCCCGCTCAGCACGAGCGCGGCGAGCAGCAGGGCGAGGACCGCCGAGACCGCGTTGGCCACCGTGAGCAGGAGCCGCTTGTCGTGGCGGTCCGCCAGGCGCCCGCCGAGGAGGGTGAGGAGGAGCAGCGGGGCGAACTGCAGGGCCGTCACCACGCCGAGCGCACCGGCGGAGTCGTCCGTCAGGGCGAGAACCAGCCAGTCCTGGGCGACGATCATCATCCAGGTGCCGGCCACGGACACGACCTGGCCGGCGGCGAAGAGCCGGAAGTTGCGTACCGTCAGCGAACGGAACGGGCCCGTCACGGATCAGACCGCCGCCGCGTGCTCGGGCGGCGCGCCGGACACGTCCCGCCCGCCGCCGGCGGACTGCAGGCACTCCTCCAGGAAGCCCAGCGCCCGCAGGTGGTAGGCGCGCGCCGCCCATCCGAGGCTGATGTTGTGGCCCGCGCCCGGCAGCCGGTCCACCACGGTCCGCGGCGCGGCGAGCTGCGCGGTCAGCTCGGCGACGGCCTCCTCGTCATGGCGCCACCACGCCTCGAACTCGGCGAAGGTCAGCCGGACGGGTACGCGGACGTCGGCGGCGACTGCGGGGAACTCCTCGGGCCAGCGGGCCGCTTCGGCGCGCTCCCGCGCCGGCATCCCGGCCACGACCGAGGCGGCGGTGGTGAAGGTCTCCGGCGGGTAGAGGCTGAGCGGCCCCCAGTTCAGCCTGCGGCTTCCGTGGCCGCCCTCGTCGGGCAGTTCCTCCGGGGTGACGTCGTAGCGGTGGCCGCAGCCGGAGACGTCCAGCCCGAGCAGCAGGTCGTGGACGCCCCGCGCGGCCGCCGTCAGCGCGAGCTTGCCGCCGTAGGAATGTGCGAGCAGGAACAGGCCCGCGCCATGGGGGTGGACGGAGGTGAAGCCGCGCAGCGCGGCGCTCAGCGAGGTGGCCTGCTCGGCCAGGGTCTGGCCCTCCGGCAGCCGTTCGGCGGAGGCTCCGTAGCCGGGGCGGTCCAGTGCGAGGACGGTGTAGCCGAGGCGGGCGCCGAGCGTGAGCAGGGACAGGCCGGGGTCCGCCTGGCCGTCGAAGTAGCCGGCGTTCATGCCCCCGCCGTGCAGGGCGACGACCGTGGCGCGCGGGGTCCCGGCGGGGACGGCCAGCAGGGCGGAGAGCGGCAGGCCGTCGGCGTCCAGGGTGATGCGCCGCACTCCTCGGGAGTGGAGGGGACGGGACATGGCTGCTCCTCGGGAGGGTCGGCGTACGGGACGGGGCGCCGGGTGGGCCCGGAGCCTCACGGGGCGGAGGGCGGCGGGCCTTCCCGTCGTGGCGGGTGCGCTCCGCGGTGGGCCGCGGACCCGGGTGCGCGGTGGGGCACGGGCGCGGCGCCGCCGTGGGCCGCGGGCGCGGAGCCGTGCCGGGGTGCGGGGTCCCGGTGTCGGGTGCGGACGGGAAGGAGCACGGGACGACCGTATGCGCATCCCTGTTCACGGCACCGTCACCACGGCACGACCACGGCGGGGCGGCTCACCCGCTCGGAGCAGCGCGAGTCGCGGGACGCCCGCACGGAGGGCCCCTCGGGCGGGTGGCGCAGGGTGGCTTGTCCGGTTCGGGCGGGTAGGCAACACGGGGTAACATGCGGGGCTTTGGGGTCCGGATGGATCCGGTGGGGACACGAGCGCAGGAGGAACGACACATGGCGCCCACTCCCCGGCCAGGCGTGCTCGCACTGCTGACCGAACTGACCGGCGATCTGCCCCCGGACCGGGCCGGCGCGCTCTGGCGTCTGGCGGAGGAGTCACGGCAGCTCGACGCGAACGTGGTGCGGTTGCCCGCCGGCGGCCGGATCGCCGGGCATGTGGAACCCGATCTGGACGTGCTGCTGTACGTGGCCGCGGGGGACGGGGTGCTCGAACTGGAGGGCCGGTCTCAGGACGTGGTCGCGGGCTCCGTGGTGTGGCTGCCGCGCGGCAGCCGGCGGGCGCTGCGGGCGGGGCCCGGGGGTCTGGTGCAGCTGAGCGTTCACCGGCGGCGTCCCGGACTCGCCATCAAGACGGCCGCCGCGACGTCCGAGGGAGGCGAGGCCGCCTGTCTGCTGGACCGGGTCTGCACGGATTGCGGACGTCTGGCGGTCGAGTCCGACGCCCGGTACTGCAGCCGGTGCGGGGAGGAACTGCCCGGCCGCTGAACCCGGTCCGGGGGTGCCTTCCCGAGGCGTCAGGCCAGCGCGGCGCCGACGAGGAGGACGAACGCGGCCAGGGCCAGGGCGGTACGGATGCGGTGGTAGCGGTTCCACTTGGCCTCGAAGGCGGCGCGGACCTCGGAGTCCGGCGACGGTTCCGAGGAGGCCAGCGCGTTGTTCAGCGGAATGTTCCCCGCGATGGTGACGAGGTGGTTCAGCGCGGCGCACACGAGCCCCGCCGCCACCAGCCACGTCCGGGTGCCCGAGCCGTCCTCGCCCGGCACGGCGAGGGCGGCGGCCGGGAACACGATCACGGTCAGGAAGACGACCAGGAACACCGGCCGCGGGACCTCTTCGTTGATCCGGCGCATCGCGGGGACGAACCGGTCGTCGGAGAGCCTGGCGAGCGCGGGCATCACACCGGTCTGGAAGATCAGCATGAAACCCGCGTACAGACCCGTCGCGATGACGGCCAGGGCGAGCAGCAGGTCGGCCATGGCGCTCATCATGGCGCCAACCGGGCCGCACCGCAGCCCACTTGCGGGGCCGCGGTTCGACCGAGACGGCGGGCCGGCCCGGTGGAAGGTGCCCTCGACCGGCCCGCCGTCGTCCCGTTCCTCCCGGCCTCAGTCCAGGAGCCGGTCCGCGCCGCGGATCGACTCGGCGAGCTGGCGCACGGAGGCGTCCTCCGTGCGGCGGGCCAGTCCGTCCGCCCGTTCCGCCAGGTCGGCCAGCCGGGGCGCGCCGGGGGTCTCCGCCCCTCGCAGCCGCTGGGCGAAGTACGCGGCCGCGGCGCTGATCTGGAGGCGCGGCGGGGTGCCGCGCGCCCACAGATCACCGTCGAGCCGGTCCGCCCCGACGGTGCCCGTCGCCTCGTGCGGCGCCCTGGTGCGCGGGTCGAGCCAGCGGACGGTCGCCGTGGCGACGCGCCCGGACGCGCCTTCCTTGAGCCGCACCGCGTACAGCGCCGTCACCGCGTGGCCGGGGCCGACCTCGCCGCCGTCCACCCGGTCGTCGCGGAAGTCCTCGTTGTCGACGTGCCGGTTCTCGTATCCGACGAGGCGGAACTCGCGGACCGTCCCCGGGTCGAAGGCGACCTGTGCCTTGGCGTCGCGGGCGCGCAGTTCGATGTGGGCGGGGAGCTGGTCGACGAAGACCTTCCGGGCCTGGGCGGGGGTGGAGACGTACGTGGTGTGCCCGTCGCCGCGGTTCGTGAGCCGTTCCATCAGCTGGTCGCCGTACTCGCTGCCGACCCCGACGCCGAAGAGGGTGATGCCGAACTCCTTCCGTGCGCTCCCGATCCGCTCCAGGATGGCGTCCGCCTCGGTCTCGCCGGTGTTGGCGAGTGCGTCGGAGAGGAGCACGACGCGGTTGTTGGCGCCGCGCCTGCGGCCCTCGACGGCCACGTCGTAACCGGTGCTGACACCCGCTTCCACGTTGGTGGAATCGGTCGGCTCCAGGGAGGCGACGACCTCGTGGACCCGGTCGCGGTTGCCGGCGAGACGGGTCATCGGCAGCCGGGTCTCGGCCTCGTCGCTGAAGGTGACGACCGCGAGGGAGTCGTCGTCGCGGAGCTGGTCGGTGAGGATGCCGAGGGATTCCTTGACCAGGTCGAGCCGGCCCGGCTCGGCCATCGACCCGGAGATGTCGACGACGAACGTCAGTGCGGCCGGGGGGCGTTCGGCGGTCCTGCTCGACGGGCGCGTGGCCAGTCCGACCCGCATCAGCGACCAGTCGCCGCCGTCCCCGCTCTCCACGCGCGCACCGTCCACGGTCACGGAGAAGCCGTTGCCCTCGGGGCGCGGGTAGTCCTGGCGGAAGCTGTTGACGAACTCCTCGGGCCGTACCGAGCCGGGCTCCGGCAGCCGGCCGGCGGCAAGTGTCCGGCGCGCGTAGCCGTAGGAGGCCGTGTCCACGTCCAGGGCGAAGGTGGACACGAGGTCCGGTGCGGGGACGGCGTCGCGCTCCTCCTCGCCCTGGGTTCCGTCCGCCGTGTCGTCCCGGTCGCCCTCGGCGACGCGGCCGCCCCCGTCCGGTGTCACGGGCGCGGGAGCCCCGTCCGCGCGGCGCTGGGCGCCGTCCGCCGAAGTGCCGTCGGACTGTGCCCCCGTCCCGCAGCCCGTCAGCAGCACCGCCCCGGCGAGCAGCGCCACCAGCGCTGCCCTCCTGCCGGCACGTACGCCTGACTCGGCCGATCGCGTCCTCGTCCAGGCTGTCATGCTCCACCCCCTGAAATCGTCAGCACTTGTGAATGTGACGTCCGGGGCGGCCGGAAGGAGCAGACGAACGCGTTGCGGATGCGTCTCGATGCGGCAACGGCCCTCCGTACCGGAACCGTTGGCGGGCGGCGGACACACGTACGGCGTGAGACGCCGGGAGCGCGTCTCACGCCGTACGGGCGGGCTTCCCGCGGCGGTCAGGACACGATGTCCTTGCGGGCGAACCCGCGGAAGGCAAGGGCGATCAGCACGAGGGCGAACGTCACGGACACCGCCGTGCCCTTCAGCATGCCGCCCCATTCGAGCTGGGGCTGGAGCGCGTCGGCCCAGGCGAACTGCCAGTGCGCCGGCAGGAAGTCGCGCCAGGAGCCCAGCGCCGTCACGGCGTCCAGGACGTTCCCGATGATGGTCAGCCCGACCGCGCCGCCGACCGCGCCCAGCGGTGCGTCGGTCTTGGTGGACAGCCAGAACGCGAGCCCGGCGGTGACCAGTTGGGAGACGAAGATGTACGCGACGACGAGTGCGAGCCTGGGAAGCGTGTCGGCCGTCGCCAGCGAGCCGCCGGTCGGCAGTCGCAGGGGCCCCCAGCCGTAGGCCACCGTCCCCACCGCCAGTCCCACCAGCGGCAGCAGGACCATCGCCGCCGCGCTGAAGCCCAGCGCGACCGCCAGCTTCGACCACAGCAGCCGGGACCGGGGCACGGGCGCCGCCAGCAGGTAGCGCAGGGACGACCAGCTCGCCTCGGACGCCACGGTGTCGCCGCAGAACAGCGCGACCGGCACGACCAGCAGGAAACCGGCCGACACGAACAGGCAGGTGGCCGCGAAGTTGGCACCGGACGCGGTCGCCGTGTCCATCAGGTTGATCCGGCCGCCACCGCCGTCGCCGCGCTCGTCCGGGGAGCCGCCGATCGCGAAGGCCACGATCAGCACGAACGGCAGCGCCGCCAGGATCGCGCCCATCACGAGCGTCCGCCGCCGCTTCAGCTGGCGGACCGCCTCGACACGCAGCGGCAGGGTGCGCCGCGCCCGATAGCCGGGCGCGGTCGCCACGCTCGCCGCGCGGGCCTCGGTGCGCACGGGGGTGGTGCTCATGCGGATGCTCCTCCGATCAGGGTGAGGAACGCGTCCTCCAGGCGCCGGTGCGGTCCCACTCCGGTCACCGGTACGTCCAGCCGGACGAGTTCGGCGACCAGGGCGGCGGCGCTCGCCCCGTCGAGGCGGACCAGCACACCGCCGCCTCCGTCGGCGCGGACGGCGGAGCCGACCCCCGGCAGTGCGGCGATCTTCTCCACGAGCGGTGCCGACAGGTCCTCGGCCGTGGTCACCAGCAGGGTGTCGCCGGCACCGGTGATGTCGGCGACCTGTCCCGCCTGGACCAGCCTGCCGCGGTCCATGACGACGAGATGCGTGCAGGACTGCTCGACCTCCGAGAGGAGGTGGCTGGAGACGATGACGGTCCGGCCCCCGGCCGCGTACCGGATCATCACGTCCCGCATCTCGCGGATCTGCGGCGGGTCCAGTCCGTTGGTGGGTTCGTCGAGGATGAGCAGATCCGGCAGTCCGAGCATCGCCTGGGCGATGGCGAGGCGCTGCCGCATGCCCTGTGAGTAGGTGCGGACCGCGCGGGCGAGGGCGTCGCCGAGGCCCGCGATCTCCAGGGCCTCCTCGACGTGGGAGTCCTCGGTGGGACGGCCGGTGGCACGCCAGTACAGCTCGAGGTTCTCCCGGCCCGACAGATGCGGCAGGAAGCCCGCGCCCTCGACGAAGGCGCCGACCCGGGAGAGGACGGGCGCTCCGGGCCTGACGGCATGTCCGAAGACCCTGATCTCTCCGTCGTCGGGGGTGATGAGTCCCATCAGCATGCGGAGCGTGGTGGTCTTGCCGGCGCCGTTCGGGCCGAGGAGCCCGAGCACCTGGCCCTTCTCGACGCGGAACGAGAGCTCACGTACCGCGTACTTGTCGGCCGATCCGGCGTACCGCTTGGTGAGTCCGGTGATCTGCAGCGGTACGCCGGCGAGCCCGGGGTCGGGGGCGGGCGCCGCGGTCCGGCGGTGCGCGGTGATCAGCAGGACCGCCGCCACCACCGCGCCTGCGGCGGGCAGGCCCCACACCCACCAGGGCAGCCCCGCCGCCTGGGTGGTGACGGCGGGCGCGGTGGGCACGGTCAGCGGTCCCACGGGGGTGACGGTGTAGGCCGCGGGGGCGGTCGGCGACGCGTGGGCGAGGTCGGTGGCCGCGAGCACGAGCCGCAGCCGGTGGCCCGCCTCGACCTCGTGGTCCACGGCGGGGAGCGTCAGTTCGACGGTCCGGCCCGCCTTGGCGTCCTCGATCCGGACGGGGGCGACGAGCTGGGCGGGAAGCACCTGCTGACGGCCGTCCGGGCCGACGTCGTAGACCTTGCCGAACAGGACCGCCTCGCCGCTGTCCGAGCCCACCTCCACGCGGACGGTGGGCGAGCCGGTGACGCGGGTGCTGCGGTCGAGCGGTGCGGAGTCGAAGCGGGCGTGCTGGCCGGGGAAGTCGAGCGAGAGGCCGACGCCGAGCGAGGAGAACCGGGAGAGCCCGCCGCCCAGTCCGGGCACGCTGGAGATTCCCGGGGGGTTGGCCCCGGCCGGGTTGCGGAAGGACTGCGTCCCGCCGGCCAGGGCGACCTCGCGGCGCCCCGCGCCCAGGCCGGGGTACGCATCGGCCGTGGCTCCGCGCAGCGTCGCCTGCCCGTCGGTGGAGTCGACGCCTCCGGTGCGGCTGACGCGGAACGCGGGGCCGGTGTCCGCGGCCTTGTCCCCGTTCAGGTACCGGTCGAACCAGGCGGAGATACGCCCCTGGACCCGCGCCGTCTCCAGATCGCCGCCGTCGTGTCCGCCGGCGATCCAGTCGACGGCCACGGGCGCGCCGTTGCCGGCGATCGCCCCGGCCATGGCGTCGGCGTGGGAGAGCGGGAAGAGCGAGTCGGACTGTCCCTGGACGATGAGCGCGGGGACCTTGATCCGGTCGGCCACGGCGGACGGGCTGCGGGCCTCCAGCAGGGCCCGCGCCTCGGCGTCGGGCCGACCGCTGGTCGCGACGCGCTCGTACATGGCGCACAGGGCGGGCTCGAAGCGTCCACAGGCCGCCGCGGGCTGCGTGGCGGAGGCGCGGGCGTCGTCACGGCCCGTGGCGCCGGGCTGCGTCGGAGCTCCGGTCCCGGTGCCTGCCGCGGCGTCGTCGCCGGTTCCGGCTCCGCCGCCGTCCCGTGCCCTGCCGGTGCCCGGTCCGTCCCCGGCGGGAGCGTCCGCCGGGGCTTCGCCCGCGTCGGGGACGAGCCCCGAGCCGCCGGCCGAACCGGCCGTGAAGAACATGCCCGCCCAGAGCTTCTTGAAGACGCCGTCCGGGAACAGCGCGTCGGCCAGGTTCCAGTACGTGATCTGCGGCGCGACGGCGTCGACCCTGCGGTCGTGGCCTGCCGCGAGCAGGGCGACGGCGCCTCCGTAGGACACCCCGGTGACCCCGACGCGGGGGTCGCCGTCGGCGTCCAGTTCGACCTCCGCTCGCCCGGCGAGCCAGTCGATCAGCCGCGAGACGTCCTTGACCTCGTGCTCGGGGTCGTTGAGCCCGATGGTGCCGGTGGACTCGCCGAAGCCGCGCGCGGACCAGGTCATGACGGCGTAGCCGTCTCTCGCCAGCGTCTCCGCCTGCTGCCGTACGGAGTCCTTGCTGCTGCCGAAGCCGTGCCCGATCAGCACCGCGGGACGGCGGCCGTCCCCGGAGGTGAAGTACGAGGTGTCGATCCTCGCGCCCGGCATGGTCAGTACGTGGTCCTCGCGGTGCACGGGGGGCTCGTCGTCCGAGACGGCGGCGGTCCAGGTGCCCGCCCCCGCGAGCACGGTGAAGGCGGCGACGGCCGCGAGCCATCGGCTTCGGCGCCGCGGCAGCACGGCTCGTCCGGGGAGTCGGATCCTCATGCCCGAAACCATAAGCGGACGGCCGGTCCGGCCGCCGCTGCCGCCGGTCGGAACTCCATGACCTCCTCGGGTAGTACCCGTCGGCCTCGCCGTACACCAGGCGCGGTACACGGGCCCGGGGTGCGGGCACTCCGTTGCGCGCCGCCCGTACGTCCGGTCCGGCGCCCGGAGACGTCCCGAGCAGGGCGGATCCACCGTCTTCGACCGGCACTTCACGGCGGGTCACTTTTGGCCGTTTCGCCCGAATGAACGGACGGGGCGCCAACACCTGCGTGCACCCTGCAGATGTCGCCGATGTCCACCAAATTGCCCATCCCACCAGGGCTTTTGATCCAAGCCATCGGTAACAACCCCTTGTGTGCCGCATCACCTCACGAGACGCTGTGCCGACGTCCGCACCGCCGCGCGGATGTTTGTCGTGTTCCGATCAAAGAGAGAGGTCAGGTGCACGAGATGAGATTCACTGCCCGCCGCTCCATACGCATGGGCGCGCTGCTCTCCGCAGCCGTCGTCGCGGCCGGTCTCCAGTTCGCCGTCACCCCCACAGCGCACAGTGCGCCGCTCGGCGATCTCCGTCTCGCCCCCACTGCAACCGCCGTACAGAACAGCTGGATCGTCGTCCTGAAGGACGGCAGCACCCGTGTCTCCGAACTGACCGCCGATCAGGACGTGACCCCCAAGCACGTCTTCCGGTCGGTGCTGAACGGCTTCTCCGCCTCCATGTCCAAGGCCGAGGCCGAGCGACTCGCCGCCGACCCGCGGGTGGCGTACGTGGAGCAGAACAGCGTCATCCGCCTCAACGAGACCCAGACCAACGCGACCTGGGGCCTCGACCGCGTGGACCAGCGCAGTCTGCCGCTGTCGACGACGTACACGCACAACACGGCGGCGTCGAACGTGAACGCGTACATCATCGACACCGGCATCCGCACCTCGCACGGAGAGTTCGGCGACCGGGCGAGCGTCGGCACCGACACCGTCGGCGACGGCCGGAACGGTCAGGACTGCCAGGGCCACGGCACCCACGTGGCCGGCACCGTGGGAGGCAGGACCTACGGCGTCGCCAAGGGCGTCAACCTGATCGCCGTGCGCGTCCTCGGCTGTGACGGCTCCGGCACGACCGAGGGCGTCATCGCGGGCGTCGACTGGGTGACGGCGAACGCGGCCAAGCCGGCCGTGGCCAACATGAGCCTCGGCGGCAGCGCCAGCGCCGCCCTGGACAGCGCGGTGAAGCGGTCCATCGCCTCGGGTGTCAGCTACTCGATCGCGGCGGGCAACGGCATCCTCATCGGCATCCCCGTGAACGCGTGCAACTACTCCCCGGCCCGCGTCCCCGAGGCCATCACGGTCGGCGCCACGGACAGGACGGACCGGCGGGCGTCGTTCTCCAACTACGGCACGTGCCTGGACCTGTTCGCCCCCGGCGTGGACATCACCTCGGCGTGGAAGGACAGCGACAGCGCGACGAGCACCATCTCCGGCACGTCGATGGCCACCCCGCACACCGCGGGTGTCGCCGCGCTCTACCTGGCGGACAACCCCACGGCGTCCCCGGCACAGGTCCGCGACGCCCTGGTGAACAACGCGACCAGCGGCAAGGTCACGGACCCGCGCACGGGGTCCCCGAACAAGCTGCTGCACTCGCTGTTCTGATCCCGGCGGCCCGGTCGGCACGGCCGGCCCGGTCCGGCGTCCCGGCCGGGCCGGCCTCCGCCCCTACGGTGCCGGCTCCGGCCGCGCCGGGGCCGTGAGATGCCCGAGGAGCCCCTCCCCCACGGGGTAGGCCCGCTCCTCGGGCATCAGCTTTCGGGCGGCCTCCAGATCCCCGCGCCGCACCCGGGCGTGGATCTCGTGCGCGAGCGGGGTCACGTCGTCGATGCGCACGGTCCACTCGTCCGCGAACCGGGCCGACGCCTCCCCGGCCAGTCCCAGCTGCAGAGAGCGGTACGGCAGCGGCGTCAACCGCAGGTCCCGCTCCGGATCCCACTGCACCCGGGCCGGCGCCTGCCGGAGCCGGCGCTTCCAGTCCGCCTGATCCCTGTGGACCCCCGGTGAGTAGTGGGACAGACAGGCGTTGTGCAGCGCCCATTCGAACCCGTCGCGGCCGATCTCGATCGCGAGGACGGTCTGCTGGCCCTCCTTGGTGCCCCAGCCGCAGCGGTACATCATCCACAGGAACGACGGCTTGATCCAGGTCATCCGGTCCCTCTTCCAGGAGACCGGGAACCGGCCGTCCCGGGCGGCGGGCACGCCGATCGCCGGGTCGTACGCCTGGTAGACCGTGATCGTCGTCTCGGTGTGAAGTGCGCGTATCTCGTACGTGGGTGGTGTCATGGCCCTCGCACGGTATCCGCGGGCACCGATGGAACGCCCGTGGATTTCCGCGGGCCCCGGGATGCGCCGCCGCCCCGGACGCGCCAAGGCCCTTGCCCCATGAGCAGATTCCCGTGCGCCGGGAGCTGCGGCCCGCGACGCCGGACGCGGCCCGTACGGGGTGAGGGTTCCGTACGGGCCGCGTGGCGTTGCGGGCCGCGTGGCACCCGGAGGGCCGGGCGCGGGGCCGTCAGTGGTTGCGCGGGAAGCCGAGGTCGACGCCGCCGTGCGGCTCGGAGGGGTCCGGCCAGCGGGTCGTCACGACCTTGCCGCGGGTGTAGAACTGCACGCCGTCGTTGCCGTAGACGTGCAGGTCGCCGAAGAGCGAGTCCTTCCACCCGCCGAAGGAGTGGTAGCCCACCGGGACCGGGATCGGCACGTTCACGCCGACCATGCCCGCCTGCACCTCCAGCTGGAAGCGCCGGGCGGCGCCGCCGTCGCGGGTGAAGATCGCCGTGCCGTTGCCGAACGGCGAGGCGTTGATGAGCGCGAGGCCCTCCTCGTAGGTGTCGGCACGCAGCACGCACAGGACGGGGCCGAAGATCTCGTCCCGGTACGCGTCGGAGTCGGTGGACACCTTGTCCAGGAGGGACAGCCCGATCCAGTGGCCGTCCTCGCAGCCGTCCACGGTGTAGCCCGTGCCGTCGAGGACGACGTCGGCGCCCTGGTCCGCGGCGCCGTGGACGTACGAGGCGACCTTGTCCCGGTGGGCCTTGGTGATGAGCGGGCCCATCTCGGACGACGGGTCGTCGCCCGGGCCGATCTTGATCTTCTCCGCGCGCTCGCGGATCTTGTCGACGAGTTCGTCGCCGACCGCGCCGACGGCCACCACCGCGGAGATCGCCATGCAGCGCTCGCCCGCGGAGCCGTACGCGGCGGAGACCGCGGCGTCCGCGGCCGCGTCCAGGTCGGCGTCCGGCAGGACGAGCATGTGGTTCTTGGCGCCACCGAGCGCCTGTACGCGCTTGCCGTTCGCCGAGGCGGTGGTGTGGATGTAGCGGGCGATCGGAGTGGAGCCGACGAAGGAGATCGCCGAGATGTCCGGGTGCTCCAGGAGGCGGTCGACGGCGACCTTGTCGCCGTGGACGACGTTGAAGACGCCGTCCGGCAGACCTGCCTCGGCGAGCAGCTCGGCGATCTTCAGCGCGGCGGACGGGTCCTTCTCGCTCGGCTTGAGCACGAAGGTGTTGCCGCAGGCGATGGCGAGCGGGAACATCCACATCGGCACCATCGCCGGGAAGTTGAAGGGCGTGATGCCGGCCACGACGCCGACGGGCTGGCGGATCGCCGCCACGTCCACCCGGTTCGACACCTGTGTGGACAGCTCGCCCTTGAGCTGCGTGGTGATCCCGCAGGCCAGGTCGACGATCTCGAGGCCCCGGGCCACCTCCCCGAGCGCGTCCGAGTGGACCTTTCCGTGCTCCGCGGTGATCAGCTCGGCGATCGCGTCGCGGTTGGCGTCGAGCAGCGCGCGGAAGCGGAAGAGGATCGAGGTCCGCTGGGCCAGGGAGGAGGTGCCCCAGGTCTCGAAGGCGGCCTTGGCCGCGGCGACGGCGCTGTCGACCTCCTCGACCGACGCGAGCGCGACCTTCGTGGTCACGGCACCGGTCGCCGGGTCGGTGACCGGTCCCCAGTTGCCGGACGCGCCCTCGACGGTCTTGCCACCGATCCAGTGGTTGACGGTCTTCGTCATGACGGAAAGCTCCTTCGGGTCCCTCAGAGATGGCGGCGCCGGGTCGCGGCCTGCCGGTCGTACTCCTCCCGGGCCTTGACCGCCGACGGCCGGGTCGCGGTCTCGGCCACAGGAACATCCCACCACGCCTGTGCCGGCGGCGCGCCCGACACAGTGTCTGCCGTTTCGGTCTCGACGTAGACACATGTGGGGCGGTCCGCCGCGCGGGCCTCGGCGAGGGCTTCGCGCAGGTCACGCAGGGTCTTGGGGCGGAGCACCCGCATTCCGAGGGAGGCGGCGTTGGCGGCGAGGTCGACCGGGAGGGGCGCTCCCGTGTAGGGGCCTCCCCCGGCGGCCCCGGGCCCTCCGGCGCGCGGCGCCCCAGGCTCCCGGTGGCGGTAGGCCGTGCCGAAGCGCTCCGAGCCGACCGCCTCCGAGAGGCAGCCGATCGACGCGTACCCGTGGTTCTGCAGGACGACCACCTTGATCGGGACGCCCTCCTGGACCGCCGTGACGATCTCGGTGGGATTCATCAGGTACGTACCGTCCCCGACGAGGGCCCAGACGGGCCGTCCGGGCGCTGCCATCGCGACCCCGATCGCCGCGGGGATCTCGTAGCCCATGCACGAGTAGCCGTACTCGACGTGGTACTGGTCGCGGGAGCGGGTCCGCCACAGTTTGTGGAGGTCGCCCGGGAGGGATCCCGCGGCGTTGATCACGATGTCGTCGCCGGTGACCAGGCCGTCGAGCGCGCCGAGCACCTGGGTCTGGGTGGGGCGGACGTCCGGGTCGGGCGCCTCGTAGGCGGCGTCGACCCGGCGCTCCCAGCGCTCCTTGGCGTCGGCGTACTCCGTCTCGTAGCGGGGCTCGGCACGGTGTCCGCCCAGGGCCGCAGTCAGCGCGTCCAGTCCGGCCCGGGCGTCCGCGACGAGCGGGAGCCCGGCGAGCTTGTGGGCGTCGAATCCGGTGATGTTGAGGTTGAGGAAGCGGACACCGGGGTGGGCGAAGAGGGTCGCCGAGGCGGTGGTGAAGTCGGTGTAGCGGGTGCCGACGCCGATGACCAGGTCGGCCGTCCGGGCGAGTTCGTCCGCGGTCGCGGTGCCGGTGTGCCCGATGCCGCCGACGTCCGCCGGGTGGTCGTAGGGCAGAGAGCCCTTCCCGGCCTGCGTCGAGGCGACGGGGATCCCGGTGGCCTCCGCGAAGGTCCGCAGGGCGTCCTCCGCCCCGCTGTGGTGCACTCCCCCTCCCGCGACGGCCAGGGGCCGGCGCGCGGACCGTACGGCGAGCACCGCAGCCGCGAGTTCCTCCGGGTCCGGCTGCGGACGGCGCACGTGCCAGACGCGCTCGGCGAAGAACTCCTCCGGCCAGTCGTACGCCTCCGCCTGCACGTCCTGCGGCAGCGCGAGCGTGACCGCCCCGGTCGCGGCCGGGTCGGTGAGGACCCGCGCCGCGGCGAGCGCGGCGGGGATCAGCGCCTCGGGCCGGGTGATCCGGTCGAAGTAGGCGGACACCGGACGCAGGCAGTCGTTGACCGAGACGTCCCCCGCGTACGGGACCTCCAACTGCTGGAGGACGGGATCGGCGGGGCGGGTCGCGAAGGTGTCGCCGGGCAGGAGCAGGACCGGGAGGCGGTTGACGGTCGCGAGGGCCGCCCCGGTGACGAGGTTGGTGGCGCCCGGGCCGATGGAGGTGGTGACGGCGTGCGTGGTCAGCCGGTTCGACTGGCGGGCGTGGCCGACCGCCGCGTGCACCATCGCCTGCTCGTTGCGCCCCTGGACGAAGGGCATGTCCTCGGACTCGAGGAGGGCCTGGCCGATTCCGGCTACGTTGCCGTGGCCGAAGATGCCCCACATGGCTCCGACGAGCCGCTGCCTGCGGCCGTCCCGCTCGGTGTACTGGCGGGCCAGGAACCGCACCAGCGCCTGGGCGACGGTCAGCCTCTGTGCGCTCATCGGTAGCCCTCCGTGTGATCGGGGTGGAAGCAGATGTGCCAGGCGCGCTCGGGCCCGGGGCCGGCCATGACGTTCAGGTAGTACATGGCGTGGCCCGGGGCGGCGATGGAGGGACCGTGCCAGCCGTCCGGGACGAGGACGGCGTCACCGCTGCGGACCTCGGCGAGCAGATCGGTGCCCCCGGGACGGGACGGTGACACCCGCTGGTAGCCGAAGCCGTGCTCGCCCTCGATCTCGAAGTAGTAGATCTCCTCGAGTTCCGTCTCCTCGCCGGGCCGGTGCTCGTCGTGCTTGTGCGGCGGGTACGAGGACCAGTTGCCTCCCGGGGTCAGCACCTCGACGGCGATGAGGCGGTCGCAGTCGAAGGAATCGGCGGCGGCGAAGTTGTGCACACGACGGGCGCAGCCGCCCGAACCCCGGTCCTCGACGGGGACCTCCGGCGCGGGGCCGCGGCGAGCGGGGAGTCGTCGCTCGCACTTCGCTCCTGCCAGGGCGAAGCGGCCTCCCGCGCCGGAGGCGATCAGCGCCTGGGCGTCGCGCGGGACGTACGCGAAGTCGGTGACTCCGGCGAACACGCTTGCTCTGCCCAGCAGTTCCATGGTCGCGCCTTCGGTGTGGACCGTGCACCCGCCCGTCAGCGGCAGCACGATCCACTCGCTGTCGCCGGTGTCCAGCAGGTGGGAGGCGCCGGGGGCGAGCTCCAGGATCCGCAGCGCGGAGTACCCCCAGCCGGCCGTCCTGGGGTCGATGTCGAGCGAGTACGGCCCGTCGGCCGCGGTCCCCGCCCGCAGATGCCGGTCGTGTGCGGTGTCGTCCCTGTGGTCCATGAGTTCTCCGTACCCCCTAGAGCAGGCCCACGGCCGTGTCGACAGCCGCCGTGACGTCGCCGTCGACCGGATAGAGCAGTGATCGGCCCACCACCAGACCCTGGACCGTGGGAAGTTGCAGCGCGCCGCGCCATTTCTCGTACGCCGCCGCCTGTCCGCCCGCGGTGTCTCCCACATCGCCTCCGAGCAGGACCGCGGGGAGCGTGGAGGTCTCCATCACCCGCGCCATGTCGTCGGGGTTCTCGGTGACGGGGATCTTCAGCCAGGTGTACGCCGACGTGCCGGCGAGGCCGGAGGCGATGGCTATGGAACGCGTGACGGCCTCGGCTGACAGGTCGTTGCGCAGTACCCCGTCGACGCGGCGGCAGATGAACGGCTCGACGAAGACCGGCAGCCGGTGGGCGGCCATCTCGTCGATGGCGCGGGCGGTGGAGTGGAGGGTGGACAGGGAGCCGGGGTCGTCGTAGTCGATGCGCAGGAGCAGCTTGCCCGCGTCGAAACCGAGGCGCGCGAGGTCCTCGGCGCGGTGTCCGGTGAACCGGTCGTCCAGCTCGAAGGCGGCACCGGCGAGTCCGCCGCGGTTCATCGACCCCATGACGACCTTGTCGTCGAGCGCCCCGAGCAGGAGGAGGTCCTCCAGGACGTCGGCGGTGGCGAGGACGCCGTCCACGCCGGGGCGCTCGAGCGCGGTGCACAGACGCTCCAGGAGGCCCAGCCGGTTGGCCATCGCGTACCGCTGGTCGCCGACCGCGAGCGCGCCCCGGGCGGGGTGGTCCGCGGCGATGATCATCAGTCGGCCGCTGCTGCCGACGAGGGGCCTGCGCCGGCGGCGGGCCGCCGCCTCGGCCACGGCCTCCGGGTGGCGGACCCTGATCCTGACGAGGTCGGTGAGGTCGACGCGGGTCACGACGCCGCTCCGGCCGCCGCCGGTCCGGGTCCGCGGTCCGTGCCGGGCCGGGGGTCGGGGCACGGTTCGGGGGCCGGTGCGTGGCCGTCGAGGAGGGCGTCCACCTCGGCGGCGTAGGGCATGGCCGACGAGCAGGCGAGACGCGCGGCGACGATCGCTCCCGCGGCATTGGCGAACCGCATGGTCCGCCCCAACTCCCAGCCGGCGAGGAGCCCGTGGACCATGGCCCCGCCGAACGCGTCGCCCGCGCCGAGGCCGTTGACGACGTCGACCTCCACCGGCGGCACCTGTGCGGTCGTGCCGTCGCGGTGCACGGCCAGGACGCCCTTGGGGCCCTGCTTGACCACGGCCAGCTCGACCCCCGCGCCGAGGAGCGCACGGGCGGCGGCGTACGGTTCGCGCTCCCCGGTGGCGATCTCGCACTCCTCGAGATTGCCGACGGCGACGGTGGCGTGGGCGAGCGCCTTCGCGTAGTGCGGCCGGGCCTCGTCCGCCGGCGTACCGGTGGGGCCCTCCCAGAACATGGGCCGCCAGTCCAGGTCGAACACGGTCGTCCCGGACTTCGCCCGGTGCTCGAGCGCGGCCAGGGTGGCCTCCCGGCTGGGCTCGGCGCACAGACCGGTGCCGGTCGTCCAGAAGACCCGCGTTGCGCCGATCGCGGCCATGTCCAGTTCCTCGGCGCGCAGTTCGAGGTCGGGGGCCTTCGGCTGCCGGTAGAAGTACAGCGGGAAGTCGTCCGGCGGGAAAATCTCGCAGAACGTCACGGGGGTCGGCAGCCCCGGCACCGCCGTCACCCAGCGGTCGTCGACCCGGAACTCGCGGAGCGCCTCGTGGAGGTAGTCCCCGAAGGCGTCCTGGCCGGTCCGGGTGACGACAGCGGCACGCCGGCCGAGCCGGGCCGCGGCGACCGCCACGTTCGTGGCGGACCCCCCGAGGAACTTCCCGAAGGTGTCGACCTGCGCCAGCGGGACCCCGGTCCGAAGGGGGTAGAGGTCCACTCCGATCCGGCCCATCGTGATGACGTCGTACGGCTGAGGCATACGTGTCCCTTCGGTTCCGCGCCCGGCTGTCCCCTGGTCTAGCCCGCTCCACTGAGCACTGTCAACATTTTGTCCTTACATTCGGACGAAAGCTTGACACCTTTCTCCGGCGGCCGGAAAGCTGGCCGCCATGACCTCCTCCGCAGCATCGTTCAACCGCATCCGGATCGGGTCGGCCCCTGACTCCTGGGGCGTGTGGTTCCCCGACGACCCCCGGCAAGTGCCGTGGCAGCGCTTCCTCGACGAGGTGGCGCGGGCCGGATACGAGTGGATCGAACTCGGCCCGTACGGCTACCTCCCCACCGACCCCGCACGGCTCGCCGAGGAGACCTCCTCCCGAGGACTGAAGGTCTCGGCCGGCACGGTCTTCACCGGACTGCACCACGGCCCGGCCGTCTGGGAGAAGACCTGGGCCCATGTCGCCGGCATCGCCGCCCTCACCCGGGCGATGGGTGCGGACCACCTCGTCGTCATCCCGTCCTTCTGGCGCGACGACAAGACCGGTGAGGTACTGGAGGACCGGACCCTCACGGCCGAGCAGTGGCGCCATCTCACCACCCAGACCGAGCGCCTGGGGCAGGAGGTGGGCGACCGCTTCGGTCTGCGGATCGTGGTCCATCCCCACGCGGACACCCATGTCGACACCGAGGAGAACGTCAGCCGCTTCCTCGACGCAACCGACGCGGACCTGGTCTCGCTCTGCCTGGACACGGGCCACTACGCCTACTGCGGTGGCGACAGCGTCAAGCTCATCGAGACCTACGGAGAGCGGATCGGCTACCTCCACCTCAAACAGGTGGACCCGGCAATCCTGGCGGAAGTGGTCGCGAACGAGGTGCCGTTCGGCCCCGCGGTGGCGCGCGGCGTGATGTGCGAACCGCCGGGGGGAGTGCCCGCGCTGGAGCCGGTCCTGGCCGCGGCCCAGCGCCTCGACGCCGAGTTGTTCGCCATCGTCGAGCAGGACATGTACCCCTGTCCTCCGGACAAGCCCTTCCCCATCGCCGAACGCACCCGGCGCTTCCTCCGCTCCTGCGGCGCGTGAGCCCCTGCGCCCCTGCCGCCCCTTTGCCTCCGTCATGTCACAAGAGTCGCCTCCTCGTCACACATGTCTCCGTTACGCGGGTCTTGCGTCACAGAACCTCGACAGCCCCTCCCCTGTCGTCACTCTGCGTCGTTCAACGGGCACAGGCTGAGTGATCGCCAGCGCCCGCGCCGCAGCTCCCCCGACGGCTCCCCCGGCCGCCGCTGCCGCGCGTACAGGGAGGTGCCACGGATGACGGACAGAAGACTCTGGTCCTACAAGGACATCGCCGCGCACATCAAGGTGCAGACAGACACGGTGCGTTCGTACCGCAAGCACGGTCTCCTGCCTCCACCGGACCATGTGGAGGCGGGCAAGCCGTACTGGTACGCCGACACCATCCGGGTCTGGGTGGCCAACCGCCCCGGCAACAGGGGGCGCAGGAGCTGAGGTCCCGGGCCCCGCATCCCCGGCTGCGGGGCCATGGCAGCAAACCGCTTGCCCCTGGCACCGGGTGCTTCCGACAATCCCCGGGTGACCGAGCGACGACCGGCGGACTTCTCCGCCAAGCCGACCCTCACCGGAACGAAGGTGGTCCTGCGCCCCTTCACCGAGGAGGACGCCCCGACGATGGCGGCGATCCTCCGCGACCCGGAGGTACTCCTCCTCACCGGTTCCGCCGGCACCCCTCCCTTCCCGGACGAACGGCTGCGCTCCTGGTACGCCGGCCGGACCGAGCAGAACGACCGTCTCGACCTGGGTGTGGTCGACCGCGCCTCGGGTGAACTCGTCGGCGAGGCCGTCCTCAACGAGTGGGACGAGCGGAACCGCAGCTGCAACTTCCGCACCCTGATCGGCCCCCGCGGCCGTGACCGCGGCCTCGGCACCGAGACCGTCCGGCTCATCATCGGCTACGGCTTCGAGCGCCTCGGGCTGAACCGGATATCCCTGAGTGTCTTCGACTTCAACCCCCGGGCCCGCCGCGCCTACGAGAAGGCGGGTTTCGTCGCCGAGGGCACCGAACGCGAGGCCCTGCGCCACGAGGACGGCTGGGTCGACGCGACGACCATGTCGGTCCTCGCCCGCGAGTGGGCCGTCCACCGGGGCCGGCCGGTGGCCTGAACCGACAGGGCGGGAGGCCCGTCACGGCTCGATGATCGTCACTCCCGCCCCCGGTGCCGTGCCCATGGCCGACAGGGCGGCGGGAGCCGCGTCGAGCGGGATCACGGACGTCACCAGCAGGTCGGGGCGCAGCGCTCCCGCGCGGACCATTTCCAGCATCGGCCCATAGGCATGAGCGGCCATGCCGTGGCTGCCCAGGATCTCCAGCTCCTCCCCGATGACCCGTCCCATGGGAACCACGGGGTCACCGGCGGCCGAGGGCAGCAGACCCACCTGAACATGGCGTCCCCGCCGGCGCAGGCTCTGCACCGACGCCACACAGGTGGCGGGGGAGCCGAGGGCGTCCAGCGAGAGATGGGCGCCCCCGCGCGTCAGCTCGCGCACCTCCTCGGCGGTGCCCTCGGCGCCCCCGGGCCCGGTCGCGTCCACGCACTCCGCCGCGCCGAACTTCCGCGCCAGCTCCAGGGCCCGGGGCGAGATGTCCACCGCCACGACCCGCGCCCCGCAGGCCGCCGCGATCATCACCGCGGAGAGCCCGACCCCGCCGCAGCCGTGGATCGCGACCCATTCACCCGGGGTCACCCGCCCCTGGGCGACGACGGCCCGGAAGGCGGTGGCGAACCGGCAGCCGAGTCCCGCCGCCGTCGCGAAGGACAGATCCTCGGGGACCCGTACGAGATTGACGTCCGCGTGCTCCAGCGCGACGTACTCGGCGAAGGAGCCCCAGTGCGTGAAGCCGGGCTGCGTCTGACGCTCGCAGACCTGCTGGTCCCCCGCGGAACAGGCCGCGCAGCGGCCGCAACCGCACACGAACGGCACAGTGACCCGGTCGCCCGGGCGCCAGTCGGCGACACCGGGCCCGACGGCCTCGACCACTCCGGCCAGTTCATGGCCGGGCACGTGCGGCAGCGAGATGCCGGGGTCGTGACCCATCCATCCGTGCCAGTCGCTCCGGCACAGTCCGGTGGCCCCGACGCGCACGACCACACCGTGCTCGGGCACCACGGGGTCGGGGACCTGGCGCACCTCGGGCATCTGCCCGTACCGCTCGAACACGACGGCCCTCATCCGCCCCGCCTTTCCCCGGCTCCGCTCGCCTCGGCTCGAACCTAACCGCCCACGGGTACGTTGTCGCGGTCCCGGTCGTCCTCCCCGTCCGGGGTTCCGCCCCCGCCGGCAGGGGGGAGCCCGCCCCGTTCGTCGGCGCCGCGCTCCTGTGCGACGGCGCCCGCCGGGACGGGCCCGGGTATCCCGCCCTCGCTGAGACCGAACCTCGCGTGGAGCGCCCGCAGCGGGGCCGGGGCCCACCAGGTGGCCCTGCCCGTCAGCTTCATCACCGAGGGGACCAGCAGGCTGCGCACCACCATGGCGTCCACGAGCACGGCGAGGGCGATGCCGAGACCGAGCATCTTGGTGTTGCTCACCCGCGAGGTGCCGATCGCGACCATCACCACCGCGAGGATCACGGCCGCGGCGGTGATCAGCCCTCCGGTACGGCGCAGCCCGAAGGCCACGGCGTGCTCGTGGTCGCCGGTGCGGTCGTACTCCTCCTTGATGCGGGAGAGCAGGAACACGCCGTAGTCCATGGAGAGTCCGAAGGCGACGCAGAACATCAGCACCGGAAGCGTCGTCTCGATGGCGCCCGTGGCGGTGAAGGAGAGCGGGCCGGACAGATGCCCCTCCTGGAAGACCCAGACGACGGCCCCGAACATCGCCGTGAGGCTCAGTCCGTTGAGCACGACGGCCTGGAGCGGGATCAGCACGCTTCCGGTGAGCAGGAAGACGAGCAGGAGGGTGACGACGGCGATGATCGCCGCGGCCCACGGCAGCCGATCGCCGATCGCGTCCTTGGAGTCAACGAGCATCGCCGCCGCACCGGCCACGGAGGTCTCGAACGGGGCCGGCTCCGCACGGAGGTCGCGGACGAGTCGCTGTGACTCCTCCCCGACGGCCTCCTCCTCGGGCAGCACCGTGAACACCGCGTGCTCACCGGAGACCAGCGGTCCGTCGACGCGCCGGACCCCTGGAAGGGCCTCGACGCGCGTGCGGTAGTCGGCGTAGTCCTGCGGGTCGGCCGCACCCTCGGCGAAGACGTCGAGACCACCGCCGGGACTGCCGGGGAACCCGTCCCGGATGTGCTGCTGCACGACATGCGACTCCGCGTCGGACGGCAACTGCCGGTCGTCCGCCGGTCCGAACCTCACTCCCAGGAACGGCAGTCCGAGCAGCACCAGTCCGGCCGTGGTGGCCGCGGCGAAGACGGGTGCCCGGCGCATCACGAGGCGCACCAGTCGTGCCCAGCGCACCCCGTCGGCGTCATCCGCGGAGCCGGCCGCCGAGTGCGACGGGGCCTCGCCCGCGGGCTGCCGGCGCCCGCGGCGGAACAGCTTCCGCAGATCGAGTGCGTTCACACGGTCGCCGAGGAGCATCAGCGCGGCGGGGAGGAGCACGAGCGCGGCCGCGGCGGCCAGCAGGACCACGGCGATCCCCGCGTAGGCGAACGACCGAAGGAAGTACTGCGGGAAGACCAGCATCGCGGCGAGTGACACGGCCACCGTCAGCGCCGAGAAGAGGACCGTGCGGCCGGCGGTGCGGATCGTGGTCGCCATGGCCTCCCGCGTCTGCGCCCCGCCCGCCAGTTCCTCCCGGAAGCGGCGCACGATGAACAGGGCGTAGTCGATGGCGAGTCCGAGACCGAGGGCCGTCGTGAGGTTCTGCGCGAAGACCGAGACGTCGGTGAACTCGGTCAGTCCGCGCAGGACCGCGTTCGTCCCCAGGATGGCGACGATGCCGATGCCCAGCGGCAGCAGGGCGGCGACCGCGCTGCCGAAGACCATCACGAGCAGGACCAGCGTCACCGGCAGCGCGATCATCTCCGCGCGGAGGAGGTCCTCCTGGATGATCGTCTCCATGTCGTGCATGACCGCGACGGGCCCGCCGACGGAGACTTCCACCGGTCCGTGCGTGCCCCGGTACGCGGGCGCGATGCGCTCCAGCACCCCGGCGGCCGTCTTCTCGTCGCCTTCGATCCGGGCGGCGATGAGTGCTTCGCGGCCGTCCTCGGCGCGCAGGGCGGGGGACTCGGTCCGCCAGTAGGAGCCGACGCCCGTCACGCCCTCCTCGCCGGCGAGTCGCCCGGTCAGCCGCTCGGCCTCGGCGGCGACGGACGGATCGTCGACGCCTTCGGGCCCGGTGCGGACGAGGAGGAGCAGATTGGGACGTGCGGCCGGGAACTCGCGGTCGAGGGCTTCGGTGGCGTAGGTCGACTGGGCGTCGGGGTCCTCCCATCCTCCGCTGCCCATCCGGTCCGCGACACCGCTGCCCGCGAGGACGGCGAGCGCGGTGACGACGAGTGCCAGCAGCAGCGACAGCCGTGGTCGCGCGGTGACGAAGCGGGTCCAGCCGCCCGGGCGCGGCTCGTGATTGACGTCGGACATCGGGCAGTGTTCCCCTCCCCCGGGACCGGTGCCGCGCAGCAGGCAGCACGGGTCGGCCATTGCCATAGACTGGCAAACACGAGTCATCGCTCGCGTTTCACAAGAATGCGAGCGCGCACTCGTGTTTGTCAACCGAGCCCGGAGAACTGGGGATTGGTGGTTCACATGCCAGAGGCGCCCGACACCGAGGAGCAGGCCGGCCCCGCACAGCCGCGCCGCCGCCAGGCACGGGGCGAGCGCCGGATCGCCCAGCTCCTGGAGGCCGCCGCGGGGGTGTTCTGCCGCAGCGGCTACACCGCCGCGAGCACCAACGCCATCGCCCGCGAGGCAGGCGTCTCACCGGGCACGCTGTACCAGTTCTTCCCGAACAAGGAGGCCATCGCCGTCGAACTGGGCGGCCGGCTGATGCAGCGCTGGCGCGAGACGCACGGCGCCGCCTTCGACGCGATCGACCCGAGCCTCCCGCTCGACGAACTGCTGGACTCGGTCCTCGACCCGCTGATCGAGTTCAACTGCCAGAACCCCGCCTTCGCCGTCCTCATGCACGGCTCCGAGATCCCCGGCCGGATCACCGAGGAGCACGACGCCGTGCACTCGGCGCTCCTCGAGCGCGTGGAACGGATCCTCGGCGACTTCCTCCCGGACGCCGCACCCGCCGAGCTGAGCCGCATCGCGAACATGACGTTCTCCTCGGTCAAGGGCGGGCTGGAGCTGATCCTCGCCCACGAGGGGGCGGAACGGGACGCGTACAAGGCCGAGCTGAAGACGATGGTGCAGCGCTACCTCGGACCTCTGGTCGACGCGACCCCGGAGCCGGAGGGCGCTCGCACTCATACCCCCTAGGGGTATAAACTCGGGACGAGCCCAGGGGAGTCCCGGCATCAGCACGACTCCCCTGGTGCACCATGACTTCGCCGCACGAAGTGATCGCACGACGACACATCCGCAAAGAGGGAGAACGCCATGACCGCCGAGACGAACACCGGCACCATCGAGGCCACCGGCTCCTGCTGCTCGCCGACGGGTTCCTGCCACGGCGGTGCGGCCGGTGCCGAGACGAGCGGCACCACCGCGGTCTACCTGGTACAGGGCATGACGTGCGGCCACTGCGAGGGCGCCGTGACCGAGGAGATCTCCGCGATCGCCGGCGTCACGTCCGTCAAGGCCGTCGCCGCGACCGGGCAGGTCACCGTGACCTCGGCCGCGCCGCTCGACGAGGCCGACGTGCGCGCCGCCGTGGACGAGGCCGGCTACGAGCTCACCGGAAGGGCCTGACGCCTCCGGCGGGCGCGGCCCCGAAGAGCCCCGAAAGACCCCGACCGCACCCCTCGCCGCCCCGGACTCCACCCGGGGCGACTTTGCCGTTCCACCGGGCCCCAGGGGCCACGCGACGCCCCGGCCGTCCCGAGTTCACCGGGTACCGGCCCTTGCACCTGCCGGGCCCCCGAAGGGCGTCCTCACCCCGCCGCCACCGCCCCCGGGAACACCTGACCGGCCCCGCGGGAATTCCCGGGACCTACTCGTTGGTTTCCGTGGTCATCAGGAGCCTGCATCTGCGATCCTTCACGTGGTACACAGGACCTTCACAAAGAGACCCAGATCACAGATATTGATGGGTAACCATTCGGGCTCTTCGCGAGTCTAAGTGGGCGATGCCAGAGCGTCTTGGGGGACGCTCATGGGATGTCTTGGGGGACGTCCCAGGCAAGCGTTGGCCGGGGCACGTACGACCGGGGAGCTTTGAGCGGCCCTCCCGTAGATACGTACCCCGGCAGACCGCGTCGCGAAGAGCTTCTGCTGGACACCAGCAGACGCCCGGCCGGATCCCGTGGGGGGAATCCGCACCGGGGATATGGGAAGCGCCCCGCTTGTCGACCCGTGGGGGGATCGGCAGCGGGGCGCTTCTCTGCGCACAGGGTCCCGCCGCGCCCGGGGCACGGCGGGACCGGGAGTCAGGCCTCAGCGGGCCTCGACGGGGACGAAATCGCGAAGGACCTCGCCCGTGTAGATCTGGCGCGGGCGACCGATGCGGGAACCCGGCTCCTTGATCATCTCGTGCCACTGGGCGATCCAGCCCGGAAGGCGGCCGAGGGCGAAGAGCACGGTGAACATCTCGGTCGGGAAGCCCATGGCCCGGTAGATCAGACCGGTGTAGAAGTCCACGTTCGGGTACAGCTTGCGCTCGACGAAGTAGTCGTCGGAGAGCGCGTGCTCCTCCAGCTTGAGGGCGATGTCCAGCAGCTCGTCGGACTTGCCGAGCGCGGAGAGCACGTCGTGGGCGGCGGCCTTGATGATCTTGGCGCGGGGGTCGAAGTTCTTGTAGACCCGGTGGCCGAAGCCCATCAGACGGACGCCGTCCTCCTTGTTCTTCACCTTGCGGATGAAGGTGTCGACGTCGCCACCGGTGGCCGCGATGCCCTCGAGCATCTCCAGCACGGACTGGTTGGCGCCACCGTGCAGCGGGCCCCACAGGGCGGAGATGCCGGCGGAGATCGAGGCGAACATGTTCGCCTGGGAGGAGCCGACCAGGCGCACGGTGGACGTCGAACAGTTCTGCTCGTGGTCCGCGTGCAGGATGAGCAGCTTGTCGAGGGCGGCCACGACGACCGGGTCCAGCTCGTACTCCTGCGCCGGGACCGAGAAGGTCATCCGCAGGAAGTTCTCCACGTAGCCGAGGTCGTTACGCGGGTAGACGAACGGGTGACCGATCGACTTCTTGTACGCGTAGGCAGCGATCGTCGGCAGCTTCGCCAGCAGCCGGATGGTGGAGAGGTGGCGCTGCTTCTCGTCGAACGGGTTGTGGCTGTCCTGGTAGAACGTCGACAGCGCGCTGACCACGGACGAGAGCATGGCCATCGGGTGGGCGTCGCGCGGGAAGCCGTCGAAGAACCGCTTGACGTCCTCGTGCAGCAGCGTGTGCTGGGTGATCTCGCCCCGGAACGCCGCCAGCTGGTCGACGGTCGGCAGCTCACCGTTGATCAGCAGGTAGGCCACCTCGAGGAAGCTGGAGCGCTCGGCCAGCTGCTCGATGGGGTAGCCGCGGTAGCGCAGGATGCCCTGCTCGCCGTCGAGGTAGGTGATCGCGGATTTATAGGCGGCCGTGTTGCCGTAACCGCTGTCCAGGGTCACCAGACCGGTCTGCGCCCGGAGCTTCCCGATGTCGAAGCCCTTGTCGCCGACGGTGCTCTCGACCACCGGGTAGGTGTATTCACCGTCCGCGTACCGCAGTACTACAGAGTTGTCGCTCACGTCATCCCTCACCGACGTAGTGCCTCTTCTTCGAGGTGCCCTGACTGTCTCTACCATCCCCCATTTGGCTGAGGAGAGTGCACTCGGGGTCGACCATTCGGCCGGTCAGCGGCACTCAGTGCCGCCCAGCCTGCTCATCCTGCCCCCTTCGCCCCGGTTCCGGAAGTGTTAGGTGATCTTTCCCACGAACCCTCCACCTGTCAGCCTGTGGTCGAGTGCGGTAAAGCGCGTGCCTGCCGAGACTGTGCGGACCGCCTGACCCATCGCTCTGCGGGAGCCGACGAGCACGACGAGCTTCCGCGCGCGCGTCACGGCCGTGTAGAGCAGGTTCCGCTGGAGCATCATCCAGGCCCCGGTGGTGACCGGAATCACCACCGCCGGATACTCGCTGCCCTGGGAGCGGTGGATCGTGACGGCGTAGGCGTGGGCGAGCTCGTCCAGCTCGTCGAAGTCGTAGGACACCTCCTCGTCCTCGTCCGTCAGCACCGTCAGCCGCTGATCGACCGGATCGAGCGAGGTCACCACGCCGACCGTGCCGTTGAAGACCCCGTTCTTCCCCTTCTCGTAATTGTTGCGAATCTGAGTGACCTTGTCGCCGACGCGGAAGACCCGGCCGCCGAACCGCTTCTCGGGGACATCGGGGCGGGCCGGGGTGATCGCCTGCTGGAGCAGGCCGTTCAGGGTGCCCGCGCCGGCGGGACCTCGGTGCATGGGCGCCAGGACCTGCACATCACGCCGCGGGTCGAGCCCGAAGCGGGCGGGAACCCGCCGGGCGGCGACGTCGACGGTGAGCCGTCCCGCCTCCTCGGTGTCGTCCTCGACGAAGAGGAAGAAGTCGCTCAGCCCCTGGGTGAGCGGCTGGGCCCCGGAGTTGATGCGGTGGGCGTTGGTGACCACCCCCGACTGCTGGGCCTGACGGAAGATCCGGGTGAGCCGGACCGACGGGACCGGGCTGCCGTCGGCGAGGAGATCACTGAGCACCTCGCCCGCGCCGACGCTCGGGAGCTGGTCCACGTCGCCGACGAGCAGCAGATGGGCACCCGGCGCCACGGCCTTCACCAGCTTGTTCGCCAGAAGCAGGTCGAGCATCGAGGCCTCGTCGACCACCACGAGGTCGGCGTCGAGCGGCCGGTCCCTGTCGTAGGCCGCGTCGCCACCCGGTTTCAGCTCCAGGAGCCGGTGCACGGTGGACGCCTCGGCCCCGGTCAGCTCGGCGAGGCGCTTGGCGGCCCGGCCCGTGGGTGCGGCGAGCACCACCTTGGCCTTCTTGGCGCGGGCGAGTTCCACAATGGAACGGACCGTGAACGACTTGCCGCAGCCGGGGCCGCCGGTCAGCACCGCCACCTTCCTGGTGAGGGCGAGACGGACGGCCTGCTCCTGCTCGGGCGCGAGCTCCGCGCCCGTGCGGTCGGCGAGCCAGGCCAGCGCCTTGTCCCAGGCCACGTCCTGGAAGGCGGGCATACGGTCCTCGTCCGTGCGCAGCAGCCGGGCCAGTTGACCGGCGAGGGACAGCTCCGCGCGATGGAAGGGCACCAGATAGACGGCGGTGACCGGGTCCCCGCCGTCCGGCGACGGCACCTGCTCCCGGACGACTCCTTCCTCCTCGGCAGCCAGTTCGGCGAGGCAGTCGATCACCAGGCCCGTGTCGACCTGGAGGAGCTTCACGGAGTCCGCGATGAGTCTCTCCTCCGGGAGGTAGCAGTGCCCCTGGTCCGTGGACTGGGACAGGGCGTACTGCAGTCCGGCCTTGACCCGGTCCGGGCTGTCGTGGGGGATGCCCACCGCCTGGGCGATCCGGTCGGCGGTGAGGAACCCGATGCCCCAGACGTCCGCCGCGAGCCGGTACGGCTGGTTCTTCACGACGGAGATCGACGCGTCCTCGTACTTCTTGTAGATCCGCACGGCGATGGACGTGGAGACGCCCACCCCCTGGAGGAAGACCATGACCTCCTTGATGGCCTTCTGTTCCTCCCAGGCGGCGCCGATCAGCTTCGTGCGCTTGGGGCCGAGGCCGGGGACCTCGACGAGTCTGCCGGGCTCGCGCTCGATGACGTCCAGGGTGTCGGCGCCGAAGTGGTCGACGATGCGCTCGGCGATCCGGGGTCCGATGCCCTTGATGAGGCCGGAGCCGAGATAGCGCCGGATGCCCTGGACGGTGGCGGGGAGGACGGTGGTGTAGTTCTCGACGGTGAACTGCTTGCCGTACTGCGGGTGGGAGCCCCAGCGGCCCTCCATCCGCAGTGATTCACCCGGCTGCGCCCCGAGGAGGGAGCCGACCACCGTGAGAAGGTCGGCGCTGCCGCGACCGGTGTCGACGCGGGCGACCGTGTAGCCGTTCTCCTCGTTGGCGTAGGTGATCCGCTCCAGGACCCCTTCGAGCACTGCCAGATTGGACATGGACCGACGCTACCGCCCGGCTCGGACAACGTGACCGGCCCGTCCGGAGCCGTTTCGTACGGCGTTCCCCGGAGTGCCGCCGGGGTGGCCGCCCCGGACGGTCAAGGGGGCCCGGTCGACCGACCGGGCCCCTCGTTCCCCCACCCTCTGGGCTCCCCTGAATCCCCCCCGGAATCCCTCCCCAGGAGCCCTGATGCCACATACGACTCACGCCACGCCGGAAGGGTTGCACGACTGCGGGCAGTTATTTTTCCGGAATCTCAAAATGCCGACATATAGGCGGAGACTTAGCGTTTCCGGCATGACTGACGATTCATTTCAGCAGGAGGTCCTGGACGAGCTCGGCGACCACCGGCTCCAGGAGATCGCGGACGCCCTCGACACCGACACCGGTGCGGCCGCGGCCGTCGTCGGCACCTCGGTGTCCACCCTGTCGGGCGAATTGAAGGACGCCGCGGAGACGCCCGATCAGGCCGGCGAGGTGCGCGACGCCCTCGGCGAGCTGACCGAGCCTCCCCTGCGGGGCGCGGTCACGCTGGGCGGTGGGCTCGGCGGAGGGCTCATGGCCGGTGTGCTGGCACGGCTGGCCAGGCCCGCGGCCGCGGCGGTGGCCGAACGGACCGGCATGCCGGTCGCCACCGTCAGCAAGGCCTTCGAACTGCTGATCCCGGTCGTGCTGACCGTCCTCACCCGGCGCGCGGCGAACCGCCGGTCCCCAGGGGCGGCACCCGGCACGCCGGGCGCCCCGGGGGCCGGTGTCGGCGACGTGCTCGGCGATCTGCTGGGAGGAGGACGGAAGAGGCCCTGACGTCCTCGCCCGCCCACGAGGACGTCGTCACCTCCGGGCGCGCACGACTTCCCCGAGCAGAGGGGCGAGTCCGCCCTACAGCGCGTGGCGCACGTACCGCGTCGCCGTCTCCGCCAGGACCTCCACGCCGTCCCTCGCCCACAGCCCTTCGTTGAAGAGCTCCACCTCGACGGGGCCCGAGTAGCCCGCCGCGTCGACCCGTTCGCGCCAGGCGCGCAGGTCGATCGCGCCGTCACCCAGCTGTCCGCGTCCGTTGAGCACCCCCGCCGGCAGCGGGGTGACCCAGTCGGCCAGCTGGAAGGCGTGGATCCGCCCGCCGGCGCCCGCGCGGGCCACGTCGAGGGGCGCCCGGTCGTCCCACCAGACGTGATAGCTGTCCACGACGACACCCACCTCCTCGGCCGGGAACCGCTCCGCGATGTCGAGCGCCTGTCCGAGCGTCGAGACGGCACAGCGATCCGCGGCGAACATCGGGTGCAGCGGCTCGATCGCGAGACGTACGCCGCGCTCCCTGGCGTACGGGGCGAGGACCCCGATCCCCTCCGCGACGCGTTCCCGGGCACCGGGCAGGTCCCTGCTGCCGGGCGGCAGTCCGCCCGAGACCAGGACGAGCGTGTCCGTGCCCAGCGCCGCCGCCTCGTCCAGGGCCGCGCGGTTGTCGTCCAGGGCGCGTTCGCGTGCCGCCGGTTCCGTCGCGGTGAGGAATCCGCCCCGGCACAGGGTGGTGACGGCGAGTCCCGCGTCCCGTACGAGCCGGGCCGCAGCCTCGACGCCGTACCTCCGTACGGGCTCCCGCCACAGTCCGACCCCGGGCACGCCGAGCCGTGTGCATGCCTCGGTGAGCTCCGGCAGTGTCAGCTGTCTGACCGTCATCTGGTTGATGCTGAAACGGGCGAGTCCAGGGGAGCCGGGCACGATGACCGGGCTGATCCGTTCTGTCACCGCACGCCTCCGTACACGGCGAGCAGCGACGTCAGCCGGGACGCGGCCAGTTCGGGGTCGGGGAAGAGGCCCAGCCCGTCGGCCAGTTCGTACGCACGGGCGAGATGGGGCAGCGACCGAGCGGAGTGAAGACCTCCGACCATGGTGAAGTGCGACTGGTGCCCCGCCAGCCACGCCAGGAACACGACCCCCGTCTTGTAGAAGCGGGTGGGTGCCCGGAAGAGATGGCGTGACAGCTCGACGGTGGGATCGAGGAGTTCGCGGAACGCCCGTGTGTCGCCGGTGTCCAGGACCCGCACCGCGTGGGCGGCGAGCGGGCCCAGCGGGTCGAAGATCCCGAGAAGCGCGTGGCTGAACCCCTGGTCGTCGCCCGCGATGAGCTCCGGGTAGTGGAAGTCGTCGCCGGTGTAGCAGCGCACCCCCCTCGGGAGGCGCCGGCGCAGGTCGACCTCCCGCCGGGCGTCCAGCAGGGAGATCTTGACCCCGTCGACCTTGTCGGGATGTTCGGCGATCACCTCGAGGAAGGTCTCGGTGGCCGCGTCCAGGTCACGGCTCCCCCAGTAACCCTCCAGCGCCGGGTCGAACATCGGTCCGAGCCAGTGGAGGACGACCGGTTCGGACGCCTGCCTCAAGAGGTGGCCGTACAGCTCGAGGTAGTCCTCGGGCCCGCGGGCGACGGCCGCGAGGGCCCGGGACGCCATGAGGACCACCTGCGCTCCGGACTGCTCGACGAGCGCGAGCTGTTCCTCGTAGGCCGCACGGACGGTGGCCAGGTCCGCGACGGGGCCGGTCAGCTGGTCGGTGCCGGCGCCGCAGGCGATGCGGCCACCGACCGCCCTCGCCTCCGCGGCCGAGCGCCGGATCAGCTCCGCCGCACCGGCCCAGTCGAGTCCCATGCCCCGCTGCGCGGTGTCCATCGCCTCGGCGACACCGAGTCCGTGCGCCCACAGATGGCGGCGGAACGCGAGAGTGGCGTCCCAGTCGACGGCGGCTGGTCCGTCCGGGGTGGTGTCCGCGTACGGGTCGGCGACCACGTGCGCGGCGGAGAGGACCGTGCGGGAGACGAGCGGCGCACCACCCGTGGCGTGCACGGCGCCGTCGCGGCGGGGCTCGTGGGTGCGGAACGTGCCGTCGGCGCCGGGCATCAGGACCGTCACGGCGTCAGCTCCGGCACGTCGTAACGCCGCCCGTTCGCGGAGGACTTGAGCCCCAGCTCCGCGAGCTGGACGCCCCGGGCTCCGGCCAGCAGGTCCCAGTGGTAGGGCTCGCCCAGGGCGACGTGCCTCAGGAACAGTTCCAACTGCGCCTTGAACCCGTTGTCGAACTCGGTGTTGTCCGGAACCTCCTGCCACTGGTCGCGGAAGGACTCCGTGGCGGGCAGGTCCGGGTTCCAGACGGGCTTCGGCGTGGCGCTGCGGTGCTGGACGCGGCAGCGGCGCAGCCCCGCGACGGCCGATCCGTGGGTGCCGTCCACCTGGAACTCGACCAGTTCGTCACGGTGGACGCGGACCGCCCAGGACGAGTTGATCTGGGCGATCGCGCCGTTCGCCAACCCGAACACGGCGTACGCGGAGTCGTCGGCGGTCGCCTCGTAGGGCTTGCCCCGCTCGTCCCAGCGCTGGGGGACGTGCGTGACGACATGCGCCTGGACGCTGGTGACCCGGCCGAAGAGCTCGTGCAGCACATACTCCCAGTGCGGGAACATGTCGACGACGATGCCGCCGCCGTCCTCGGAACGGTAGTTCCACGAGGGTCGCTGGGCCTCCTGCCAGTCGCCCTCGAAGACCCAGTAGCCGAACTCCCCCCGCACGGAGAGGATCTCGCCGAAGAAGCCGCCCTCGACCAGGCGCTTCAGCTTCAGCAGGCCCGGCAGGAAGATCTTGTCCTGGACGACGCCGTGCCGGATGCCTGCGGCCCCGGCGAGACGGGCCAGTTCGAGGGCGCCGCCGACATCCGTCGCCGTGGGCTTCTCGGTGTACACGTGCTTGCCCGCCGCGATCGCCTTCTTGATCGCTTCGACCCGCGCGTAGGTGGCCTGCGCGTCGAAGTAGACGTCGACCGTCGCGTCGGCGAGCACCGCGTCGAGGTCCGTCGACCACTCGGTCAGGCCGTGGCGTCCGGCGATCTCGCGCAGAGCGTGCTCACGACGGCCGACCAGGACGGGCTCGGGCCACAGCACCGCGCCGTCGCCGAGGTCGAGGCCGCCCTGGTCGCGTATCGCGAGGAGCGAGCGCACCAGGTGCTGCCGGTATCCCATCCGGCCCGTGACGCCGTTCATGGCGATGCGCACTGTTCTGCGTGTCACGAAGGTGCCTCCATGTCTCCCCGATTGCTCGAAACGGCGGCGAAACGGTCATGGTAAGCGCTTTCTACAAGCGATGACGCTAGCCTGCGGACAGCAGCCCGGACAAGGGCCCGGCCGGATCTCCCTCGGAGGAAAGCGATGACAGTCACGCTGGCTGATGTGGCGGCTCGCGCCCGGGTCTCCGCGGCGACCGTCTCCCGGGTCCTCAACGGCAACTACCCGGTCGCGGCGTCGACCAGGGAGCGGGTGCTGCGCGCGGTGGACGAACTCGACTACGTCCTCAACGGTCCGGCCAGCTCGCTCGCCGCCGCCACCTCCGACCTGGTCGGGATCCTCGTGAACGACATCGCCGACCCGTTCTTCGGGATCATGGCCGGCGCCGCGCAGACCGCGATCGGCGAGGGCGCCTCGGGCCGGGCGGGCGGCGAGAAGCTGGCGGTGGTGTGCAACACGGGCGGCTCACCGGAACGCGAACTGACCTACCTCACGCTGCTGCAGCGGCAGCGCGCGGCCGCCGTCGTCCTGACGGGCGGGGCGCTGGAGGACCCTGACCACATCACGGCCATGACGGCCAAGCTCGGGAAGCTCGCGGACGCGGGGACCAGGGTCGTGCTCTGCGGCCGCCCGCCCGTCCCCGGCGGCGCCGTCACCGCCACGCTCGCCTTCGACAACCGCGGCGGAGGACGACGGCTCTCGGAACACCTGATCAGTCTGGGGCACCGGCGGATCGGGTACGTCGCGGGGCCCGCGGAGCGCACCACCACACGGCACCGGCTCGAAGGGCATCGCGCGGCACTCGAGGCGGCGAGGGCGGCCGATGTCGCGAGCGGGGGCGCGGGGGCGGCCGGATCGGTGCCGGACGACCAGGAACGACTGACGATCCACGGACTGTACGACCGGCGCTCGGGATACGACGCCACGCTGGAACTTCTGCGCCGCGATCCGGACCTGACCGCGATCGTCGCGGCCAACGACACCGTGGCACTGGGTGCGTGCGCGGCGCTGCGCGACCTGGGTCTGCGCATCCCGGAGGACGTCTCGGTGGCCGGATTCGACGACCTGCCGTTCTCGGTGGACGCCGTGCCGGCCCTGACGACGGCGCGACTGCCGCTGCACGAGGCGGGGGTGCGCGCGGGCCGCCTCGCCATGGGCAAGGAGGCGCCGCCGCCGGGCGGCATCGCGACGATCGGCGCCGAACTGATGGCACGGGCGTCGACCGCTCCGCCGCGCAAGGACTGAGGCGGGCGGACCGTGGCACGCGGGGTCCGAGGCGGCACCCACGGCCCGGCGGCTCGGCGCTCTCCTCCGGGCCGGCCGCTCGGTACGACGGGGGGTCGGGGCGGTTATCCACAGGCCTTGCCGGTCACCTTCGCCCGAACCTAGCCTTGACTCAGTCAAAGGAAAGTTCGGGGGTACGTCATGACCGTCCAGGAGATCCGCGCCTTCAACCGCTTCTACACCAATCTCATCGGCGCGCTCGACTACGGCAAGCACCTCTACACGCCGTACACGCTCACGGAGTCGAGGGTGCTCTACGAACTGGCCCACGCCCCGCGGACCGACGCCGCGGACCTCCGGCTGGAGCTGTCCCTGGACGCGGGCTATCTGAGCCGGTTGCTCGGCAAGTTCGAGCGCGACGGCCTGGTCGAGCGCGCTCCGTCGGAGGAGGACTCCCGGCGGCAGCGCATAACGCTGACGGCTCGCGGACGTGAGGCGACCGCCCTGCTGGACGAGCGCTCCCGTGAGGCGGTGGGCAAGTTGCTGGTCGACGTACCCGCGGAGGAGCAGCCCCGGCTGACCGAGGCCATGCGTACGGTGCGCGACATACTGGGCGAGGTCCGGACCGAACCGCAGCGGCGCGGAGACGGACCGGTGCTGCGCCATCCGATGCCCGGCGAACTGGGCTGGATCGTCCAGCGGCACGGCGCGCTCTACGCCGCGGAGTACGGCTGGAACGCGGACTTCGAGGGGCTGGTCGCCCGGATCGTCGCGGACTTCGCCCAGGACCACGATCCCCACCTGGAGCGGGTGTGGATAGCCGAACTGGACGGCCGCCCGGTCGGCTCCGTGATGTGCGTACGGGACGAGACCCCGGCGACCGCCCGGCTGAGGCTGCTGCTCGTCGAACCCGAGGCGCGCGGCCACCGCCTCGGGGAGCGGCTGGTGGGCGCCGTCGTGGATTTCGCCCGTGAAGTGGGGTACCGGGAACTGGTGCTCTGGACCAACGACGTCCTGACGGCCGCCCGGAAGATCTACCAGCGTGCCGGCTTCACGCTCGTCACGGAGAAGCCGCACCGCTCCTACGGGGCCGACCTGGTCGGCCAGGACTGGCGGTTGTCTCTCCAGGAAGGATCGCCCACGTGAAACTCGCCTTCTCGACCCTCGGCGTCCCCGGCATGCCCGTTCCCGAGGTGGCCGCGCTGGCCGCCTCGACCGGCTGGCAGGGGGTGGAACTGCGCACCCACCCGGAGGAGCCGGTCAACCTGGCCATGGGGACACGTGAACGGGCCGCGGTCGTGGACGAGTTCGCCCGGGCGGGCGTGGAGATCGCGACGGCCGCCGGGTACGCGCAGGTGGCGGCGGCCGGAGACGAGGCGGCCTTGGGCGAGGAGCTGACACAACTGGTCTGGCTGGCCAGGGACCTGGGGGCGTCCTTCGTACGGGTCTTCCCCGGGGCGGTGACCAGCCCCGGGAGACGGCGGACGCGACGGCGGCCCGGCGGCTCGCCGCCGCGGCCGAGACCGCCGCCGACGCGGGAGTGCGGGTCCTGCTGGAGACCCATGACTCCCACCGCACGGGCGCCGCGGTCTCCCGCATCGTGGGCCAGGTGGGGCACAGGCACGTGGGGGCCCTGTGGGACGTCCTGCACCCCTGGCTGGAGGAGGAACCGCCCGTCACCACCCACGCGGCGCTCGGACCCTATCTGGGCTGCGTCCAGGTCAAGGACGTCGCCTCGACGGAGGACCTCACACCGCTGCCGCTGGGCGCCGGCGTCCTGCCTCTCGCCGAGTGTCTGGCCCTGGCGGACGACGACGGCTGGGTGTGCTGGGAGTACGAGAAGCGCTGGTACCCGGGCGCGGCGGAGCTACCGGGGATACTCGCGGCAGGACGGGAGCATCTGGAGTCGCTGGTGCCCTCCTGAATCTTCCGGCTCCCGGCCGGATGCCGTGCGGGAGCCGGGGCCGCGCAGGGCAGGGCCCTGACCGGCGCCATCCGCGCCCTGACCGTACTGCCCTGTGAGGTCGGGGACGCGGCCCGCACTCGTCACCGTCGGGCCACGCGATCACCGTCCGGCCGGGCGGGGCCCGGTCGCCACCGGGCGGGGACCGGATGCCGCCCGGACGCCGTCCCGGCCCTCCGACCGCCGGCCGGGAGCGATCACCGGGCGGGCCGTCGCAGTACGCTGAAGTACATCGGCAACCGTGGAGACCGCCCATGAGCCGGCACCCTCAGCACCCGAACGCACAACGCCCGAACGCACAGCATCGGAACGCCCGGGACCCGGGCGCCCAGGACCCGAGCACCCGGCACCCGACCGTCCGGCGGCCTGGCGCGGCGGCCCCGAACGCGCAGGACCGGCAGGGTCAGGACCCGGCCGTCACCGGCTGGAGCCACGGCGACCGCGTCGTCCGCTGGACGCACGGCGGCGGGATCGTGCAGAAGGACTTCGCGGGACCGACCCAGGCGGCCCTGGCGTGGAACGGCCGGGTGCTCGTCGTCGAGGCGCTGGACGACACCCCCTACACACCCACGGACAACGCGGTCGTGTACGAGGCGGACGGGACGGAACTGGTCCGGCTGGCGCCCCCGCGGGACCTGGTGGCCGAGCCGTCATGGGTGTTCGGGTTCTTCACGGCGCACCTGGACGCCGAAGGGCGCCCGGTGCTGGTGGTCGCCACGCAGGTCGGCGACTTCTGGGGCCATCCGGATCTGGCGTCGGGCACGGTCGTGGACGTGCAGGAGTGGCGTTGACCCCGTGACGGCCCACCGGCCACCGCTCACCGCCCGGCGTCGCGGGCCTGCCCCGGAACCGTCCGTGGGGCCGGGAATTCCCGGTCGGAGGGAACCCGTGCCGAGGGCGCGGCGTCCAAGTGCCGTGCCGCGGACGAGTCACCGCAGAGCGGCGTCGTCGGCCCTCGTTGCCGGCTGCGATCGCTGACTCCCTCCCTGGCCGCCTGCGGCCTGCGGTACGCCGCCACCGGGGCGCCCCCTCCCAGCTCCGGTGGCGGCCCCTCTCCCCCGTGCCGCTTCCCGGCCCCGCCCCGCCCTCTCCTCACCGTTCCCTGTCCCCCTGCGCGTCACCTGCGCTGTCTCCCTTGTCCCCTGCCGTGTCCCCCAGCCCTGTCCCCCGCCCTCTCCCCCTGCCGTGTCCCCAAGCCCTGTCCCCCCGTCCCCCGTCCCCCGTCCCCCGTCCCCCGTCCCCCGTCCCCCGTCCCCCGTCTCCCGCTTCTCCCCCTTGCCCTCACCCCTCTCCCAGCCCTTCCTCCGCCCCGCTCTTCCCTCACCCCTCTCCCAGCCCTTCCTCCGCCCCGCTCTTCCCTCACCCCTCTCCCAGCCCTTCCTCCGCCCCGCTCTTCCCTCACTTCCTCCCAGCACCACGCCGCCGCGGTCTTCCCGGCGAGCCCTTCCCGCCGCGGTCGCGCCTCCGTCCGGCCGAATCCCTTGACTGGCAGTTACTTTCCGGATATCCGTGGCCCTTGGAAGTTTCCTTCAGGGAAGGAGCACCAGTGCCCGACCGGACCACCCCGTCCAGACGTTCCGTTCTCGCCGCCACCGCCGTAGGTGCCGCGGCCGCAGCCCTCGCCACCACCCCCGCACACGCGGGCTCGGCCGACCGCAGCACCACCCGTGCCCGTCTCCGGCGGCTCATCGCCGGGATGAGCCTGGAGGAGAAGGTCGGACAGCTCTTCGTGATGCGCGTGTACGGGCACTCCGCCACCGCACCCGACCAGGCCGACATCGACGCCAACCTCAAGGAGATCGGGGTCCGTACGGCCGCCGAGCTGATCGAGCGGTACCACGTCGGCGGCATCATCTACTTCGTCTGGGCCCACAACACCCGTGACCCGCACCAGATCGCCGAGCTGTCCAACGGGATCCAGCGCGCCGGACTCGCCCAGCCCACCCCGATCCCGCTGCTGATCTCCACGGACCAGGAGCACGGCATCGTCGCCCGGGTCGGCAAGCCCGCCACCCTCATGCCGGGCGCGATGGCGCTGGGGGCGGGAGGTTCCCGTTCCGACGCCCGGGAGGCCGCCCGGATCGCGGGCACCGAACTGGCCGCGATGGGCATCCGGCAGAACTACGCGCCGGTCGCCGACGTCAACGTCAATCCGGCCAACCCGGTCATCGGGGTGCGGTCGTTCGGCTCCGACCCCCAGGCGGTGGCCGGCCTGGTCGCCTCCCAGGTGCGGGGCTACCAGGGCGCGGGCATCGCGGCCACGTCCAAGCACTTCCCGGGGCACGGGGACACCGTGTCCGACAGCCACACCTCGCTGCCGACGATCCACCACACCCGCGAGGAATGGGGGGTGCTGGACGCGCCACCGTTCCGGGCCGCGATCGCCGCGGGCATCCGCTCCATCATGACGGCGCACATCGTCGTCCCGGCGCTCGACCCGAGCGAGGACCCGGCGACGCTCTCCCGCCCGATCCTCACGGGGATACTGCGCGAGGAACTCGGCTACGACGGCGTCGTCGTCACCGACGCGCTCGACATGGCGGGCGTGAGGCAGAAGTACGGCGACGACCGGGTCCCGGTGCTGGCGCTGAAGGCCGGCTGCGACCAACTGCTCAACCCGCCCAACCTGAGCGTCGCCTGGAACGCCGTCCTGCAGGCCGTTCGGAACGGCGAGCTGACCGAGCAGCGCATCGAGGAATCGATCCTGCGCATTCTGCTGCTGAAGTCCGAACTGGGGCTGTTCCGCAGTCCGTTCGCCAGTCGCGAGGGCGTGGACCGCACCGTGGGCAAGCGGTCGCACCTGGCCGCCGCCGACCGGATCGCCCAGGAGACCACCACCCTGCTCGCGAACCCGGCCGGTCTGCTGCCGCTCTCCCGCCGCAGCCACCGCAACGTGCTGGTGGTCGGCGCCGATCCGGCCTCCCCGTCCGGGACGACCGGACCCCCGACCACCACGCTCGCGAAGGCCTTCACCGAACTGGGCTTCACCGCCACGGCGCTGTCCACCGGCATCACCCCCACGGCCGCCAGGATCGAGGAGGCGGTGGCCGCGGCGGCGGGGAAGGACGTCGTGGTCGTCGGCACGTACAACGTATCGGCGACCAGTCCGCAGCGGACCCTGGTCTCCCGGCTGGCGGCCACCGGCGTCCCGGTGGTCACGGTCGCCATCCGCAATCCGTACGACGTCGCGCAGCTGACCGGATTCGCGGCCTCCCTGGCGACGTACAGCTGGACGGACGTCGAACTGCGGGCGGCGGTGCGGGTGATCGCGGGCCGGGCCGAGCCCGAGGGGCGGCTTCCCGTACCGGTGCAGCGCGCCGACGACCCGACGCAGGTGCTGTACCCCGTCGGACACGGCCTGAGGTATCAGACGTAGCGCGGCGTACGCCGCGCTGCCGGCGCACCACCCTCACGCGGCGGAAAGCCCCCTGCTCCCCTGGCGTGTACCCGCACCCGCGGGCCACGCTGGAGCGACCGAGCAGGGGGATCCATGCACGTACGGCGTCTTTGGGTGGGGGTGGTGTGCGCCGTGCTCGTCTCCTGCCGGACGGTCTCCGGCGACGGGAGCGAGGGCTCCCAGGAGCGCGGGAAGGCGACGGCTGCGGCGCCGTCCGCGCCCGGCGCGCAGTTCCTCGGCCCGGGGGACTGCAGCGGCCGCGGCCGCGCCGACGTCCGTGAGGTGCCCTGCACCAGTGAGAAGGCGACGGCGCGCGTGATCGCCCGCCATGACGGCCGCCAGAAGGACGGGCCGGCCTGCCCCGCCGTCACGGACTTCGTGCTGCACATCTCGGAGCACCGGCCGGCGTTCGACGAGGACGGCGACGGTTCGGTGCCGCGGGGATACGCCTGCATGCGCAATCTGGAGCAGCCGCATCCCGGTGATCCCGGGGGCGGAGGCGGACCGCACACGGTCGTCGGCGACTGCCTCCACTCCTCCCGCAAGGGGCAGGTGGAGGAGACCGCTTGCGACGGGTCCGGAGAGCACCGGCCCGGTTTCACCGTGGTGTCGGCCGTGGACGAGCGATCCGAGTGCCCGCCGTCGACCGATCTGTTCGTGGAACTGCCCGCCGGCGAAAGGCCGGTGGGCTGCGCCCGCCGCCTCTGACCCGGCGCGTCGCGAGTCGTCGGCGGCGGGGCACAGCCCACCGGTCACCAGGCACTGGTCACGGGTCCCGGCTCACGGGGCCCGGTCCCGGTGCCGGTCACGGGCGCAGCGTCGGCTCCCGCTCGATGTCCTGCTTGTCGAGCTTCGTGTCGGGCTTCGTCAGCCGCTTCGCCTTGGCCGGGTCCTCCTGGACGGCGGCCGGGGCGACGCCCGCCCACTGAAGGATCCGGGCGGTGGCCTTGGCCCGCTGGTCCGCCTTCAGGCCGGCGACGTTGGCACCGTGGTTGGCGCCGGGAGCGGTGAAGACGTAGCTGTCACGCGCGCCCTTGCCGAGCCGGAACGGTTCGGCACCCCACGGGTCGTTCTCGCCGTAGACGAACAGCATCTGCCGTGCGTGGTGGCGGACCCAGCCGTCCACGTCGTCCATCACCCACGGCTTGAAGCGCATGGGGATGTCCCGCGGCACGAAGTTGCGCGGCGCCTGGTAGCCGTAACGGCTCAGGCCCTTGAGATGGGGCAGCTCGATGGACGGTGCGCCGAGCTCCGTGCCCGCCTGGTAGTAGTACGGCGTGTACGGCTCCAGGCCCTGATCGGTGTAGAAGGAGAAGCCGGAGATCGCGTCGACGCTGTCCCAGATCTCCTGGTCCGAGGCGGTCGCCGCGGCCGGGACGGACGCGCAGTCGGCCGCCAGGCTGTACTGCCAGAAGGCCCAGGTGTAGTCGAGGACCACAGCCTCGAACGCCTTGTCGAGCGAGCCGATCGTCTTGAAGGTGTAGCCGTTGTCGGCCGCGTACTGCGTGTACAGCGCCTCCAGCGACTCACGGCGGACGAGCGCCTCGCGCTGCACCGCGTTCAGCCTGTCGCGGCACTCGGCGGTGCCGACCTTCTCGAAGAACCGGTCGTAGGCGGAGTCCTCGTTGTTGTTCACGTCGTTCGGCGCGACGTAGGCGACGACACCGTCCATGTCCCGCGGGTAGAAGCGCTCGTAGTACGTGGCGGTCATGCCGCCCTTCGAGCCGCCCGTGGCGATCCACTTCTTGCCGTAGATCTTCTTCAGCGCGGTGAAGACGCGGTGCTGGTCGCTGGCGGCCTGCCAGATGTCGAGCTTGGACCAGTCGGCCGGGTCTGGCCGCGACGGGCTGAAGTACCGGTACTCCAGGTCCACCTGGTTGCCGTCGACGATCTGGGTGGGCTCACGCCGGCGCGGGGTCGTGCCGACGTTGTAGCCGCTCGTGTAGAAGACGGTCGGACGGGTGGTGTCCTTGTGCAGCACGGTGATGCGCTGCTTGAACGTGCCCTTGGACGGGCGCCGGTGGTCGACCGGCTGGGTGTAGTTGAGGACGAAGTAGCGGTAGCCGGGGTACGGCTTCTCCTCGATGAGGCTCATCCCGGGGATCGCGAGGATCCGCTCCTTGATGTCCTGGGACGTGACGCCCTTGGGCGCCGCGGGTGAGCCGATGGCGGGTTCGGCGGCGGTGGCCGCGCTCGCCGTCGTCCCTGCGCCACCTATGAGCACCACGAGCGACAGCAGCCATCTCAGTGTTTTCCGCATGCACACACTCCCCTTGGTTCACAGCGGTCGCGGTGAACCTAGCGGGGGCAATGCTCATATGGCCAGGGTGAGTTGAACGGGAGTACGAAACCGGCACCCTCAGCACAGCATCCAGCCGGTCGAGGCGCTCTTTCCGGCGACGGTGCCGGACACCCGGACGCAGCGGTTGAGGGCGTGCACGGTGACGGGCCCCGCATGCCGGGTGAACCGCCCCCTGTCCACGACGGCGCGCCCGCCACGCGGCTGGAGGGACACCGACATCGCCCGTAGGGCGCCGGGCCGTCGGACGACGGTCAGGGCGCAGACGAGAGTCCGCTTCTTGTAGATGCGCAGCTCTCCCGTGGGGAACCCGATCGCCTTCACGGGACGGCCGGAGCAGACGGATGCGGCTTCCGCCCGCTGGACCCCCGGTCCGGGCAGGGAGAGGGCACCGACGATCGTGAGCACGGCGAGTACACGCCTCAGCAGCTTCCCGAACACACTTTCTGCCCTCCCGCATCAGCCGTACTGACGTACGACGCAACCGGGGCGCGGACGGTTGCCGTCCGCACCCCGGAAGCGCGGAACCCGTCGTCCCTGGAAGGGCAGACCCGACGAAGAGGTGCGGAACCCGTCGCGCCGAGCGCCGGAACGTGCTCGGGACGGGCGGTTGCAGGACCGGCCCGTACGGCCGGGGCCGGGCCCCACCCCGCTCAGGACCGGGACGCTGCGGGCTCCTCCTCGCCGATGAAGGTCCGCCACAGCTCGGCGTACCGCCCTCCCCGCGCGAGCAGTCGGTCGTGCGTGCCGTCCTCGACCACCCGGCCGTGCGCCATGACGACGACCCGGTCCGCGCGGGCAGCGGTGGTGAGGCGGTGCGCGACGACCAGCGTGGTACGGCGGCCGGTGAGCCGGTCGGTGGCCTGGTTCACCTGCGCCTCGGTCGCCAGGTCGAGCGCCGCCGTCGCCTCGTCGAGCAGCAGCACGTCCGGGTCGACCAGTTCGGCCCGGGCCAGGGCGATGAGCTGGCGCTGGCCGGCGGAGAGGTTGCGGCCGCGTTCGGCGACCTCGTGGAGGTAGCCGCCCTCCAGGGTGGCGATCATGTCGTGGGCGCCCACGGCACGGGCCGCGGCCTCCACCTCTGCGTCGCTCGCGCCCGGGCGCCCGTACGCGATGGCGTCACGGACCGTGCCGGAGAAGAGATACGCCTCCTGCGGCACCACACCGAGCCGGTGCCGGTAGGACGTCAGGTCCAGGTCCCGCAGATCGGTGCCGTCGACGGTGACGCGTCCGCTCGTCGGGTCGTAGAACCGCGCCACCAGCTTGACCAGCGTGGACTTGCCCGCGCCCGTCTCGCCGACGAACGCGACCGTCTGTCCGGCCGGGATCCGCAGGTCGACGCCGCTGAGCGCCGCCTCCCCGCCCCCGTCGCCGCCGGCGTACGCGAAGGAGACGTTCTCGAAGGCGATGTCACCGCGCAGCGAGAGCACGTCCAGGGGCTCACGGGACTGCTTCGTCGACGTCGGCTCCCGCAGCAGCTCCTGGATCCGGCCGAGCGACACGGTGGCCTGCTGGTAGCCGTCGAAGACCTGGGACAGCTGCTGCACCGGGGCGAAGAACAGATCGATGTAGAGCAGATAGGCGACGAGCGCGCCCGTGGTGAGCGTGCCCGCCTCGATCCGGCCGGCGCCCACGATCAGCACGGCCGCCACGGCGACGGAGGACAGCAGTTGCACGAAGGGGAAGTACACGGAGATCAGCCACTGGCCGCGCACCCGCGCCTCGCGGTAGCTCTCGCTGCGCTCGGCGAACCGCCGGTTGCCGGACCGCTCGCGGCGGAACGCCTGCAGGATGCGCAGTCCGCTCACCGACTCCTGGAGGTCGGCGTTGACGACGCTGATCCGCTCGCGCGCCAGCTCGTACGCCTTCACCGACTGGCGGCGGAAGAAGTACGTGCCGACGACCAGGACGGGCAGTGTCGCGAAGACCACGAGGGCCAGCTGGAGGTCGAGCGCGACCAGGGCGACCATGATCCCGAAGAAGGTGACGACGGAGACGAACGCGGTGACCAGACCGGTCTGCAGGAAGGTCGAGAGCGCGTCCACGTCCGTGGTCATGCGGGTCATGATCCGTCCGGTCAGCTCGCGCTCGTAGAAGTCGAGGCCGAGCCGCTGCAGCTGCGCGAAGATCTTGAGCCGCAGGGCGTAGAGGATGCGCTCGCCCGTGCGCCCCGTCATCCGCGTGGCGCCGATCTGGCCGGCCCACTGGACGAGCACGGTCAGCAGCGCCAGGGCGGAGGCCACCCAGACCGCGGTCATCGCGGCCTGCTCGACACCGTCGTCGATGCCGTGCCGGATCAGCACCGGCAGCAGCAGGCCCATGCCCGCGTCGACGGCGACCAGCAGCAGGCTGAAGAGCAGCGGCAGTCCGAAGCCGCGCAGCAACCTGCGCAGGTCGTACGTGTCCTCGGGGGTCACCGCGCGGACCTCGTCGACCTGGGGAGTGTCGTCGGCCGGAGGAAGCGCCGCGACCTGGGCGAGGAGCTCAGGGGTGGCGCCGGCCACCTCGTCCTCCTCCTCTTCCTCCTTGCGGACCCACAGCGGGGGCGTGATGCCGCGCTCGGCGTCGAACTCGGCGTCCATCTCGGCACGGAGGGTGCGGTCCTCCGGGATCTCGACGGGGAGCCTGTGGCCCGGGGAGACCCCGCCCATCTCGTCCGGGTCGGTGAGCAGCCGCCGGTACAGCGCGGATCGTTCCTGCAGTTCCTCGTGGGTGCCGATGTCGGCGAGCCGGCCGCCGTCGAGGACGGCGATGCGGTCGGCCAGGCCGAGGGTGGACCGGCGGTGGGCGATCAGCAGGGTGGTGCGTCCGGCCATCACCCCGCGCAGCGCCTCGTGGATCTCGTGCTCGACCCGGGCGTCGACGGCGGAGGTGGCGTCGTCGAGCAGCAGCAGCCGGGGGTCGGCGAGGATCGCGCGGGCGAGGGCGATCCGCTGGCGCTGGCCACCGGACAGGGTGAGGCCCTGCTCGCCGACCTTGGTGTCGTATCCGTCCGGGAGCTCGCTGATGAAACGGTCCGCCTGTGCCGTCCGGGCGGCCTCGACGATCTCCTCGTCCGTCGCGTCCGGCTTTCCGAAGGCGATGTTGGAGCGGACGGTGTCGGAGAACAGGAAGCTGTCCTCCGGTACGAGCCCGACGGCGGCCCGCAGCGACTCCAGGGTGAGTTCGCGGACGTCGTGGCCGCCGACGAGGACCGCGCCGTGCGTGACGTCGTAGAAGCGCGGCAGCAGCAGCGACACGGTGGACTTGCCACTGCCCGAGGAGCCGACGACGGCGACGGTCTCGCCGGACCGGATCTCCAGGGAGAAGCCGTCGAGGACGGGCCGGGCGCCCTCCCCGTCCCCGTAGGAGAAGCCGACGTCGTCGAACTCGACGGTCGCCGGGGCGTCGGCCGGGAGCTCCTTGGTGCCGTCCTCGATCCCCGGCTCGGTGTCGATCAGCTCCAGGACGCGCTCGACACCGGCCCGGGCCTGCTGGCCCACGGTGAGGACCATGGCCAGCATCCGCACGGGTCCGACGAGCTGCGCGAGGTAGGTCGAGAAGGCGACGAAGGTGCCGAGGGTGATCTGCCCGCGGGTGGCCAGCCAGCCCCCGACCGCCAGCATCGCCACCTGGCCGAGCGCGGGCACGGCCTGCAGCGCCGGGGTGTAGACGGCGTTCAGCCTGACCGTGCGCAACCGTCCGGCGAAGAGTCTGCGGCTGACGTCCCTGAGCTTGCCGGTCTCCTGGTCCTCCTGGCCGAAGCCCTTGACGACCCGCACCCCGGAGACGGCTCCGTCGACGACCCCGGCGACCCCGGCGGCCTGCTGCTGCGCGTACCAGGTGGCGGGGTGGAGCCTCACCCGGCTGCGTCTGGCGATGAACCACAGGGCGGGGGCGACGGCCAGTGCGACCAGGGTGAGCGGCGGCGACAGCCAGGCCATGACGCCGAGGGAGACGAAGAAGAGCACGAAGTTCCCGATGGTCATCGGGAGCATGAAGAGCAGGCCCTGGATCAGCTGGAGGTCGCTGGTGGCGCGGCCGACGACCTGCCCGGTGGAGAGCTCGTCCTGGCGGCGACCGTCGAGCCGGCTGATGGTCCGGAACATGTCGGTGCGCAGGTCGTGCTGGACGTCGAGGGCGAGCCGGCCGCCGTAGTAGCGGCGCACGTAGGTGAGCGCGTAGACGACCAGTGCCGCGGCGAGCAGCAGGCCCGTCCAGACGGCCAGTGACCGTGAGTGATCGTCGATGACGTCGTCGATCACCACCTTGATGATCAGCGGGACGATGGCCACGACCGCCATGCCGACGAGGGACGAGGCCAGTGCGAGCACGACGTTCCGCCGGTACCGCCAGGCGTAACCGGCCAGTCTCCGTGCCCACGATCGCTCTGCCGCCGCCGTCACCGGTTGCCTCCCCGTCGTCCTGTGCTGCCGGAAGGCACCAACGCGGCCCGCGCCCGATTTCATCCCGCCGCAACACGACGCGACGAGAGAACGGTCCCTGGTCCCAGGACCAGGGACCGTTCCCCGGGGCTCGCGGGCTCATGGACCCACGGGCCGATGGGCGCGCGGGCTCACGGGCCCCGCGCCCGTGGGGGTGCGGGGCCCGGCCCGCTACCGGAGCGCCGGGTTCGCGGACACCGAGTCCTGGGCCGGGCGTCCCGGAACGGCCGGGACGGACTCCTGCGGGTTGTCCGTCGGCACATAGCCGAGACGCGCCGGGGCCGTCGGGTTCAGGTCCTTGTGGACGGCACGCGCGACGGCCTGGATGGTGGCGATGCCGTCGTTCATGGTCTTGTTGTCGTGGGTGAGCACGGTGATCTGGTAGTTGTGCGCCGTACCGGTGAAGGCACCGATCGAGTGGACGCGCCAGCCGTGCGTGGCCCGCGGGAGCCAGCCGTTCTTGACGTGGATCTTCGCGGTGGAGGGGGCGCCTGCGGGCGTGCCCCAGCGCTGGTCCGCCACGACGGCGTTCATCAGCTGCAGCACGTAACCGCGCGAGGCGTCGGTGAGGACGGCGTTCCTCGCCGTCAGGATCGCGAGCAGCCTCTGCTGGTCGCGGGCGGTGATCTGGGTGAGGCCCCAGTAGCCGTTCGCGCCGGGCACGGTCCTGGTCATGCCGGCGGCGGCGAGAAAGCCCTTGACCTTGGTCAGGCCGAGCTGGCGCCACAGCGCGCTGGTGGCGTCGTTGTCCGACCTGGTGATCATGGCCGTGGCGCGTGACTTCTCGGTGGCGGTCAGCTGGCGGCCGGTCTTCTGCGCGTCCCAGAGCAGGGTCGCGAGGACGGTCGTCTTGACGACGCTGGCGGAGTCGAACGTCTGGTCGGGGCGGAGAATGCAGCTGGTCTTGGTCACCCGGTCGTTGACGAGCACCGCGGTCGTCGACGTACGTCCCTTGAGGGCGGCGGTGATGTCCGTGACCAGCTTCGCCGCCAGTCCGGCCTTCTGCGAGGTGCAGGCCACGGCGGGGGTGGCCGCGCCCGCCGTGCTCTGGGTGGCACTGACGGTCACCGGCACGAGCACACCGAGAGCGGCAGCCGCGCAGAGAGCCCCACGTCTGCGGCGGCGGGGTATGGAGTGTCTCTTCACGACTCACATGACTCCGCAGACTCCGAAAGGTTGTACGGAAGACGGCGGCTGCGGCCGGGGACCCGGGCCGACGGCGGTCCGGCCGCGTGGGAGCCCGCCGGGCGGCGGGGCAACGCGCGCGGCGTTCGCCGGACACGGGCCCGGGGTAGCCATGAGCGGTGTCCGCCGGCCGGACCGGCGGGGAAGGGGGAGACCGTGGCAGACGCGAAGGAGAGCGCGGCGTACCGGAGCGGGAGGCTGTGGGCGGCGCTGCACATCCTGCGGGTCCTCGGGGGCGTCCCGATGAAGGGGAAGCTCGGCACGGACGCCAGGCTCCGTATGGTGGAGCGGCAGCCCGGCCTCCACATACCGAGGCAGCTGGACAAGGCGCTGAAGCACCTGGTCGCGGCCCGGCGGCGGGACGCCGCGCGCGGGAAGGCGGCGGACGAGGTGCTGAAGGGGGTCCTCGCGTCCATACCGGACGACGGGGGGTTCCCCCCGGCCTACGACGCGGCCCAGCGGAAGGACTTCCGCGAGGGCTTCAAGACCCAGAAGGGCACGTACACGGCCGCGCACCGGGCACTGCTGAGGTGACCGGTGCGCGGCCGCGTCGTCCTGCGGCCGCACCCGGGGCGCCGCCGCCGTCGCCCCGCGGACGGGACGAAGAGCGCCGAAGCGCCCCGCCTACAGATGCGTCGGCGCGAACATCCTGAGCACCGCGGGCAGCACGACGACCGACGGGCCGGGCTGCGCGAGGGCCTTGGCGAGGTCCTCGCGGAGCGACTCCGTGGTGGTGCGTACGGCCGGGACGCCGAACGACTCGGCGAGCGCGACGAAGTCCGGCCTGGACAGCTCGGTCGCGGTCGCCTCGCCGAAGGCGTCCGTCATGTACTCGCGCAGGATGCCGTAGCCGCCGTCGTCGACGATCAGCCAGGTCACCGGCAGCGCGTACTGCTTCGCCGAGGCAAGCTCCGCGATGGAGTACATCGCGCCGCCGTCGCCCGAGACCGCGAGCACCGGCCTGTCGCGGTCCGCCGCGGCCGCGCCGAGGGCGGCGGGGAAGCCGTATCCGAGCCCGCCCGCGCCCTGGGCCGAGTGCATGGTGTTCGGCCGGCGGGCGTCGAATGCGGACCAGGCCCAGTAGGCCAGGATCGTCATGTCCCAGAAGCTCGGGGAGTCGTCCGGCAGGGCCTCGCGGACCGCGGCGAGCACCTCCTGCTCCAGCGTGAGCTCCTGGCCGGCGATCCGCTCCCGGACCTTCGCCAGCAGCGCGGAGACCCGCTCGGCGGCCGACGGGTCGCGGCGTTCCTCCACGGTCTCCAGCAGCGCGGTGAGCGCGATCCGGGCGTCGGCGTGGATGCCGAGCGCGGCATGGTTGGACTCCAGCTTGCCGAGGTCGGCCTCGATCTGGACCACCCTGCCGCGCGGCGCGAACGTGTGGTAGTTCGAGGAGAGTTCACCGAGGCCGGAGCCGACGACGAGCAGGACGTCGGCGTCCTCCAGGAAGTCGGTGGTGTGCCGGTCCTCCAGCCAGGACTGCATCGACAGCGGGTGCTCCCAGGGGAACGCGCCCTTGCCGCCGAAGGTGGTCACGACGGGGGCGTCCAGCTTCTCGGCGAGGGCGAGCAGCTTGCCGGAGGCGTCGGAGCGCACGACACCGCCGCCCGCGATGATCGCGGGGCGCTCGGCGTTCTGGAGCAGGTGCGCGGCGACGGCGGTGAGCTCCGGGCGGGGCACGAGGTCGTGCGGGGTGGCGTCCAGGGCCGTCACGACCGGCAGGGTCGTCTCGGCGAGCAGCACGTCCTGGGGGATCTCCACCCAGACCGGCCCGTGCGGGGCGGTCAGCGCGGACTCCCAGGCGGCGGCGATCGCGGAGGGGATCTGGGAGGCGGTGCGGACGGTGTGCACGGACTTCACGACGTCCCGGAACGACGCCTTCTGGTCGCGCAGTTCGTGCAGATAGCCGTGGCGGCCGCCGCCGATGCCCGGGCTCGGCACCTGGCTGGAGATCGCCAGGACGGGGGCGCTGGCCGCGGCGGCCTCCTGGAGCGCGGCGAGCGAGGTGAGCGCGCCGGGGCCGGTGGAGAGCAGCAGCGGGGTGGCCTGTCCGGTGATCCGGCCGTGGGCGTCGGCGGCGAAGCCCGCGTTGTTCTCCACGCGCAGCCCGACGTACTCCAGGTCGGAGCGGCGCAGCGCGTCGAACATGCCGAGGGCGTGCTGGCCCGGCAGGCCGAACACCGTGGTGGCGCCCAGCCCGGCCAGGGCCTCGACGACGAGGTCCCCGCCGTTGCGGCCGGCCGGCGGGCTGAGCGCGGCGGCGACCTGCCGCGCCGTGGGGCGCAGCACGAGGTCGTGGTCGTGGGTCACTTGTCGTTCCTCGACGCGGCGATCTGACGGGCCATGATCGTGGTGAGCTCGTACGCGGTGTGGGAGGCCGCGACGGAGGTGATCTCGGCGTGGTCGTAGGCGGGGGCGACCTCGACGACGTCGGCGGAGACCAGGTTGCAGGAGGCGAGTCCGCGCAGGATCTCCAGCAGTTCGCGCGAGGTCATGCCGCCCGCCTCGGGGGTGCCGGTGCCGGGGGCGTGGGCGGGGTCGAGGCAGTCGATGTCGATGGAGATGTAGAGGGGGCGGTCGCCGATGCGCTGGCGCAGCTGGTCGGCGACCTCGTCGGCGCCGCGGCGGTAGACGTCGGAGGAGGTGACGATGCCGAAGCCCATCTTCTCGTCGTCGGTCAGGTCCTGCTTGCCGTAGAGCGGGCCGCGGATGCCGACGTGGGAGAGGGCCTCGGTGTCGAGGATGCCCTCCTCGACGGCGCGGCGGAACGGGGTGCCGTGGGTGTACTCGGCACCGAAGTAGGTGTCCCAGGTGTCCAGGTGGGCGTCGAAGTGCAGCAGCGCCACGGGGCCGTGCTTCCTGGCCACCGAGCGCAGCAGCGGCAGCGCGATGGTGTGGTCGCCGCCGAGGGTCATCATGCGCGCGCCGGTGCCGAGGATGTCGTCGGCGGCGGCCTCGATGGTCTCGACGGCCTCGTTGATGTTGAACGGGTTGGCGGCGATGTCGCCCGCGTCCGCCACCTGGGCGAGCGCGAAGGGCGAGGCGTCCTGGGCCGGGTTGTACGGCCGCAGGAGCCTCGACGCCTCACGGATGGCGTTGCCGCCGAAGCGGGCGCCGGGACGGTACGACACCCCGGCGTCGAAGGGCACGCCGACGACGGCGACATCGGTGCTGCCGACCTCGTCGAGCCGGGGCAGCCGGGCGAACGTCGCGGGTCCGGCGTACCGCGGGATGCGGGACGAGTCGATGGGGCCGCGCGGCGTCTCGTTGCTGCTCATGACCATGCCTCTTCTTCCTGCGCTTTTCTGCTTATCCGTCGGTTTGCAGTCGTTTGACTGTAACGGGGTTCACGGGGTGGCCGGGACCGACTCCTGCGCGGTCCGCCGCTCGGCCTCGGGGTCGCGGCCCGCGAGGCGCTCGCGCCAGTTGGCCAGGATCGCCTCGTCGGTGGGCCTGGTGGCCAGCGAGACGACGACGTAGGTGACGAGGGAGGCGAGCAGGCCGTAGTAGATGGGCTCGTTGGCGAGGATGCCGAACTTCCACATCAGGGTGATGACGGCCACGCCGCCGACGACGACGGAGGAGAGGGCGCCGTACACCGTGCCGCGCCTCCACAGCAGCCCGCCGAGGATCGGCACCAGCAGACCGCCGACGAGCAGGTTGTAGGCGACCGTCAGGGCCTCGACCACGTTGTTGAGGGCGATGGCGATGCCGATCACGGCTATGCCCATGACCAGGATGAACATCCGGTTGCCCTTGACCTCGTCGTGCGCCTCGCCGTCCGCCCGCCGTGTCACGGCGCCGCGCAGCCGCTGCCAGATGTCGTTGTTGGCGACGGTCGCGCAGGCGATCAGGGCGCCGGAGGAGGTGGACATCACGGCGGCGAGGGCGGCGGCCAGGACCAGGCCGCGCACGCCCAGCGGGAGTTCGTCCTTGACGATGGTGGCGAAGGCGTCGTCGGCGTTGGCGAGGTTCGGGTAGAGCACCTTGGCCGCGGTGCCGATGACGGCGCCGGCGAGGGCGTAGGCGAGACAGTACGTACCGGCCACCGTGCCGCCCCAGCGGGCGACCTTGTCGTCGCGGGCGGTGAAGACGCGCTGCCAGATGTCCTGGCCGATGAGCATGCCGAACGTGTAGATGAGCACGTAGGTGAAGATCGTCTCGCCGCCGATGCCGAACGGCGCGAAGTACTCGGTGGGCAGCTGGGCCTTCATCTCGGCGAAGCCGCCGGCCTTGACCACGGCGATGGGCAGCAGCAGGAGCAGCACGCCGATCGTCTTGACGACGAACTGCACCATGTCGGTGAGGGTGATCGACCACATGCCGCCGAGCGTGGAGTAGGCGACGACGATCGAGCCGCCGAGGACGATCGCGACGGTCCGGTTCATGTCGAAGAGGACGTCGAAGATCGTGGCGTAGGCGATGGTCGAGGTGACCGCGAGCATCAGCGTGTAGGCCCACATCACCACACCGGTGATGAGTCCGGCCCGGCCGCCGTAGCGCAGGTCGAGCATCTCGGAGACGGTGTAGACCTTCAGCCGGGCGATGCGGGCGGAGAAGAAGATCGACAGGGCCAGGAGGCCGAGGCCGATGGTGAAGACCATCCAGGCCCCGGAGAGGCCGTACTTGTAGCCGAGGCCCACACCGCCGATGGTGGAGGCGCCGCCGAGCACGATCGCGGCCATGGTGCCGGAGTACATCGAGGGGCCGAGCCTGCGCCCTGCCACCAGGAACTCGCTCTTGGACTTGGCGCGGCGCATGCCCCACCAGCCCATGGCCAGCATGCCGGCCAGATAGACGACGATCACTGCGTAGTCGACGGCCATGGGGCCCTCCTTCGCTTTCACCTCGGTGGCGTGTCGTGCAGAAGTTCAAGGGGACGCAGCGGCTCCTGCGCGGGGACATCCGCCCGTACCCGCGGCCGCTGGACGACTCGACGATAGGTGGCTTAAAAGCGACGATGAAGTGTACGTTTCCTCCATTCCCGAAGACGATCAAGGATGGAACGTCCACCATGCCGGACTCCACCGCTCCCCAGGGCGCCCCTTCGGCCCCACCCACCCCGCCCGTCCCGCTGACCGCACTGCTGGCCCGGGAGGATCTCGGGCTGCGGCTGGTCGCGGGCGTCCCCGAGTCCGGGGGCGCCGAGGGCGTCCGTATCCAGTGGGTGCACACCTCGGAGATGGCCGACCCGTACCCCTACCTCCTGGGCGGCGAGCTGCTGCTGACCGCGGGCGTCCTGCTGAAGGACCCGGAGATGTACGCCGCGCGGGTCGTCGAGGCCGGCGGCGCGGCGATCGGCTTCGGGGTGGCGCCGGTGTACGACACCGTCCCGGACGCGCTCGTCGCGGCGTGCGAGCGCCGTGGGCTGCCGCTGCTCGAGGTGCCGCCGCAGACCCCGTTCACCGCGATCGCCCGCGCCGTCTGGGGGCTGATGGCCCAGGCCCGGCTCCGGGAGGTGCGCCGGGTCAGCGAGGCCCAGCAGGGCCTCGCCGGCGCGGCGGCCCGCCCCGACCCGGTGCCGGCGGTACTGCAGCAGCTGGCGTCCCGCCTCGGTGGCTGGGCCGTGCTGCTGGCCCCGGACGGCTCGGCCCTGCACGTGGCCGGCCGGGCGCCGTCCCGCGAGGCGCGCGAGGCCGTGGGGCGGCTGGCGCGCGTGGTGAGCCCGGAGCCCGATGGCGCGGAACCCGCCGACGACACGGCCGCTCCCCCTTCACGGGCCGCCGGCGCCCAGGCGGAGCCGGGCGCACCGGCGGGAACCACACGTCGGCCGCCCTCGTCGGCGACCGACACCGTCGGGGAGACGCACCTCGCGGCCTACGCCCTCGGCGGCGGCCAGGGTCTGGTCCTCGGAGTCGCCGCCGAGGGGCGCGAACCGGGAGGGCACACGATCGCCGGGGTCGCCGTCGTCCTGCTGTCCCTGCTCACCGCGCCGCACCAGGGAGCCGACGCGAGCGGGCGGACCGCCGCGCTGGTACGGCTGCTGCTGGGCGGTACGCCCGCGGAGGTGGTCCGCGACCTGGGCCCCGGTCCCTGGACGGTGGTGCACGGGACGCGACCGGGGCAGCCGGACCGGATCGCGGCCTCCGCCCTCGGCGCGGCCCTGGGCAGCACGCTGGTGGACACCGACGGGGAGACGGTACGGATCCTGCTCTCCGGCGACCGGCGCATCGAGCCCCAGCCGGGCTGGACCCTGGGCGTGAGCGCCCCGGCCACGGCGGAGGAGCTGGGCACCGCCGACACCGCCGCCGCCCGCGCCCTGCGCCGTGCGGAGGCGACCCGGGTCCCGCTCGCCCGCCAGCGCGACGCGGGCCTCGGCGAACTGGTCGCGCCCGACGAGGCCGCCGTCCACGCCCGCACCCTGCTCGCGCCGGTCGCGGACTCCCCCGCGCTCGCCGAGACCCTGCGGGTCTGGCTCTCGCTCCACGGCAGCTGGGACCGCACGGCGGTGGCCCTGGGCGTCCACCGCAACACCGTCCGCCAGCGCATCGCGCGGTGCGGCACGCTGCTGGGCGTCGACCTGGACGACGCGGACGTACGGATGGAGCTGTGGTTCGCGCTGCGGTACGCGTGAGGACCGGGCGGGTCGCGTTGCGGAACGTTGCCCCGCGGTTCCGTGGGGAACCCACGATTCTGCCGCCCCAAGGCTGTCGCTCCGCCCCAAGTCCCCAACCGCTCAGCCGTGTTGGAATTCCGGCATGGCCTCTTCCGCCGACGGAACCATCACCCCGGCCCCGGACGGGACCGGCAGCCGCCTGCGCGCCGAGATCGAAGGACTCCGGGAGGAGGCGACGCGCCAGAGGAATCTGGCCCACCGCAGGGCCGAGTTCTGGGCCAGGACCGATATCGCGCTCGGCTTCCCCGCCGCGCTGCTCGCCGGCGTCGCCGGAGCGACGGGGCTGGCCACCGCGGGCGCCCGGATCCCCGCGGCGCTACTGGCCCTCGCCTCCGCGGGATTCGCCGCGGGCGCGGGGTTCCTGCGGAGCGCCACCCGCTGCCGGGCCAACAAACGCGCCCGGCACGCGTGGGCGACCGTGGAGGGCCGGGCCGCGGTGAAGCTGGCGCAGTCGCGCACGACCCCCGCGGACCTGGCCGAACTGCTGGATCACCGCCTCGCCGCGCTGTCGGCGTACGACGGCGAGGACCCGCAACCGGGGCAGCCGTCCGTCACGGCGGGCTGAGCGCCCACCGGCTGCCGACTGTAGTCACCGGACTGCGACTGCACGCAGCGGGGCCGACTAGATGATCTCCCCCATCCACATGCGCCGCCCCAGCTCGTCCAGCTCGGTCCGCCGCTCCGCGTACTCAGGCAGGGCGTGCCCCAGCAACCGCCAGAAATCCTCCCCATGCCCGGAGACACGTACATGCGCGAGCTCGTGGGCAACGACATAGTCCACGAGATGCATGGGCAGTTGGAACAGCGGCCAGCCGAGACTCATCCGCCCGGCTCCGATTCCGCCGTCGGACGGACGATAGCTGCCCCAGCGGCCGCCGAGATCCGACACGTCCAGTGCCGGTTCCGCGACTCCCATACGCGCCGCCCAGGGTTGGAGCCTGCCCCTGGCCCACTCACGGCCCGCGCGGCAGTACCAGTCGACCAGCGCAGACCGACCCCGGGACGGGTTCTCAGCCTGTTCCTGATTGAGGAGCAGGCGCCCGGCGACGAGCCGGACTCCGGCGTCCTCCGGGCGCTCGGCGTCGATGGCCAGCCGATACGTCCGCCCCAGATACCGGAACACCTCGCCCTCGACGAGACGCTTGGGCGGGTTCAACGGTCGGGTTCGCTCCCTTTGCGCCGTCTTGGCTACCACCCATGCCCGGTGAGCCCGGACGAACGCGAGGGCGTCGGCCGCCGGACGTCCCTGGGGCGCGTGAAGGGTGACCGCAGCATCCATCTCCACCGTGAGCGCGAACCGCTTGCGCCGGGTACTGACGCGCACGTCGAGTTCCAGTCCGTCAACAGCGAGCCGATCACCCTCGACAAGGGCGATCGGCTCGGCTGGATCGACGGTGGAGGCGGTCACCCTGCCTATTCTCCCCTCAGCCTGGCCAGAAAGGACGCCCGGTTCTGCGCGGCGTAGGCGGCGAGCCGTTCCGCGAGATCGCGAAGTGCCGTCCACTCCGCGCCCACTGGCCGCAGCCGGCCCTTGACCAGATCCATCCTGATCTTGTCGGCGAGGAGGGCAAGATCCTGGTGCTGGCCCTGGTATGCGGCCTTGGCCATGGTGTGGGCCGCTGTGTCACACACCGTTCCGACCACCGACCGCAGGTCCGCCGCACTCGTGTCGATGTCCGGGTTCTCCCCCGCCTCCCTGTCCAGCAGCCGGTACAGCCGCTGCTCCAGCGGGGAGAGTCCCGCAAACCTGGGATCCTCCTCGTCCTCCTGCCGGGCCTGCTCGAAGAGCGGCCCGAAAGCCTCGATCTGCTCCTCGAACCGCCCGGGCATCTCTCGCAGGATCTCTTGCAGCCGCTCCGAGAGCCGGACGTACTTCTCCGGGTCCTCCCGCTTGACCCGCTCCTCCAGGTGGAAGCGGAGGGCATGCCCCATCTCGGCTGCCGCCTCACGCGGGGGCATGGCGCGTACCTTCTCGTCGAACAGCGGCGACGCCAATGACACCGGAGCGATCACCTGGTCGATCTCGGGGCCCTCCAGATGCTCGGCGATCAGCGCGCGCACCTTGCGCCCGTATGTGCGCATCGTGAAGGACCCGCCCGCCGCGTCACGGTGGAGGGTGCGGATGCGCTTCTGCAGCAGGCCCCAGCGACGTGCGTCGCCCAGATGGTCCAGGCCGTCCTCATGCGGCAGCACCCGCTCCAGGACGGTGAGGAAGTGGTGCAACACCTCGTCGAAGCCCTGGCGGGTCGATTCGTCGTCGAAGGCGAGGGCGGCGGAGCGCACGGCGGCGAAGTCGACGAGGTCGGCGTCGGTGACGCCGACCTGAGCGCTGAGGTAGCGGCGCACCGCCTCGGCCGCCGGCTCCAGACCGTCGATCTCCTCTGCCATGCTGCGCATCGTGTCGTCGACGTCCTCCTTCCGGTAGTCGGCGAGTGCGCTGCTCAGGTGCTCGAAGACGCCGTAGTAGTCGACGACGTACCCGACCTTCTTGTCCGTCATCGGCCGGTTCACCCGGGCCACTGCCTGGAGCAGTTCGGCATCCCGGATCGGGCGGTCCAGGTAGAGCGCCTGTTCACGCGGCGCGTCGAACCCCGTGAGCAGCATGGACTTGACGATCAGGAAGGCCACGGGGCTCTCCGGGTGCACCGGGTCGGGGCCGATGGCCGATGCCTCCGGCTGCTCCACTCCTTCCTGTGACCACGGGTTGTCCCCCATGCCGCCCGGCTCCTGCGTCTCCTGCACCGGGGAGTGGAACGGGGTGGTGGCGACCCACTCGGGCTCTGGCGGCGGCGTGGGGAACGCCTCGTGGAAGCGCTCGATGTACGCCGCCTGCCGCACCGGGTCCGTCCAGTAAAGCCACCGGCGCCACTTGCGCTCCTTGCCCGGCGAGATGACGGGCACGAAGTCGATCCGGCGCAGCAGTGAACGGAACTGGTACGCCTGGAACAGATAACGCGTGCGCGAGGGCAGCTCGTCGAGAGGGATTCCGGCGACCGACTCCGGCCGGAACGCGGCCAACTCCACCATCAGAGCGTCCCGCGCGGCACGCAGCGCGTGGTGGTACTCGACGGCCGCTTTCCGACTCACTGCGGCGACCTGCGCCTTGAACCCTCCGCCGGGCAGCACCGTCGTCACCCAGTGCTCCAGCATGTCCTCGGCCTTGGCCCGGATCATCGGCGTCGACTCGGCGACGTCCCGCTCGGTGGGCCAGCGGTTCAGCAGCTCGCGCCGCTCCTCGTCGGTGCGGTCTTGGATGAGGTCCTCGAAGTTCCGGTCCAGACCGTCCTTGTCGAAGACCTGCCCCTCGCCGGTACGGCCCTCGTAGCGGATCCGCACGACGACGCCGTCGTTCTCGGCGTCTGCCATCCGGTACATGTCCAGGAATTTCCGGTCCGGTCCACCGCTGAAGATCCGGCGGGTGTCCTCGGCCTTGCCCGTCATGATCGGGGTGCCGGTGAAGCCGATTTTCGCCGCGTTGGGGATCGCCTTGCGCAGGGCGGCATGCAGCAGGCTCGTGTGCGACCGGTGTGCCTCGTCGACGAGGACGAGGATGTCCGGGGAGGTGTTGCACTCGGGAAAGTTCGGCGCCGACGGCAACTTCGCCGCCCGCCGCTCCCGTCGGGCCTTCTCGGCATCGTCGTACTCGGCAGCCAGATCCCGCTCGTCGCCGTCCCCGTCCGCCTCCGCCGCGAAGGCGAATCCTCCGGCACCGTACTTCTGGATCATCGCGAACACGATCCGCCGGCCGCCGTCCCTCAGCAGCCCCTGCATCTGGGTCGCGGTCTTGGCGGTCTCCACCTCGGACTCGCTCAGCTTGAGCGTACGGGCCAACTGCTCCTGCAACTGGGTACGGTCCGTGACCACGACCACCATGAACTCGCTGAGTCGGTGGTGCAGATGCATCCGGCGGACGAGGAACGTCATGGTGAGGCTCTTGCCGGAGCCCTGGGTATGCCAGATGAGACCGCCGCGCTCGTCCTCGAGGACCGGTCCGCCACGCGTCTTGCCCGTGAGCAGCTTGCGGACCGCCTTCTCGGCAGCCCGGTACTGCTGGTGCCGTGCGACGGCCTTGACGGTACGGCTGCCGCCCGACTCGGTCTGAACGGGCAGAGGGATCACGTAGTGGCGCACGACCCTCAGCAACGCGGCCGGACGCAGGACGACACCCACCAGCATGTGCCGCTCGTTGAGCTTGCCGATGCCGTCGGGCAGTTCGGCGGTGAGAGTCGCCTTGCTCTCCGGCTCGATGCTCCGCCAGGGGTGGAAATGCTCCGGGGTGGACGTGACCGTGCCGAGGTACGCGGTCTCGGCCGTGGCCGCGACGAGCAGTTGGACGGTACGGAAGAGCTCCGGAACCCCGGCGGGCAGCGCCAGGTCCGTCGCGTCCCGTTCGTCGTCGGGCAGCGGGTCTCCCGCGTAGTGCCGCAGGTCGAGGACGGCATCGCGGATCGGGTCGGCGAGGTCGGGGCTCTTGCACTCGACGGCGACGAGCGGAATCCCGTTCACGAAGAGGACGATGTCGAGGATCGACACCTCGCCGGAGCGGTTCCGCACGTGGAGCTGGTCGACGACGGTGAACTCGTTGCGCCCGGTGCGGTCCTCGTGCCACTCGATGTACTGGACGATGGCGGAGGGTCCGCCGTGCTCGGTGGAGGGACCGGCGAGGAGCAGCCCGCTGAGGAGCAGGTCGGTGGCGGCGAAATTGGCCTTGTCGATGCCGGCGCCGAGGGACACGGACGCAAGCTCGCTGATGGAGCGTCTGACGTCCGTCTCGCCCATCCACGGCTCGCCGTCGGCGGCACGGAGGTTGATGCGGCGCAGCGCCTTGCCGAGCGTGTCGACGAAGAACGGGGCATCTGCATCGAGGGTGCCGACGTCCTTGCCCGGGACGTGCGTCCAGCCCATCGCCCGGAGCTGCGCGACGGTCGGCCGCTCCACCTCGTCCCGCTCGACCTGCATTGCCGCCATGCCCCCACGCCCCTCGCCCGCCGCCACACCCGTGCAGGTGATCCATTCTGTGCGATGGGCGGGCGACGGGCGAGAGTTTCAGCCGCTTGGGCCACCTGCTATTCGGGGTGGTCGGCGCGGACTGGAACGGTGTGCCGGGCACCCCGGCTCCACGCGATGCGGTGCACGTCGCGCAGGGACTCCACAAGTCGGGCGATGACATAGCGGAGCTGCTCGGGGGTAGCGGAGCGGTCACCCAGGAGGTCGTCGGTGTGATCGAGGAGATCGGCGGCCATGCCGAGCTGCACGCTTTCGATGTTGTCGGCGAGGCGTGAGACATAGCCGTCACCGTCGCCGATGAGGTAGCAGGGCTTGCCCTCGGCCCCGGTCCAGGGAAGCAGGCGAAGTGCCTCCGTGGTGTGACGGATCACGCCGCCACCTCCCGTCCGTGGATGACGCACGGGCCGATGTCGACGCCGTGAACCGTGAGCCAGAGGGCCCGGCGACGGGCCCGCTGGCGGCGGGCCTCGGCCTGGCGGCGTTCGTGGGCGAGGAGGTAGGGACGTACGAGGGGGCTGTCCTCGCCTCGGTAGTACGGGGTGGGGGCGTGGGTGGGGCGGGGCGGAAGCGGCAGCCGAGGCGCGGGGCGGTGGTCTACGGCTGGCGGAGGCCACAGGAGCCTCCGGAGCGGGTCGATCAGTCGGGCGATACAGTGCGACACGTCATCAACTCCTGGTTAGTTGAGGGCCACGCCCCCGGACCGTTCACGTCGGTCGCGGGGGTCTGTGCTTGCGGCTCTCCCGGGCGGTTCCGGCGGGCCAACTCGCTCTGTAGCGATTCATTCACAGCCTGAGACCGGTAGGACTACCCTGACCAGGGGGTTCGGTGTGACAGAGCGCTTGTCTCAAGGGAGTTGACGGATGAGCAACGTCTACGGGGAGTGGCTGAAGGCCCAACGTGAGGCCGCCGACCTCACCCAACAGGAACTGGCCGACATCGCGTTCATGACCCGCTCGCATATCGCGCACATCGAGGCGGGCCGCCGCACGCCGTCGAAGGAGGACGCGAAGCGGCTGGACAGGGCGCTGGGCACGGGGGACGTGCTGAGCAGCTTCCTGCCGCAGGAGGACGTGGCGGTCGCGGACTACTTCGAGACGGCGCGGCAGCTGGAGCAACAAGCGACGGTGATCCAGGAGTTCGCGCTCTCGCTCGTGCCCGGCATCCTCCAGACGGAGGGGTACGCGCGTGCCGTTCTGCGGCCTGGTGCCACCCCTCGGAGTGAAGAGGAATGTGACAGGCTCCTCGTCACACGGCTGGAGCGAGGGCAGGTCCTCTCCAACCCAGTTACTCCACTGGTCTGCGTTCTCTTGGATGAGGCGGTACTGCGCCGCCATGTCGGGAACCACAAGATCATGTCGGAGCAACTGAACCACATCGTTCGCATGGCAGAGAGCGAACGTGTTCGAGTGCACGTCCTTCCCTTCGGAGTCGGCTACCACCAGTTGCTCCAAGGGATGCTGTCGCTGATGACGTTCGACGACCAGCCCCCCGTTGCCTACGGCGAGGGTGTCCTCATGGGCAGGTTGCACGACTCCCCCGCCCTGGTTGAGACCATGCAACGCACCTACACTCTCGCCTTGGGCGACGCGCTCCCCCGCAAGGAATCGGTCGCCCTACTGAAAGCGACAGCGAAGGATTACGGGCAACATGACTGACGGCATCGTCCCGAACGCGGCTGCATTGATCGGTTGGCGCAAGTCGTCCTACAGCAGCGGGGATGGTGGAAGCTGCGTCGAGGTCCTGGACGACTACCCGTCAGGCGTCCCGGTCCGCGACTCCAAGGATCCGCACGGACCTGCGCTGGTCTTCCCGTGCGCCGTCTGGGACAGCTTCGTGGAGGCCCTGAAGGAAAACTGCGTCTGACTCAGGCGCTGCCGCCCAGCAGGTCGCTCACCATGCCTCGCTTGAAGTCCCTCAGCTTCGCGAGCTCTGCCTCGTCAAGGCGCTGCTGCACCGTAACCGCCGCCAACCGCTTAAGGATGGCCAACTGCTCCGTAACCGCGAGTCGAGGGAATGGACAGTCGCGAACGTCCTCCCCATTGATGCTGGCCTGAGAAATGGCACTCTTCGCGCGCACCCGAAAGTGCTTCCTCGACAGCACGTCACCCAGCCACATTTCAACAAAGGCGGGAACGGCTCGGTCAGCGCGAATCTTGCATCGCATCATGTTCGACTCGAACACGGTAGGCTCAGCCAGTTCACGGACTGCTGTTGATTTCCCGACCAGTTCGGGGGTGTTGACACGGTTGATGACAATGTCGCCGACCGCGAGCCCGTAACGGCTGACCTCTGTTTTCGTAGTCGAAATGCGAAGCAGATTCCTCGTGAAATCCGATGGCCCCCCTCTAAAGCTTTCGATACGAACAATGGGAGTACCCTCGACCCCGTAGGAAGATGCAGATTTGTAAATCCCGTTCTGGGGGCCGTACTCGATAACATCCTCGAATGAACCCACCCCGACACCAGCGAGCTGTGCAGCGGTCATCCCCGTCCTGAGCTGCTCCAACTTTACGAGGGACCTCTCGACGGCACGCTCCTGCGCCGATACAGATTCGATCAACTCGACGATCCGTCGCTGCTCAGACAACGGCCTCACCGGAAACAGCAGCGCTCCGAACCGGTTTCCGCCAAGGTGCGAAATGCTCGTCTTCTCTGCAACGCTGGCAAAAACACCCTGGGCCCGCCACCGCACAAACACCGCTTGCGCATATTCTGAGAGAACCTCACCTCCTGGGCGAAACCTGATCAGCGTGTTCTGGAAGCAATAGGCTCCCGGAGCGCCCGTGTAAATTGCGCTACGTCCCACCATCCGAAGGTTCTCCTGCCCTTCGTTGAGCAGGATGTCTCCTGGACGCAGCCCATATACCTCACGCTCCGTTCGCGAGAACCCCATTGTCTTGATGTCGGACAGATCGATCTGCCCTTCGTAGACGTTGGCGACTCTCAGGTAAGGATGCTGCCCCGCAGCGTCTCGGCTGCTCGGCGAGAGCTGCTTGCCCATGCGCACCTCGCCGATTTCCCGTACGGGAACCCAACGGATCCCGGCGTCAGCTGACATAGCCCAGCTCCTCCAGGAACCCGTCCAACGTCGCCGCCACACGCTCGCGCTCCGCGCGGATCTCCGTCAGCGACACCGCGTACTTGTCCGCCCACGCCCCACACACGTCGACCAACTCCCGCCGACGCCGCACCACATGCCCCTCCAGCTTCCCCGCCAAGTCATCCCGCAGCAGCTCCAGCACCACCCGGCGCTCCCCCTCCGGGTCCTCCGCGTACCGCTGCCGAGCGGCAATCAGCCTCGGCGGGTCCTCGGTCAATTTGGTCGGGTCCGGCCACGGCGTGAACCAGAACTCCGCCTCCAGCTTCTTGATGCGCGCCGCGGCCTTCGTGCGTTCCTTCTTCACGTGCGCCAGCTCCGCGAGCTGCTCCACGCTCAGCTCGGCCTGCTCCCGTGTGACATCGTCCTCGTCACCATCAGCCTCACCGTCCTCCGACGGTTCCGGCTCCGCGTTGAGTTCCTTCCACCGGGCATCCAGCTCCGTCTTGCGCGCGTCCGCCTCGGCCAGTTCCGTCAGGAACTCCGGCACGATCGCGGCGACCACCTTGTGGGCGTACGCCTGGCGCCGCTCCGCAGCCGTGCGCTTGCGCAGCTTCTTCGTCTTCGGGTCCTGTTCCGGCGCGAGTAGCGTCTCCACGTTCTCGACCCAGCCGTCCAGCACTCCGGCGAAGCCGTTCTCCGACAAGGCCAGCAGGTCGTACTTCGCCTCGTACCACCAGCCGGCCACCGCGCCCGCCAACGCGTACCGGTCGAGCAAGCCGATGCCGCCCAGCCGCTCCACGAACGATTCGATCAGGGAGCCGCGTACGGCCATAAGGGCCGCCTTGCGCTCCGACGCCGTCAGGTCGGCAAGCCGCTCGGGCGTGGCGGCCACCGCCTCCAGGTGGCGGGCCTCTTCCTCCCACCACTTGGCGAACGCGACACGCAGCGCCTCCTCACGGGGACGCGCCAGCTCCGCGAGCCGGGCCGCGTCCGGGCGCTCGCCCTCCGGGAGGAAGTCCACATACTCCGGGTCCAACGGCTCCCGCTCCGCGAACAGGTCCTCCAGCCCGATCTCGTACGCGTCGAGCAGTTCCCTCTTCGCCTCGATCTCCGCACGCGGCATCCCGCCCACCAAGTGCGCCCGCACATCCTGCGGCTCCGGTGGAGGCGTGTTGTCCACGTACCGGCGGATGTTGAGGTTGTAGTCGTTCTCCCGCAGCTCCTCGCGCTTGACCACGCGCGCGAAGCCGGGAACGTTTTCGTACTCGCGGAACGTGGTGACGATCTTCTCCGCGTGCTCGGGAAGCAGCACGTTCTGCGCCCGCTCCGCGTGGAACTCGCGATCCGCGTTGATGAAGAGGACCCGGCCGTCCCGCTGCGGGTCCTTCTTGCCAGGCGGGCGGAGTACCAGGATGCAGGCGGGGATGCCGGTCCCGTAGAAGAGGTTCGGAGCGAGGCCGATAACCGCCTCGATCGCGTCCTGCTCGATCAGCTCGGACCGGATGTCCTGCTCACCGCCGCCCCGGAACAGCACGCCGTGCGGCATGACCGTGATGACCATGCCGCCGTGCCCCTCCCGCTTGGTCATCCAGAGCATGTGCTGGAGGAACATCAGGTCGGCCTTGCCGCGTTCACTCGTCTCGCCGTACTTCGCCCGCTCCGCCTTGTGCGGGAAGTCGGTAAGCGAGTAGTCCATCGAGAACGGCGGATTGCTCAGGACCCCGTCGAACCGGTCCGCATCCGACTTCGGCGTGTGCGCCGGCTCGGACAGCGTGTCGCCCGTCCGCAGGTCGAAGCGGGTGCTGACGCCGTGGAGCACCATGTTCATCGTGGACATGATCCAGGAACCGCTGTTGGCGTCCTGGCCGGCGAAAAACATGTCCGTGGCGTCCCCGCCATGCTCTTCCACGTACTCCTTGGCATGGATGAGCATGCCGCCCGAGCCGACGCACGGGTCGTAGATCCGGGTGTTCTGCCGGGGGTCCAGCAGCTCGACCATCATGCGGACGACCGCACGCGGGGTGTAGAACTCGCCGCCCTTGCGGCCCGCCGAGTCCGCGAACTCCTTGATCAAGTACTCGTAGGCGGCGCCGATCAGGTCGGGGAACTCGAAGTCCTCCGTCCTCAGCCGCACTCGCCCGAAGTGCGCGATCAGCAGCTTCAGCCTCTGGTCGGCGAGCTTCGCCGCACCCGCGGCGGCACCTGAGCCACCGATGCGGTTGAAGTCGAGCTGGTCGAACAGGCCCTTGAGCTTGGCGTTCTGCCCCTCAAGGGCCTGGAGCGCGGGCCGCAGCCGCTCCTCGTTGACGTTGTGGATGCCGGACGAGATCCACTTCCAGCGGGCGTTCTTGGGGACGAAGAGAACACCGCGCTCGCTGTACGGGGCCGCGTCCTCCAGGAAGCTGTCCAGCAGCTCCCCCGACAGTCCCAGCTCGTTCTCCGCCTGCTCTCTGATCCGCTCGCGTGCCGCCTCGAACTCGTCGTTGGCCCGCTTCAGGAACAGCAGACCGAAGATGTAGTCCTTGTACTCGGAGGCGTCCATCGTGCCGCGGAGGATGTCCGCGGCGGCGAAGAGATGGCGCTCCAACTGCGCGAGCGTGAGCTTGGCCACGTACCCGTCTTCCTACGACCCGATATGACGTAGGAACCCTACGGCGATCCCGGGTCGGGGTGAAAACGATCGCCCGAATTCGGTCTGCTTCCGTCAGTACGCGGTGATCCCGAGTCCCTTCTCGACGAACTCGAACACATCCGTGTACGGATCGCGCAGGCTCTTCGGCACATGCTCCGCATGCGCCTCGTTCATCTTCCGCGCCCGCTTCTTCGCCTCGGCGAAGCTGCCTGACGGGATCTGCTCCGGCAGCACCGTCTTGATGTTCGCCGCGCTGCCCGCGAACGGCAGCCTGTCCGCCGCCATGTCACAGACGCCGCCGAAGGTACCGGTCACCGACTTGTGGTGGAGCAGTCTCCACACCTCGAAGCACGGGTGCGAGAAAGCAACCTCGACGCCGGCTTCACGGGCCTCCTTCAGCGCCGCGTCGATGTGATCGTGCTGATCGCGGTCGAACAGGCACCAGACCGCAGGCCAGTACTTCTTCTCCAGGCCGCTGCGTTTGGCCGCTCGCATCTCCTCGCGGATCAGCCGCACCGCCGCCTCGACGAGCTTGATCGGCTTGCGCTGCGAGCCAGGGGCCGACTGGTTGGCGATGCGGACCTCGATGCCGTTCGTACCCGCCCGCTCCCGGACGATCTTGATGTACTCGGGTTCGGTCACCCTGCCCTCGGTGAAAACGTGCACGACCTTCCGACGTCGCTCGCCCTTCTTCGCAGGGCCCAGCGAGTCCTTCCCCCTCGTGCGCGCCATCAGCTACCGCTCCGCTCCGCCTCGTACTCGCGTTCCTGTTCGTTCGCCGCCAGCAGCCGCCGCGCGATCTGACCCTCCAGAAGAGAGGGCACCGCGCCAAAGGCACCCGCCAGGTAGGACCTCATCAGGTCCTCGTCCTCCCCCGGGGACGCCGCCGTCAGCGGGTACAGGTCCGTCGCGCCTTCCTTGTCCTTCTCCGTCAGCCATACCTGTCCGGGCTCCAGCAGCCGGCCGCCGCTCGGGGTGCTGAGCACGGAGGGGTCGTGCGAGGTGAAGACGAGCTGCGCCCCCCGCGGATTCGCCTGCGGGTCGTGGAACAGCCGGACGACCTCCGCGGCGAAGCGCGGGTGCAGGCTGGCGTCCAGTTCGTCGACGAGCAGGACGGCGCCCTCGTCGAGGGCGAGGAGCAGGGGACCGAGCAGAGCGAACCAGGAGCGGGTACCGAAGGACTCCTGAGTCCAGTCGAAGGCCACGTCTCCCGCGGCGGAGCGGTGGGTGAGCTTGACCGTTGCAGGCCCCCGGCCCTCCTGGACGATCTCCGCACCGGTGATTCCGAGGTCCGCGACCCGCAGCAGTTCGTTGATGCGGCGCGCGCGGCTGCCGGTCAGCTCCCGCGTCGTGAAGGCCTCGCGCTGCTCGCGCTCGTCCTCCGGGTTGATCAGCCAGAGGTTGCGGCGGAACCAGTGGAAGAGCGGGGTCAGCTGCGGATGGTTGTCCGTGCCGGCCGTGGACAGCAGCAGGGCGTTGGGCCGGGTGCGCCGCTCGAGTCCTGCTCGGTCCTTCACACGGTTTCCCGGCCAGTCGTAGACCTTGGCGCGGGAGGCGTCGCGGTCCAGCCACACCTGCCGATGGCCCCGGGGGTAGCTGTGCAGCCACTCGGCTTCGACCCGCTCCGCCCCGAGCTCGAAGCCGTACGTCCAGCGCACGCCGTCCAGGACGAGGTCCACCTCGAAGAAGCTGGCCGGCTCCTGCCCGTCCTTGCCGTCCAGGGCGAAGGGAATGCGCGCGGTCCCGTCGAAGGCCGCCCAGCGTGCGTACGAGTTCATGACGGCGGCACGCATGTCCGTCATCGCGGCCAGCACGTTCGACTTGCCGGAGGCATTGGCTCCGAAGATGCCGATCAGTGGAAGCACGGCGAGTGACTGGTCACCCGCAAGCCTCACCGGGCGTGCGGACGTGCCCGGGTCGTCTTCGGGCACGACGAACGTCAGCTCTTGTTCGTCGCGCAGTGACCGCACGTTCGCTGTGCGGAATCTCAGCAGCATGCCGACCCCTCTCCGCCGCCAGAGTAGTGGCCGCGAAGGACAGCGGCTCGATCCGGGCACGGCCCGTACACCCTCCCCGGCCACCATGTGTGACGGTGCCGTCGTCACGTCCGGCCCCCGCTCGCGCACGTGCCCCTCGTCACTCTGGACAGTTTCAACAACCGCCGGGTAACTTATTCTGAGCAAGCGCTTAGAAAGCGCTCTGTGCCCAGCCAGTGACCCGACACCGTGCCGAGGAGGCGTCCGTGCGCCGGACCGTATTCAACGAGGACCACGAAGCGTTCCGGGAGACCGTCCGCGCCTTCATCGAGGCCGAGGTCGTCCCCGTCTACGACGAGTGGTTCGCCGCCGGCCAGGCGCCGCGCGACTTCTACCACAAGCTCGGCGAGCTGGGCATATTCGGTATCAACGTGCCCGAGGAGTTCGGCGGCGCGGGTCTGGACACCCACAAGTTCGAGGCCGTCCTCTACGAGGAGACCGCGCGCGCGGGCGTCAACTTCGGCGGCTCCGGTGTGCACGTGCTGCTCGCCCTGCCGTACATCAAGATGCTCGCCACCGACGAGCAGAAGAAGCGCTACCTGACGAAGTTCGTCACCGGCGAGGAGATGTGGGCGCTGGCGATGACCGAGCCGGGCACCGGCTCCGACGTCGCGGGCATGAAGACCACCGCCAAGCTGTCCGAGGACGGCACGCACTACGTCCTCAACGGCGCCAAGACGTTCATCACCGGCGGTGTCCACGCCGACCGCGTGATCGTGTGCGCCCGGACCTCCGCCCCGCGCGAGGACGACCGCCGCTTCGGCATCTCGCTCTTCGCCGTGGACACCAAGTCCGAGGGCTACTCCATCGGCCGCAAGCTGGACAAGCTGGGCCTGCGCACCTCCGACACCGCCGAGCTGGCGTTCGTCGACGTCAAGGTCCCGGTCGAGGACCTGCTCGGCGAGGAGAACAAGGGCTTCTACTACCTCGGCCAGAACCTGCCGTCCGAGCGCTGGGGCATCGCCTTCGGCGCGTACGCGCAGGCCAAGGCCGCGATCCGGTTCGCCCAGGAGTACGTGCAGGACCGCACGGTCTTCGGAAAGACGGTCGCGTCCTTCCAGAACACCAAGTTCGAGCTGGCCGCCTGCCAGGCCGAGGTGGACGCCGCCGAGGCCGTCGCCGACCGTGCCCTGGAGGCGCTGGACGCGGGCGAGCTGACCGCGGCCGAGGCCGCCTCCGCGAAGCTCTTCTGCACCGAGGTCGCCCACCGCGTCATCGACCGGTGCCTCCAGCTGCACGGCGGCTACGGCTACATGAACGAGTACCCGATCGCCCGCCTCTACGCGGACAACCGCGTCAACCGCATCTACGGCGGCACCAGCGAGGTCATGAAGTCGATCATCGCCAAGTCGATGGGTCTCTGACCCTGTGAGCGAGGCTCTCGACGACCTGCTCGATCTGCTCGACCTGGAGCGGATCGAGCAGGACATCTTCCGGGGCCGGTCGCGTTCGGCGATCGTGCCCCGCGTCTTCGGCGGTCAGGTCGCGGCCCAGGCGCTCGTCGCCGCGGGCCGCACCGTCCCCGACGACCGCACGGCGCACTCCCTGCACGCGTACTTCCTGCGCATGGGCGACCCGGGCGCCCCGATCGTCTACACGGTCGACCGCATCCGCGACGGCCGGTCCTTCGCGACCCGGCGCGTCGTGGCCGTCCAGCACGGCCAGCCGATCTTCCATCTCTCGGCGTCCTTCCAGACGTACGAGGAGGGGCTCGACCACCAGGCGCCGATGCCGGACGCCCCGGCCCCGGACAGCCTGCCCTCGGCCGAGGAGATCCTGCCGCAGCACGCCGGGCGGTTCATCGCCCCGGAGATCGCGGAGCGGATGCTCGAAGCACGGGCCGCCGTCGATCTGCGCTATGTGGACGCTCCCCCGTACGCGAGCGTGGGCCAGCCCCGGGAGGCCCGCTCGCAGGTGTGGTTCCGCACCAACGGCAAGCTCGCGGACGACCCGCTGCTGCACGTCTGCCTCGCCACCTACGTCTCCGACATGACGCTGCTCGACTCGGTGCTGCTGGCCCACGGGCGCGGCGGCTGGACCGTCGGCGACGTCGTCGGGGCGTCGCTGGACCACGCGATGTGGTTCCACCGTCCGTTCCGCGCCGACGAATGGCTGCTGTACGACCAGGAGTCGCCCAGCGCGCACGGCGGCCGCGGCCTCGGCCAGGCGCGCATCTACACCCAGGACGGGCAGCTGGCGATCTCGGTGATCCAGGAGGGCGTGGTCCGCGTCCCGCGCGGCTGAGGAACCCTCTCCCGCACGTCTCGGGCGGTCCGCCGCGCGCCCGAGCGAGGGGGACACAACGGACATACGCTCCCCTCATGGCGAGCGACGAGATCACCGGCGGTCCGCCCGGGGCACCGCGCGTGCCCGGCGGACCGGCCGACGCCCCCGTGCCCCGACCGGAGCGGATCGAGCCCGTCAAGGCGCCGGAGAGCACCTTCACCGTGATCGTCGCGGCGCTCGCCAACCTCGGCCTCGCCGTGGCCAAGGCCGTCGCCGGCGTCATCAGCGGATCGAGCGCGATGCTCTCCGAGGCCGCCCATTCGGTCGCCGACACCGTGACCGAGGTGCTGCTGCTGACCGCCCTGCGGCGGAGCGCCAAGCCGGCCGACGAGGAGCATCCGCTGGGCTACGGCCCCGAGCGCTACATCTGGGCCATGCTCGCGTCCGTCGCCACGTTCGTCGGCGGCGCGGTCTTCTCCGTCTACGACGGCGTCCACACCCTCACGCAGGGCGAGAAGCTCGGCAATCCCCTGCCCTCGTACATCGTCCTGGCCGTCGCCGCCGTGCTGGAGGGCTACTCGCTGCGGACCGGCGTCCGGCAGATCCGCGGCGAGGCGTCCCGCTTCGGCACGCCCGCGCGCCGCTATCTGCGCTACACCCCCGACACGGCGGTCAAGGCCGTGGTCATGGAGGACTCCGCCGCCCTCAGCGGGCTGCTGCTCGCGGCAGGCGGCCTGGCGGGCGCCCAGCTCACGGGCTCCCCGGTCTGGGACGGGATCGCCTCGATCCTCATCGGCCTGCTGCTGGTGTACGTGGCCTGGGTGCTCGGCCGCAGCAACGCCCAGCTGCTGATCGGCCGGCCGCTGCCGCAGCGGATGCGGAGGGCGGTTCACGAGGAACTGCTCACGGTCCCCCACATCGTGGAGGTGCTGGAGCTGACAACCCTCGTCCAGGGGCCGGCCGAGGTCCTGATCGCGGCGAAGGTGAACTTCCGCGACGTCGCCTCGGCGGAGCAGGTGGAGTGGGCGTGCGAGGACGCCGAGGAGCAGCTGCGCCAGCGCTTCCCGGCGATCCGCCGGGTGTACCTCGACCCGACGCCGGCGGTGCACCAGGTGCGGCCGGCCTCGGCCGGGGAGCCGCCGGGGCTCAGAGGAGACCGGCCGCGTCCAGGAGGTAGGCCGTCATCGGGTCGTAGAAGCGCGGGTCCGTGACATGGTCGTCCAGCGGGACCGTCACCTGCACGGTGCCCTCCGCCTCGCCGATGAACAGGGCCGGGTCGTTGCTGTCGGCGAAGCCGACCGCGTCGACGCCCCGCTGTCCCGCGCAGCCCGCCCAGCCGTGGTCGGCGACGACCAGGTCCGGTCGCGCCCGGCCGTCCCGCTCCAGCCCGTCCAGGATCGCGGCCATCGGCTCGGGGGAATGCGTGTGCCACAACGTCGCGCCGCGCTCCAGCATGGCCACGTCGGCGAACTGGTAGACCATGCCCTCGTCCGCGGTGAGCCCGGAGGGGATCCGGACGATCTCGCAGCCCGCGGATCCGAGCGCGCCGGCGATCTGCCGGTGGACGTCGAGCAGCCCGCCCGGGTGGCCGGTGGCGAAGAGGACCGACTCGGTCCCGGCGGCGGCCTGCTTCAGCCGGGCCGCCATCCGGTCCAGGGCGTCGACGGTCAGCTCCGGGTCGATGGTGTCCTGGCCGTACCGGTACTGCGGATCGTCGTTGACGCCGCAGCGCTCGGCCATGACCGCCAGGACGTCCTGCTCGTCGCTCCAGCGGTCGCCGAGCTCGAGGCCCAGCCAGTAGTGGCGGTCGCCGTTGGCGAGCCTGCGGTAGTGGGAGAGGTTGTTGTCGCGCGGGGTGGCGACGTCTCCGGCGATACGCGTACGGACGAGGTGGTCGACGAGGGCGGCGCGGTTCGGTATCGGCATGCGCCCATTGTGCCGTCAGGTGTGCGGAGCGTGCCCGGCGTCCCGGTGGCCGGACACCCGCGGCGCCGCGGGCCGACGGGGGCGGCCCCCTACGACAGCGACGCGAACGCCCCGTGGGCGAGCTTGCGCAGCAGGTCCTCCATGGCCGCGCGGCCCGGCAGCCCGTTGCCGTACGAGCCCAGGTGCGGGGTGGAGTTGAGCAGGCCGAAGACGGCGTGGACGGCCGCCCTGACCTGGCCCTCGACGGTCTCCGGGTGCAGCTTGCGGACGACGTCCACCCACAGCTCGACGTACTGGCGCTGGAGCTGGCGGACCAGCTTGCGGTCGCTGTCGCGCAGCCGGTCCAGCTCCCGGTCGTGGAGGGTGATCAGCGGGCGGTCGTCGAGGGCGAAGTCGATGTGCCCGTCGATGAGCGAGGAGAGCACCCGCTCGGGGACGCCGTCCGCCTCGGCGACCCGGCGCCTGCCGCCGTCCAGGAGCCGGCCGGAGATGCCGACGAGCAGCTCGGCGAGCATCGCGTCCTTGCCGGGGAAATGGCGGTACAGCCCGGGGCCGCTGATACCGACGGCGGCGCCTATCTCGTCGACGCCGACGCCGTGGAAGCCGCGCTCGGCGAAGAGGCGCGCGGCCTCCTTGAGGATCTGCTCGCGACGGGTCGGCGCGTCGGTCCTGGTGCTCATGCCACTGATTCTAGACAAGGCAGTTAGCGCTCGTTAACCTGAATGCGTGGGTTAACGCTCATTAACACGAACGATGCTCTGACAGGGGGCTCGACACGATGCGGCAAGCACCTGTGCTGACGAGTGCGGCGGATCCCGCCTCGGACGCCTGGCAGGCCAACGAGGCGGCACACCACGCCCTGGCCGACACCCTGCGCGCGAAGCTGGCGGCGGCCCGGCTCGGCGGCGGGGAGAAGGCCCGGGCGCGCCACACCGCGCGCGGGAAACTGCTGCCGCGCGACCGGGTGGACACGCTCCTGGACCCGGGCTCGCCCTTCCTGGAGCTGGCCCCCCTCGCGGCCGACGGCATGTACGACGGACAGGCCCCGGCGGCCGGGGTGATCGCCGGCATCGGCCGGGTCAGCGGCCGGGAGGTCGTCGTCGTCGCCAACGACGCCACGGTCAAGGGCGGCACGTACTACCCGATGACGGTGAAGAAGCACCTGCGCGCCCAGGAGGTGGCCCTGGAGAACCGGCTGCCCTGCGTCTACCTGGTCGACTCGGGCGGCGCCTTCCTGCCGATGCAGGACGAGGTCTTCCCCGACCGCGAGCACTTCGGCCGGATCTTCTACAACCAGGCCAGGCTCTCCGCGGCGCGCATCCCGCAGATCGCCGCGGTGCTCGGCTCCTGCACGGCCGGCGGCGCCTACGTCCCCGCGATGAGCGACGAGGCCGTGATCGTGCGGAACCAGGGCACGATCTTCCTCGGCGGCCCGCCGCTGGTGAAGGCCGCGACCGGTGAGGTCGTCACGGCCGAGGAGCTGGGCGGCGGCGAGGTCCACTCCCGGGTCTCCGGCGTCACGGACCACCTCGCGGAGGACGACGCCCACGCGCTGAGGATCGTGCGGAACATCGTGTCCACCCTGCCCGGGCGCGGTCCGCTCCCCTGGTCGGTGGAGCCGGCCGAGGAGCCCAAGGCGGACCCGTTCGGGCTGTACGGGGCGGTGCCGGTGGACTCCCGCACGCCCTACGACGTCCGGGAGATCATCGCCCGCGTCACGGACGGCTCCCGCTTCGCCGAGTTCAAGGCGGAGTTCGGCACGACGCTGGTCACCGGCTTCGCCCGGATCCACGGCCACCCGGTCGGGATCGTGGCCAACAACGGCATCCTGTTCGCCGAATCGGCCCAGAAGGGCGCCCACTTCATCGAGCTGTGCGACCAGCGCGGCATCCCGCTGCTGTTCCTGCAGAACATCTCGGGCTTCATGGTCGGCAAGGACTACGAGGCGGGCGGCATCGCCAAGCACGGGGCCAAGATGGTCACGGCCGTGGCCTGCACCCGGGTGCCGAAGCTGACGGTCGTCGTCGGCGGGTCGTACGGCGCGGGCAACTACTCCATGTGCGGCCGCGCCTATTCGCCCCGCTTCCTGTGGATGTGGCCCAACGCCAAGATCTCGGTGATGGGCGGCGGGCAGGCCGCGTCCGTGCTGGCCACCGTCAAGCGGGACCAGTTGGAGGCGCGCGGCGAGGAGTGGCCCGCGGATGCGGAGGAGGCGTTCAAGGACCCCATCCGCGCCCAGTACGAGCAGCAGGGCAACGCGTACTACGCCACGGCCCGGCTGTGGGACGACGGAGTCATCGACCCGCTGGAGACCCGGCAGGTGCTGGGGCTCGCCCTGACCGCCTGTGCCAACGCCCCGCTGCCCGAGAGGGACGCCTCGGCGCCCGGCTTCGGCGTATTCCGGATGTGAGGACCACTGTGACGTTCGAAGGACAGCGGATGTTCGACACCGTGCTGGTTGCCAACCGAGGCGAGATCGCGGTCCGCGTCATCCGTACGCTGCGGGCCCTCGGGGTCCGCTCGGTCGCCGTGTTCAGCGACGCCGACGCCGACGCCAGGCACGTCCGGGAGGCGGACACCGCCGTCCGGCTCGGCCCGGCGCCCGCCGCCGAGAGCTATCTCTCCGTGGAGCGGCTGCTGGAGGCGGCCCGCCGGTCCGGGGCCCAGGCGGTCCACCCGGGCTACGGCTTCCTCGCGGAGAACGCGGGGTTCGCGCGCGCCTGCGAGGAGGCGGGCCTGGTCTTCATCGGCCCGTCCGCCGACGCGATCTCCCTGATGGGCGACAAGATCCGCGCCAAGGAAACGGTGCGGGCGGCCGGGGTCCCGGTCGTACCGGGCTCCTCCGGATCGGGCCTCACGGACGACCAACTGGCCGAGGCGGCACGCGAGATCGGCATGCCCGTCCTGCTGAAGCCCTCGGCGGGCGGCGGCGGCAAGGGCATGCGGCTGACCCGGGTGGAGTCCGCCCTGCTGGAGGAGATCGCGGCCGCCCGCCGGGAGGCCCGCGCGTCGTTCGGCGACGACACCCTCCTGGTGGAGCGGTGGATCGACCGCCCCCGGCACATCGAGATCCAGGTCCTCGCGGACGGCCACGGCAACGTGGTGCACCTCGGCGAGCGCGAGTGCTCCCTGCAGCGCCGCCACCAGAAGATCATCGAGGAGGCGCCCTCCGTCCTGCTGGACGAGAGCGTCCGGGCGGCGATGGGCGAGGCGGCGGTCCAGGCGGCCCGGTCCTGCGGGTACCGGGGGGCGGGCACGGTCGAGTTCATCGTCCCCGGCGGCGACCCGTCCTCGTACTACTTCATGGAGATGAACACCCGGCTCCAGGTCGAGCACCCGGTGACCGAGCTCGTCACCGGACTGGACCTGGTGGAGTGGCAGCTGCGGGTGGCCGCGGGCGAGGAACTGCCCTTCGGCCAGAAGGACATCGCGCTCACGGGCCACGCGGTCGAGGCCCGCATCTGCGCGGAGGACCCCGCCCGCGGCTTCCTGCCGTCGGGCGGCACGGTCCTCTCCCTGAGCGAACCCCAGGGCGAAGGGGTGCGCACCGACTCGGGCCTCAGCGAGGGCACGGAGGTCTCCAGCCTCTACGACCCGATGCTGTCCAAGGTCATCGCGTACGGCCCCGACCGCCCGACCGCCCTGCGCAAGCTGCGCGCCGCCCTGGCGGACAACATCACCCTGGGCGTGCCGACCAACGCGGGCTTCCTGCGCCGGCTGCTCGCCCACCCCGACGTGGTCGCGGGCGACCTCGACACGGGACTCGTCGAGCGGGAGGCGGACTCCCTCGTCGACGGCACGGTCCCGCCCGAGGTGTACGCCGCCGCCGCGCTGCTGCGGGAGACGCCCGCGCCGGTGGACGCGTCCGGCTGGACGGACCCGTTCTCCGTGCCCGGCGGCTGGCGCCTGGGCGGTGAACCCGCGTGGACGGTGCACCACTTCCGGGTCCCGGGCCACGAGCCGGTGGAGGTCCGGCTGCGCGGCTCGGAGGCCGTGCTGGACGGGGTGCCCGTGCGGCCCGTCCGGCGTGCGAAGGACACCGCACCGGCCGCGGGCGCGGCGACGGTCACCGTCGAGATCGACGGCCTCACCCACACCCTCCACCACGCCGCCGCTCCCGGCGGGACCTGGCTCGGCCGGGACGGCGACTCCTGGTACGTCCAGGACCACGACCCGGTCGCGGCGAGCCTGAGCGGGGCGGCCCGGCAGGGCGCCGACACGCTCGCCGCGCCGATGCCCGGCACCGTCACGGTCGTGAAGGTGGCGGTCGGGGACGAGGTCGACGCGGGCCAGAGCCTGCTCGTCGTGGAGGCGATGAAGATGGAGCACGTCATCTCCGCCCCGCACGCCGGGACCGTCACCGAACTGGACGTCACCCCGGGGACGACCGTCGTCATGGACCAGGTCCTGGCGGTCGTCGCCCCGCACGGCGACGAGGGCAAGGAGGACACGCCATGACCGAGGGACTGCCGATGGAGGTGCCCGCCGCCGGTCTGCCGCCCCGGGTGCGGATCCACGAGGTCGGGCCCCGCGACGGGCTGCAGAACGAGAAGGAGGTCGTCCCGACCGAGGTGAAGGCGGAGTTCGTCCACCGCCTCGCCGGGGCCGGGCTGACGACGGTCGAGGCGACCAGTTTCGTCCACCCCAAGTGGGTGCCCCAACTGGCGGACGCCGAGGACCTGTTCCCGCGGCTCTCGGACATCGAGGGCGTGGCCCTCCCGGTCCTCGTACCGAACGAGCGCGGGCTCGACCGTGCCGTCGCCCTGGGCGCCCGGCGGATCGCCGTCTTCGCGTCGGCGACGGAGACCTTCGCTGCGCGCAACCTCAACCGCACGGTCGAGGAGTCGCTGGCCATGTTCGAGCCCGTGGTGGCCCGGGCGAAGGACGACAAGGTCCACGTCCGCGGCTATCTCTCGATGTGCTTCGGCGACCCGTGGGAGGGCGCTGTGCCCGTCCATCAGGTCGTCCGCGTGGCCCGGCGGCTGATGGACCTGGGCTGCGACGAGCTGAGCCTCGGCGACACCATCGGCGTCGCCACCCCGGGCCACGTCCAGGCCCTGCTCGCCCGGTTGAACGAGGAGGGTGTGCCCACCAGCGCCGTCGGGGTGCACTTCCACGACACCTACGGCCAGGCGCTGGCCAACACCCTCGCGGCGCTCCAGCACGGCGTCACCACCGTGGACGCCTCCGCGGGCGGTCTCGGCGGCTGCCCGTACGCGAAGAGCGCCACCGGGAACCTCGCCACCGAAGACCTCGTGTGGATGCTCCACGGCCTCGGCATCGAGACCGGGGTCGACCTCGGCCGGCTCACCGCCACAAGCGTGTGGATGGCCGAGCGGCTGGGCCGTCCCAGCCCCTCACGCACCGTTCGCGCCCTCGCGGGCACGGCTTCCCACAAGGAGTCCTAGCCATGTCGCTCGACCACCGCCTCGCCCCCGAGCACGAGGAACTGCGCCGCACCGTCGAGGAGTTCGCCCACGACGTGGTCGCCCCCAAGATCGGCGACTTCTATGAGCGGCACGAGTTCCCGTACGAGATCGTCCGCGAGATGGGCCGGATGGGCCTGTTCGGCCTGCCCTTCCCGGAGGAGTACGGCGGAATGGGCGGGGACTACCTCGCCCTCGGCATCGCCCTGGAGGAGCTGGCCCGGGTCGACTCCTCCGTCGCCATCACCCTGGAGGCCGGGGTCTCGCTCGGCGCCATGCCCGTCTTCCGGTTCGGCACCGAGGAGCAGAAGCGCGAGTGGCTGCCCCGGCTCTGCTCGGGCGAGATCCTCGGCGCCTTCGGGCTGACCGAGCCGGACGCCGGTTCGGACGCCGGGGGCACGAAGACCACGGCCGTGCGCGACGAGTCGACCGGCGAGTGGGTGATCAACGGCAGCAAGTGCTTCATCACCAACTCCGGCACCGACATCACGGGCCTGGTCACGGTCACCGCCGTCACCGGCCGCACGGACGCGGGCAAGCCCCTGATCTCCTCCATCATCGTCCCGTCGGGCACCCCCGGCTTCACCGTCGCCGCCCCGTACTCGAAGGTCGGTTGGAACGCGTCGGACACCCGGGAGCTGTCGTTCTCGGACGTCCGCGTGCCGTTCGCGAACCTGCTGGGCGAGGAGGGCCGGGGATACGCCCAGTTCCTGCGCATCCTCGACGAGGGCCGGATCGCCATCGCCGCCCTCGCCACGGGTCTGGCGCAGGGCTGTGTGGACGAGTCGGTGAAGTACGCCAAGGAGCGTCACGCCTTCGGCCGCCCGATCGGCGACAACCAGGCCATCCAGTTCAAGATCGCCGACATGGAGATGCGGGCGCACATGGCCCGGATCGGCTGGCGGGACGCGGCGTCGCGCCTCGTCCTCGGTGAGCCGTTCAAGAAGGAGGCGGCGCTGGCGAAGCTGTACTCCTCGACGGTCGCCGTCGACAACGCCCGTGACGCCACGCAGATCCACGGCGGGTACGGCTTCATGAACGAGTACCCGGTGGCCCGCATGTGGCGCGACTCCAAGATCCTGGAGATCGGCGAGGGCACGAGCGAGGTCCAGCGGATGCTGGTCGCCCGCGAGTTGGGGCTGCAGTCGTAGGACCCACGGGCCGTCCGGCGGTGCCGTGCCCGCCGCCGAACGCCCTTCTCACGCCGCGGTGATCAGCGTCACGTGGGGGCGGCCTCTCGACAAGATCTGAGGTTAGGCTAACCTATCTTCGACTTGCTCAGAGGCCGTCCCTACCGGCACGCACCGAAAGCGAACCCTTTCATGCCTGATGCCCGCGCTTCCCACCTCACCCGACGCGGTCTGCTCGCCGCGGGCGGCGCTCTCGGCCTCACCGCCGCCCTCACCGCCTGCGCCTCCGAGGACAAGGGCGACTCGGCCTCGGACGCGAAGAAGTCCGGCCCCTGGCAGTTCAAGGACGACCGCGGCCAGGTCGCCAAGACCAAGGCCACGCCGAAGAACATCGTCGCCTTCACCGGCATGGCGGCCGCGCTCCACGACTTCGGCATCGAGGTGAAGGGCGTCTTCGGCCCGACCTACGTCGAGGACAAGGGCAAGGGCACGAAGACCCCGGACGTCCAGGCGGGCGACCTCGACATCGACAAGGTCAAGGTCCTCGGCAACGTCTGGGGCGAGTTCAACGTCGAGCAGTACGCGGCGCTCGCGCCCGACGTGCTCATCACCGACATGTGGGAGAAGGACGCCCTCTGGTACGTGCCGGACCAGTCCAAGGACAAGATCCTGAAGCTGGCCCCGAGCGTCGCCCTGTGGGCCTCCGACCACTCGATGCCGAAGGTCCTGCAGCGCCACGTCGAACTGGCCGAGTCCCTCGGCGCCGACGTCAGGACCAAGAAGGTCACGGACGCCAAGGCCGCCTTCGAGAAGGCCGCCGCCCGGCTGCGCGCCGCCGCGAAGGCCAAGCCCGGGATCAAGGTGCTGATCGGCTCGGCGAGCGCCGACCTGTTCTACGTCTCGACCCCGGCCCGGCCGACCGACACGCTCTACTTCAAGGAGCTCGGCGTCAACTTCGTGACGCCCGACAAGCTCGACGCCGGCGGCTGGTTCGAGGGCCTCAGCTGGGAGAACGTCGACAAGTACAAGGCCGACATCATCATGATGGACAACCGCGCCTCGGCCCTGCAGCCGGAGGCCCTGAAGTCCAAGCCGACCTGGGCCCAACTGCCCGCCGTCAAGGCCGGACAGGTCATCCCGCGCGTGACCGAGCCGATCTACTCGTACGAGAAGTGCACGCCGATCCTCGAGGACCTGGCCAAGGCCATCGAGAACGCGAAGAAGGTCGCCTGACCCATGCCGACAGCCGTAGCCGCCCCGTTTCGCTTCTTCCCTCTCCAGGTCGTGCGGACGCGGCGGCTCGGCCCGTCGCTGATCCGGGTCACCTTCGGGGGCGAGGCCCTCGAAGGGTTCGCCTCCGGCGGGCGCGACCAGTCGCTCTCGCTCTTCCTGCCGCACCCGGGACAGGAGGAACCCGTCATCCCGCTCCCCGGCGAGGAGGACATGTACGCGCGCCTCGGCGCCTGGCGGGCACTGCCGGACGACGAGCGTGCCGTCCTGCGCTCGTACACGGTCCGCGAACAGCGACCCGACGCCGGCGAACACGGCGAGATCGACATCGACTTCGCCGTCCACGAGGACGGCGGCCCTGCCTGCCGCTGGGCGCAGAGAGCTTCCGCCGGTGACCGGGTGACGATCCTCGGACCCGCGATCGCCGACAACACCGCGGTGCGCTTCCGGCTGCCGGAGGATGCCGACTCGGTGGTGATCTGGGCGGACGAGACGGCGCTGCCCGCCGCCTCGGCCATCCTGGAGTGGCTGCCCGCCGGGATCCGCGCGCAGGTCTGGATCGAGGTCCCGCACGCCGGCGACCGGATGGACCCGGTGACCGCGGCCGACGCCACCGTCACCTGGCTGGTGCGGGACGAGGGCGCGCCGTCGGCCGTCGAGGCCGTGCGCGCCGCCGAGTTCGCGGGCTCCGCGCCGTACGCCTGGATCGCGGGCGAGTCGGGCTCCGTCAAGGCGCTGCGCCGCCATCTCGTGCACGAGCGCGGACTCGACCGCCGCCGGGTCACCTTCGTCGGCTACTGGCGCAGGGGCCTCAGCGAGGACGCCCTGCGCGAGACACCCGACGACGACACGTAGGCCCGACCTCCGTCCCGCTCCACGCCCGTTGATCGCGGCCCCGTCGATGCCTGCGACGGGGCCGCGCTGCCGTGCACTCCACCGGAACACGGTCCCCGGACCCGGGTGTGAGCCAACTCGCCGCCGCTTCCGCGGAGTAGGGGCGGACGGAGTCAGAAATTCAGGTTAGGCTAACCTAAGTCCCACGCCGCCCCACCGCCCCGCTCCTGCCCCGAGGGGCGGTCTTGTCACGTCCCCGGACCGGGAGGACCCCCACCATGCGCTCGCACCTGCTCAACGGCACAACGGCGGAGCTCTACCGCAGCTCCGTGACCGAAGGAGTCGAGCGAGTGGCGAGCAAACTCGCCACGACCAGGCGGCCGTTCACCGGCGTGACCCCGGACGAGCTGGCCCCGACGATCGCCGCCGTCGACCTCGACCAGCCGCTCGGCGACTCCTCCGCCGCCCTGGACGAGCTGGAGCGGGTGTACCTGCGCGACGCGGTCTACTTCCACCACCCCCGCTACCTCGGCCACCTCAACTGCCCGGTCGTCATCCCCGCCGTGCTGGGCGAGGCCGTCCTCTCCGCCGTCAACTCCTCGCTGGACACCTGGGACCAGAGCGCCGGCGGCACCCTGATCGAGCGCAAGCTCGTCGACTGGACCACCGGCCGCATCGGCCTCGGCCCCGCCTCCGACGGCGTCTTCACCAGCGGCGGCACCCAGTCCAACCTCCAGGCGATGCTCCTCGCCCGCGAGGAGGCCAAGACGGACGACCTGGCGAAGCTGCGCGTCTTCTCCTCCGAGTGCAGCCACTTCAGCGTCCAGAAGTCCGCGACCCTCCTCGGTCTCGGCCGGGACGCCGTCGTGTCCGTGCCCGTCGACCGCGACCGGCGCATGCAGACCGTGGCCCTCGCCGCCGAGTTGGAGAAGTGCCGACGTGCCGGGCTGGTCCCGATGGCGGTCGTTGCCACCGCCGGCACCACGGACTTCGGCTCCATCGACCCGCTGCCCGAGATCGCGGCGCTGTGCGACGAGTACGGCGCCTGGATGCACGTCGACGCCGCCTACGGCTGCGGGCTCCTCGCCTCGCCGACCCGGCGCGGCCTCCTGGAGGGCGTCCAGCACGCCGACTCGGTGACCGTCGACTACCACAAGTCCTTCTTCCAGCCGGTGAGTTCGTCCGCCCTGCTGGTGCGGGACAGTGCCACGCTGCGGCACGCCACCTACCACGCGGACTACCTCAACCCCGCGCCGACCGTGGAGGTGGGGGCACCTCCCGTGCCCGAAGGGCTACGGGGGAGGATCCCCAACCAGGTGGACAAGTCCCTCCAGACCACCCGCCGCTTCGACGCCCTCAAGCTGTGGATGACGCTGCGCGTCATGGGCGCGGACGGTGTCGGGCAGCTCTTCGACGAGGTCTGCGACCTCGCGGCCGAGGGCTGGCGGCTGCTCGCCGGCGACCCCCGCTACGACGTCGTCGTCGAGCCCCGGCTGTCCACCCTGGTCTTCCGCTACGTCCCGGAGCAGGTCACCTCCCCCGCGGAGATCGACCGCGCCAATCTGTACGCCCGCAAGGCCCTGTTCGCCTCCGGCGAGGCCGTCGTCGCCGGGACCAAGGTCGACGGTCGCCAGTACCTGAAATTCACCCTGCTGAACCCCGAGACGACCGTGGCCGACATCGCCGCCGTCCTCGGCCTCATAGCCGGCCACGCCGAGCAGTACCTTGGAGAGAACCTTGTCCACGCCTCCTGAGCACCGTGACATCCACGATTTCATCGGTATCGGGCTCGGTCCGTTCAACCTCGGCCTCGCCTGCCTGACCGAGCCCGTCGACGAGCTGAACGGTCTCTTCCTCGAGTCCAAGCCGGACTTCGAGTGGCACTCGGGCATGTTCCTCGACGGCGCCCACCTGCAGACGCCGTTCATGTCGGACCTGGTCACGCTCGCCGATCCGACGTCGCCGTACTCCTTCCTCAACTACCTGAAGGAGAAGGGCCGGCTCTACTCGTTCTACATCCGCGAGAACTTCTATCCGCTGCGGACCGAGTACAACGACTACTGCCGCTGGGCGGCCGCCAACCTGAGCAGCATCCGTTTCGGCACCGCGGTCACCCGGGTCGAGTTCGAGGCGGAGGACGAGGTCTACGCCGTCCGCACCGCCGACGGCGAAACGTTCCGCGCGCGCAGACTCGTCCTGGGCACCGGCACCCCGCCGTACGTCCCGGACTCCTGCCGGGAGCTCGGCGGCGACTTCGTCCACAACTCGCGCTACCTCCAGGCCAAGGAGGAGCTGCGGAAGAAGGAGTCGATCACCCTCGTCGGCAGCGGCCAGAGCGCCGCGGAGATCTACTACGACCTCCTCGCCGAGATCGACGTCCACGGCTACCGGCTCAACTGGGTCACCCGCTCCCCGCGGTTCTTCCCGCTCGAGTACACCAAGCTGACCCTGGAGATGACCTCCCCCGAGTACGTGGACTACTTCCACGCGCTGCCGGAGGCCACCCGCTACCGGCTGGAGACCCAGCAGAAGAACCTCTTCAAGGGCATCGACGGAGACCTCATCAACGAGATCTTCGACCTGCTCTACCAGAAGAACCTCGACGGTCCGGTGCCGACGCGTCTGCTCACCAACACCGCGCTGTGCACGGCCTCCTACGAGAACGGCGCGTACACGCTGGGTCTGCGCCAGGAGGAGCAGGAGAAGGACTTCGAGATCCGGACCGAGGGCCTGATCCTCGCCACGGGCTACAAGTACGTCACCCCCGCGTTCCTGGAGCCCGTGCACGACCGGCTGCGCTGGGACGGCCAGGGCCGCTTCGACGTCGCCCGCAACTACTCGATCGACACCACGGGGCGCGGCGTCTTCCTGCAGAACGCGGGGGTGCACACGCACTCCATCACCTCGCCCGACCTGGGCATGGGCGCGTACCGCAACGCGTACATCATCGCCGAGCTGCTCGGCCGTGAGTACTACCCCGTGGAGAAGACCATCGCGTTCCAGGAGTTCGCCGTATGAGCACCACCGCACCCGCCCCGGGGACGTTCTCCGTCCGTCCCCTCGACCCGATCGCCGACGCCGAGCTGCTGCACCGCTGGGTCACCGACCCGAAGGCCGCGTTCTGGATGATGCAGGACGCCGAGCTGCAGGACGTCGAGCGCGAGTACATGAGGATCGCCGCGCACGAGCACCACGACGCCTTCATCGGGCTGCACGACGGCGAACCCGCCTTCCTGATGGAGCGCTACGACCCGCGCCACGTGGAGTTGGTCGGTCTCTACGAGCCCGAGCCGGGCGACGTGGGCATGCACTTCCTGGTCGCCCCGACCGACACGCCGGTCCACGGCTTCACCCGGGCCGTGATCACCGCCGTGATGCGGGAGCTGTTCGCCGACCCGGCGACGCGGCGGGTCGTCGTCGAGCCGGACGTCGGCAACAAGGCCGTGCACGCGCTCAACGCCGCCGTCGGCTTCGTGCCCGAGCGCGAGATCCGGAAGCCCGAGAAGACGGCGCTGCTGAGCTTCTGCACGCGTGAGCAGTTCGAGGGGGCCGTCGGCGACGTGGAGGTGCCGCGATGAGCACGGCGATCGAGAGCGTCTCCCACCTCACCCCCGAGCTGTGGGCCGAGGCCAACCGCCTGCTGATCCGCAAGGGTCTCGCCGAGTTCTCCCACGAGCGGCTGCTCGCGCCGAAGGACCTCGGGGACGGCCGCTGGGCGGTGCTCAGCGACGACGGCAGGACCGAGTACCGGTTCACCGCGGGCCGGCTGGCGCTCGACCACTGGCAGGTCGAGGCGGACTCCGTGACCCGCCATCGCGACGGGACGGAACTCCCGCTGGACGCGCTGGAGTTCTTCACCGAGCTGCGCGGAGCGCTGGGCCTGTCCGACGAGATCCTGCCCGTGTACCTGGAGGAGATCTCCTCCACCCTGTCCGGCACGGCCTACAAGCTCACCAAACCCGAGGTGTCCGCGGCCGAGCTCAGCCGGGCCGATTTCCAGGACATCGAGACCGGGATGACCGAGGGCCATCCCTGCTTCGTGGCCAACAACGGGCGGCTCGGTTTCGGCATCCACGAGTACCACCGGTACGCGCCGGAGGCCGCGGCCCCGGTCCGGCTGCTGTGGGTCGCCGCGCACCGCTCCCGCGCCGCGTTCACCTCCTGCGCCGACCTCGGCTACGAGAACCTGATGCGGGCCGAGCTGGGTCCCGGGACGCTCGACCGGTTCGACGCCCGGCTGCGCGGTCTCGGGCTGGACCCGGCGGACTATCTGCTGATGCCCGTCCACCCCTGGCAGTGGTGGAACAAGCTCTCCGTCACCTTCGCCGCCGAAGTGGCCCGGCAACGGCTGGTGCCGCTCGGTGAGGGCGACGACGAGTACCTGGCCCAGCAGTCCATCCGCACCTTCTTCAACACCAGCAACCCCTCGAAGCACTATGTGAAGACGGCGATGTCCGTCATCAACATGGGCTTCATGCGGGGCCTGTCGGCCGCCTACATGGAGGCCACACCGGCCATCAACGACTGGCTGGCCGGGCTGATCGCCAGTGACGAGGTGCTGACGGCGGCGCGCTTCTCGATCATCCGCGAGCGGGCGGCGGTCGGGTACCGGCACCTGGAGTACGAGGCCGCGACGGACCGTTTCTCCCCCTACCGCAAGATGCTGGCCGCGCTCTGGCGCGAGAGCCCGGTGGACACCCTGGAGGACGGCGAGCGGCTGGCGACGATGGCCTCGCTGCTGCACACCGACCGGTCCGGGAAGTCCTTCGCCGGCGCGCTGATCACCGAGTCGGGGCTGGCGCCCGAGGTGTGGCTGCGCCGCTACCTGGACGCCTACCTGCTGCCGGTGCTGCACTGCTTCTACGCGTACGACCTCGTCTACATGCCGCACGGGGAGAACGTCATCCTGGTGCTCGGCGAGGACGGCGCGGTGAAGCGCGCGATCTTCAAGGACATCGCCGAGGAGATCTGCGTGATGGACCCGGACGCGGTCCTTCCGCCCGCGGTCGAGCGGGTGCGCGCCGAGGTCCCGGAGCACATGAAGCTGCTGTCGGTGTTCACCGACGTCTTCGACTGCTTCTTCCGGTTCCTCGCCGCCGCGCTGGTCACGGAGGGCGTGCTGGACGAGGACGCGTTCTGGCGGACGGTCGCCGAGTGCGTCGGCGGCTACCAGGGGTCGATGCCGCACCTGGCGGAGAAGTTCGCCCAGTACGACATGTTCGCCCCGGAGTTCGCGCTGTCCTGCCTCAACCGGCTCCAGCTGCGCAACAACAAGCAGATGGTGGACCTGGCCGATCCTTCGGGCGCCCTCCAGCTGGTGGGTGACCTGGAGAACCCGATCGCGCGGTTCCGCTAGGTGTATTGCTCACGAGCGTTGTTGACGCTTGTGAGCAATACAGCTAGGCCGTGACCGGACAGGGGTACCGGCGCCCCCTTCCGGGAACGGCACCGGCCCTGACGGGCCACCGGACCGGGCGGGCGCCCGGCGGAGTACGGTCCTCCGCCGGGCGCCGGCTCCTGCGCGCCCCCGTGTGCCCGCCGCTTCGGGCCGCGGGCGGCGTGGGGCTCGCGCGGCCCGCGCACCGCCGCGTCAGCCGGCGGGCCAGGGCACCTGCGGCGAGCGGTAGTAGTCGATGCCGAGCGCCGACATCCGCGGCCCCTGCGCCGCGAGACGCACCCGGTAGTCGTCCCAGTCGTGCGTGGACGCCGGGGACCAGCCGAGTTCGGCGACCCCGGGCAACCTCGGGAAGGCCATGAACTCCAGCTGGTCGCTGGTGGCCAGGGTCTCGGTCCACAGCGGGGCCTCGACCCCGGCGATCGCGGACGCGGGCGCGCCCGGCAGATAGGCGCCCGGGTCCCAGTCGTAGGACCGTTGGACCTCGACGTACCCCGCCCAGGCCAGGCCGAGGGGGGTGTCCTTGTGGTACTTCATGTCGAGGTAGATCCGGTCGGCGGGGGACAGGACGATCCTGGTGCCGTTCCGCGCGGCCTTCGCGACCTGTTCCTTCTCCGCGGCGCTCGTGCCGTCCAGCCCCCAGTACTGGGCGACGGCGCCCTCGGCGGGGGTGGCTCCGGTCAGCTGGTGCCAGCCGACGACCGTCTTGCCGTACTTGGCGACGACGGCCTGCGCCCGGTCCATGAACGCCACGTAGTCCTCGTGGCTGGTGGAGTGGGCCTCGTCCCCGCCGATGTGGAGGTACCGGCCGGGTGTCAGCGCGGCGAGCTCGCGCACGACGTCGTCGACGAAGTCGTACGTGACGGCCTTGGGCACGCACAGCGAGCTGAAGCCGACCGCCGTGCCGGTGTAGAGCGGCGGGGCGACGCCGTCGCAGTTCAGCTCGGCGTAGGAGGCGAGCGCCGCGTTGGTGTGGCCCGGCATGTCGATCTCCGGGACGACCTCCATGAAGCGGGATCCGGCGTAGGCGACGAGTTCCTTGTACTGGGCCTTGGTGTAGTGGCCGCCGGGGCCGCCGCCGACCTGGGTGGACCCGCCGTAGGTGGCGAGCCGCGGCCAGGAGTCGACGGCGATCCGCCAGCCCTGGTCGTCGGAGAGGTGCAGATGCAGCTTGTTGATCTTGTAGAGCGCCAACTGGTCGATGTAGCGCTTGACCTGGTCGACGGTGAAGAAGTGCCGGGAGACGTCGAGCATGGCGCCGCGGTGCCCGAAGCGGGGCGCGTCGGTGATGGTCCCGCCGGGGACCCGCCACGGTCCGGCCTGGCGGGTGTCCTTCTCCACGGCGGCGGGCAGCAGTTGCCGCAGCGTCTGGACACCGTGGAAGAGGCCCGCGGGCTTCCGGGCGGTGATGGTGACGCCTGCGCGGCCGGACTCCAGCCGGTAGCCCTCGTCACCGAGTCCCCTGTCGCGCGAGCCGAGCACGAGCCGGATGCCGCCGCGGCCGTCGTCGTCGCTGACCGGCAGCGCGTACCCGGTGGACGGGCGCAGCAACGACGCGAGCCCGGCCGCGACGCGGCGGGCCTCACGGGAGTCCTCGTCGACGCGGATCCGGGTGGCCGGCGTGAGGGTGTAGGGCGAACCCGCCGGGCGTACGGAGGCGGGTGCCGGCACGACCTCGCCGAGCGGTCTGGGCGCGGGGGGCTGCACGGGAGCGGGGGCCGCGCCGACACCGGCGACGCCGGCGGCCGCGACCAGCAGGAGTGATCCGAGGAGCCGGGGGAGCGTTCTGCGCTGTCTCACAGGCTGGGTCCCTTCGAGGGGCGTGGCGACTGTGGTGCTGAGCAACCGAACGGTCACCATGCGTACCGTGCGTCACATGAGCGGTCAAGGTGTAGACCACTCATCGATACAGGTGCAGACCACTCGCACCCCTTCGCACCCTTCGCGCCGCCTCGGGACTCCCGGCCTCCGGTGCGACAATCCTCCAATGGCGGAAATCATCCAGAAGGACGGCACCTGGACCTTCGACGGGCAGACCGTGCGCATCGTCCCCGCCGCCGGCAAGACGCACCCCCTGCGGCAGGCCCTCGGCGAACTCGCCGTGCCGCTGGAGGCGTTGGCCGGTGTCGCGTTCGAGCCCGGGCGCCGCGGCGGGCGGCTGCGGCTGAAGCTGCGGGACGGCAGCGACCCGCTGCTGCTGGCCGCCGACGGACGGCTGCCGGAGAGCGGCGACCCCTACCGGCTGCCGGTGGAGAACGACCGCAGCGGCGTGGCCGAGTACTTCGTGGACGAACTGCGCAACGCCCTGCTGCTGGACCAGGTCCCGGACGGACCGGTGGACCGCTTCCTGCTGCCGGGCCCGGCCGTGCCCGTCTCGGGTGGCGGGGGCGACGGCACGGCCTCCTTCGACGGGGACACGATCCGCCTCGCGTGGAACTGGAAGGCCGAGGAGTCCAAGGCGTCGTCCGGGGCGAGCACCTTCCCGTTGTCGGAGGTGAGCGGGGTGCGCTGGCTGCCGGCGATCGGGCTGGAGAACGGGCATCTGCGGTTCGTGCTGAACGGCCGGCCGGCCCAGCGGCCCGCCAAGCACGACCCGTACGCGCTCGACCTCTGGGGCCTCTCGCGCAAGGAGTACACCGCCGTCCTGGTCGCCGCCGCCGTGATCGCGCGGCTCCCGCACCCGAGCGCCCCCGCCCGGACGCCCGGGGAACTGCCGGCCGCCGCTCCGGGCGCGGACGATCACGATGTGCTGCTGCGGCGCCTGCGGGAGCTCGGGGAGCTGCACCGGGCGGGGACACTGACCGACGAGGAGTTCTCCACGGCCAAGCAGGCCGTCCTCAAGCGCATGTGAGCGGCCCCGTAGGCACCCCCCTAAAACGGACGTAAACCCCGACTGTAATCATGATCACGCAGGTTCCTGCCCGAATTCGGGCAGGAATCTTGCGTTCAAGGCCGATGACGCCCCAATATCTACGGGTGCTCGAACGCCGCACGTCGCATGACGACCTCATCGACCATCTGGTGCGCAGCACCGCGCTCCAGCGCGGTGAGGCGGCCCGGGTGGTACTGGACGTGCTGGCGTTCTTCGACGAGACGACCGAGGAGTTCGTGCGCCGCCGCCACCGGGAGATGCAGGCCGACGGAGGCGTGAACACGGACATCTTCGAGCGGATCGCGGCCGAGCTGCCGCACCGCGCGGTGGCTCCCCCGGAGCTCTCGCTCCGGCAACTGCGCCGCATCGTCTACGGCTGAGCCGCCGCGGAGGCCGCGTGCACCGCGCACCCGCGCGCGGCACGGCCGGGCACACACACGAACGTCGTTGGAGGGGCAGAGACTCTATGTGCGGAATCGTCGGTTACATCGGGAAGCGCGACGTCGCGCCGCTGCTGCTGGAGGGCCTGGCGCGTCTGGAGTACCGGGGCTACGACTCCGCCGGCATGGTGATCACCAGCCCCAAGAGCGCCGGCCTGAAGATGGTCAAGGCCAAGGGCCGCGTCCGTGACCTGGAGGCCCGGGTCCCCAAGCGCTTCACCGGCACCACCGGCATCGCCCACACCCGCTGGGCCACCCACGGCGCCCCGAGCGACATCAACTCGCATCCGCACCTGGACCCCGAGAACAAGGTCGCCGTCGTCCACAACGGCATCGTCGACAACGCCGACGAGCTGCGCGCCAAGCTGGAGGCCGACGGCGTCGTCTTCGCCTCCGAGACCGACACCGAGGTGATCACCCACCTGATCGCCCGCTCCCAGGCCGAGACCCTGGAGGAGAAGGTCCGCGAGGCGGTCAAGGTCATCGAGGGCACGTACGGCATCGCCGTCATGCACGCCGACTTCAACGACCGCATCGTGGTCGCGCGCAACGGCTCCCCCGTCATCCTCGGCATCGGCGAGAAGGAGATGCTCGTCGCCTCCGACGTCGCCGCGCTGATCGCCCACACCCGCCAGGTCGTCACCCTCAACGACGGCGAGATGGCCACCCTGAAGGCCGACGACTTCCGGACCTACACCACCAGCGGCACGACGACCACCGCCACCCCCGAGACCGTCGAGTGGGAGGCCGCCTCGTACGACATGGGCGGCCACGACACGTACATGCACAAGGAGATCTCGGAGCAGCCCGACGCCGTGGACCGCGTGCTGCGCGGCCGCATCGACGACCGGTTCTCCACGGTGCACCTGGGCGGTCTGAACCTGGACGCCCGCGAGGCCCGCGGCATCCGCCGGGTCAAGATCCTCGGCTGCGGCACCTCCTACCACGCGGGTCTGATCGGCGCCGGGCTCATCGAGTCCCTGGCCCGCATCCCCGCCGACTCCGAGCCGGCGTCCGAGTTCCGCTACCGCAACCCGGTCGTGGACCCCGACACCCTCTACATCGCCGTCTCCCAGTCCGGTGAGACCTACGACGTGCTCGCGGCCGTCCAGGAACTCAAGCGCAAGGGCGCCCGCGTCCTCGGCGTCGTGAACGTGGTCGGCTCCGCCATCGCCCGCGAGACGGACGGCGGCGTGTACGTGCACGCCGGTCCCGAGGTCTGCGTCGTCTCCACCAAGTGCTTCACCAACACGGTGGTCGCCTTCGCGCTGCTCGCGCTGCACCTGGGCCGCATCCGCGACCTGTCCGTCGCCGAAGGCAAGCGGATCATCGAGGGCCTGCGCAAGCTGCCCGCCCAGATCTCCGAGATCCTCGAGTCCGAGGACGAGATCAAGAAGCTGGCGGCCGAGTACGCCGACGCCAAGTCGATGATGTTCATCGGCCGGGTCCGCGGCTACCCGGTGGCGCTCGAGGCCTCCCTGAAGCTCAAGGAGATCTCCTACATCCACGCCGAGGCCTACCCGGCCTCCGAGCTGAAGCACGGCCCGCTGGCGCTGATCGAGCCGGCACTGCCGACGGTCGCCATCGTCCCCGACGACGAGCTGCTGGAGAAGAACCGCGCCGCGCTGGAGGAGATCAAGGCCCGCAGCGGCCGGATCCTCGCGGTCGCCCACCAGGAGCAGGAGAAGGCCGACCACACGATCCTGGTGCCCAAGAACGAGGACGAGCTGGACCCGATCCTCATGGGCATCCCGCTCCAGCTCCTCGCCTACCACACGGCCCTGGCCCTCGGCCGGGACATCGACAAGCCGCGCAACCTGGCCAAGTCGGTCACCGTGGAGTAGTCCCGTACGGCACGCGCCGACAGAACGGCGACCCCCTTGCGCACGCCACCAGTGCCGCAAGGGGGTCGCCTCTTTCGTCGCCGGCGTCGGGACGGCTCACGCCGGCGGCCCGCCGCTCAGCCGGTGGCCGTCACACCCCGGCCTGCGGCACGCCCCGAGAAGGTGGGCCAGTGCGCCAGCGCCGCGGTGGCGCCGTACCAGGCCACGAGACCCGCGACCGCGGCGGCCCAGCCGCCGGCCTTCGCCAGCCCGTCGTTCCCCGCGAACGAGGCGATCGCGAGGAGCAGCATCGACACGCACAGCAGCCCGTACACGCCCTGGCCGAGGATCCCGCTGCCGGACGCGCCCGCGGTGAGCGTGAGCGCCAGGAGCGCGAACAGGAGCATGAACAGCCCGGCGGCCTCCGCCGAGACCTCCGCGCCGGTGCCGGTCCCCCAGGTGAACCAGAAGGCACCGAGGCCCGCGAAGGCCGTACCCGTACCGCCGTTGCCCGCACGGAACTCGAGCAACCCGACGACGAACAGTGCGACCCCGCCCACCCAGGTCGCGAGGGCTGCGGCGTCGGACGCCGCGACATTGTCGATCACACCGGTGTTGCCGACCCCGAACGCCAGCAGCGTCAGGCCCAGTGCGAGGTGGCCGAGAGTGGTTGACGTGGCGCTTCCCGCGGAGACGTCCTTGTCCACGGCGGGCTCCCTTCGTGCGCGCTTGGTGCTGATTCCCAGCCACCCTTGTCTACCCTTCACAAGCGCACAATCCACCCCGTACGGCCGAGTAGCCATGACGGTCGTCAAAAAGTTACAAAACCCGCCCCGACCTGCGAGAACGATGGTGCGAAAGGGGCTCGTGCGGCCTCTGAGGGCTAGGGGATGACGACGACGGGCCGCTGCGCGCGGCGCGCCAGCCGTCCGGCGACGGAGCCGAAAATGCGCCCCACGATGCCATGGGTGGAGCCGACCACGATGGCGTCCGCCGAATACTCCCGGCCGACCTCCTCGAGCTCGTGGCAGATGTCGCCGCCGCGCTCGACGAGGATCCACGGAACCTCGGTGAGGTAGTCGGCACAGGCGAGTTCGAGACCCAGCACCTCGGTCCGGTGATCGGGGACGTCGACGAAGACCGGCGGTTCGCAGCCCGCCCACACCGTGGTGGGAAGGCGGTTGGCGACATGCACGATGATCAGGCCCGAACCGGAGCGCCTGGCCATGCCGATCGCGTACGCCAGGGCCCGCTCGCTGGAGGTCGATCCGTCGAAGCCGACCACGACGCCGTGCCGGAACGCGGGATCGCAGGAGTGGCGCGACTGCTCCGCCGCCTGCAGATCCGACAGGGGGTCGGCGACCTGCTTGCGGTCCGCGGGTTCGGGAATTTCGTGACCGGCCATCGGTTGTCTCGGCGTTCAGATCCTCATGGGAGGGCGACGGTTGGCTGCGGAGCTCTGTCCGGGAATCAACTTCCCAAGCCCATACCCCCAAGGGTACGGCGCCACTCCTTGCCTGCCCAGAGCTCGGGGGTCCTACTCCCGGCGAGCCAAGGAGCATGCGTCCCAGGGAGCATGCACGAGCACGCTCCGTATGGCAATGGCGGCTGCACCGTACAGGCTTCGGCCGGAACGCCCTTCGGCGCCTACCGTCGCCCACGGTCCGGGGCGGCGGGCGCGACGTCCGGAGACGGGCGGAAGGCCCCGAAGAACCGCTGGGGGAAAGGGGGAAGACGCGGCAGTGACCGGAGGGCTCCGCTCCTCGTTGGTCTCCCGTCGCCCCACCGACGAAACGGATCCGCCACCTCCGCCACTCCCCTTCCGCGTCTCCGTCACGAGGAGTCCCCGTGCCCGCATCCCCGGCCGCCCGCACCTCCGCCCCGACCCCCGGCCGGGCTCCTCGACGGGGCCGCCGCCGGGCGCCGCGGACGACGGCCGCGCGTCCTGCGGTGGTCCCCGCACCCGCCGCACCGGCCCCCGGAAGGGCCCGTCGAGCCGCCGAGCGCACGGACCCCGCCACCCGTCCCCCGGACGGCCGCGGGAGGTCCGCACGTGCCGCCGTGCGCATCCCGGCAGGCGACGCCACGGGCGAAGTGGTTCGATGGGCAACTTTCGGCTGCGTCGTCGTGCCGGTCGTGCTTGTGGCGTACGGCACGTCCGTCGGCGACGCCGCCGCGATCGCGGCCGGCCTGGCCGCCGTGACCGGCGCCTCGCGGGCGCTGATGCGCCGGTCCGAGCGGGCGACGCCGCGCGCCGCGGGGACACGAGGACGCCGGGGCGGCGGCCGTCGGGCGCGTTGCAGCCCCGGGGACTGACGGATTCGCACGCACGGACCCATATGTTTTCAGCCAACTTCGCCTGTACGGGCATTCCTTGGAGAAATGGCCCGTCAACCCCCGTGCGACCAGGGAGGAAAGGACCGCACGCGCCGCTCGCACCCTACGGGGATGGGCCATGCATGCGTCGCGCACTTCCCTGCGCGGCCTCCGGATGCAACGCTTCGTGATCGAATGCTTCGCGCCAAGTTGCCTTGTCGACAATGTGCCGGATCTGGAACTTGTCACGCCGGCACCACGGGACGCAGTAGATTCGATCATGAGTATCGAAGGCTGGGGACTCGTGCAAAACCGAGGGGAAACGTGCAGGAGCGACAGGCCCGACAAGAACGGGGAGACGCGAACACCGAGGGGGGCTTAGCGTCATGAGTCAGGACTCCGCCGCGCCGGAGGCCGTAAGGAAGCTGTCGGGGCGCCGCCGCCGGGAAGTCGTCGCGGTGCTGCTGTTCAGCGGCGGTCCCATCTTCGAGAGTTCCATTCCGCTCTCGGTGTTCGGAATCGACCGCCAGGACGCCGGAGTTCCCCGCTACCGGCTGCTCGTGTGTGCCGGTGAGGAGGGCCCCCTGCGGACCACAGGGGGACTCGAACTCACCGCGCCCTACGGGCTGGAGGCGATCGGCAGAGCGGGCACCGTGGTCGTGCCGGCCTGGCGGTCCATCACCTCACCACCGCCACCGGAGGCGCTCGAGGCCCTGCGCCGGGCCCACGAGGAGGGCGCCCGCATCGTGGGGCTGTGCACCGGGGCGTTCGTGCTGGCCGCCGCGGGACTGCTCGACGGCCGCCCGGCGACCACCCACTGGATGTACGCGCCGACGCTCGCCAAGCGCTATCCGTCGGTCCATGTGGACCCGCGGGAGCTCTTCGTCGACGACGGCGACGTCCTCACCTCCGCCGGCACCGCGGCCGGCATCGACCTCTGTCTGCACATCGTGCGGACGGACCACGGCGCGGAGGCAGCCGGGGCACTGGCCCGCCGGCTGGTCGTCCCACCGCGGCGCACCGGCGGGCAGGAGCGCTACCTCGACAGGTCTTTACCCGAGGAGATCGGCTCCGACCCGCTCGCCGAGGTCGTGGCCTGGGCGCTGGAGCACCTCCACGAGCAGTTCGACGTGGAGACCCTGGCGGCCCGTGCGTACATGAGCAGGCGGACCTTCGACCGCAGGTTCCGCTCGCTCACCGGGAGCGCTCCCCTGCAGTGGCTGATCACCCAGCGGGTGCTGCAGGCGCAGCGGCTGCTCGAGACCTCCGACTACTCGGTCGACGAGGTCGCGGGCCGGTGCGGCTTCCGCTCCCCGGTGGCACTGCGCGGGCACTTCCGCCGCCAGCTGGGGTCCTCCCCCGCGGCGTACCGGGCCGCCTACCGGGCACGGCGTCCGCAGGGCGACCCGGTGGGGTCCGCGGCGGAGCAACACGTCGTGCCGCCCCAGGCGTCCGCGGGGCACACGAGGAGGCCACCGGCCGCCACGGGTGCGCCCTCCGGTTCCCCGGAACCGGGCAAGCCCGGCTCGGACGCCTACGCCCATGGGCGTCCGGCGCTCCCCGGCCAGCGGAGTGCGCCATAAGGTAGGACGCATGAACGATCGCATGGTGTGGATCGACTGCGAGATGACCGGGCTCTCGCTGGCCGACGATGCACTCATCGAGGTGGCCGCGCTGGTCACCGACTCGGAACTGAACGTGCTCGGTGAAGGGGTGGACATCGTGATCCGCCCGCCGGACGCGGCGCTGGAGACCATGCCCGAGGTGGTGCGGCAGATGCACACCGCCTCGGGCCTCCTCGACGAGCTCGCGGCCGGCACGACCCTGGCCGACGCCGAGGAGCAGGTCCTCGCGTACGTTCGCGAGCACGTCAAGGAGCCGGGCAGGGCGCCGCTGTGCGGGAACTCGGTCGGCACCGACCGCGGCTTCCTGCTCCGTGACATGCCGAAGGTGGAGGAGTACCTCCACTACCGGATCGTCGATGTCTCGTCGGTCAAGGAGCTGGCCCGACGCTGGTACCCGAGGGCGTACTTCAACAGCCCGGAGAAGAACGGCAACCACCGGGCGCTCGCGGACATCCGCGAATCGATCGCCGAGCTGCGCTACTACCGCGAGGCGATCTTCGTCCCCCAGCCGGGCCCGGACTCGGACACCGCGAAGACGATCGCGGCGCGCCACGTGGTGCCTGCGGCGCAGTGACCCGCACCCGCCGGGCGGAGCAGCGACGGCTGCCCGCCCGGCGCGCGTGTGTCCGGGCGCTTCGGGGGGCCGGAGCGCGCCAGGCCGGAAGGCTTGCCTGCGTTGCCGCCAGGCGGGAAGGCATGCCTGCGTTGCCGCCAGGCCGGAAGGCATGCCTGCGTCTGTCGCCAGGCGGGGGCGGCCTACGGAATCGGCGGGCCCCGGCTCGCGTCCGGAGTCGCCCTACCCGCGAAGCTCGCGCACCGAACCGGCGGGCCCCGGCTCGCGTCCGGAGTCGCTGTACCCGGTTCGGCTCGGGCTGGCCGTCATTCCCGGATCGGCTGGGCCAGGCGTTCGGATCCGAGGTCCGGCCCGCGGCCGACACGCTTCCGTGTCGGGACGTACGACGGTCGTCGTTCCGCGCCGGCGTGCGGGGGACGCTCCTCCCGGGGCGTCATGCCTGTCAGGGGCCGTGTCGGGGCCGTGGTGCCCCCGGGGCTCCCGGGCAGGCGCCCGTACGGCCGTCCGGCCGCGTGCACGAGGACCTTCGTCCGGGGGAGCCCGCCGCCGTGCGTCCCAGGTCCGGCGGTCCGCGTCACCGTACGCGCGGGACCCGCGCCGGGCCGACGTAAACGCGGGCGCGAGCACCCTCCCGGACCCTGTACACTTTTTCTCGGCCGGTCGGGAAAACGACCGGTCGTGGTGGGTGTAGCTCAGCTGGTAGAGCACCTGGTTGTGGTCCAGGATGTCGCGGGTTCGAGTCCCGTCACTCACCCTGTACGGCGAAGGGCCGATCCTCGGATCGGCCCTTCGCCGTGTCCGCCCGACGCCGCCCTCGTCCGCACGCCGCCGCGCACGGACTCGTGCGTCCGGGGCCACGAGACGGGCGGGCGCCTCCGGCCCCGGGAATCTGCACGACGATCTGAAGCGGTCCCGGCGGACGAGGACGAGGATGGCGCTGCCGAGGAGGCGTCGGAGCCGCTGCCGGATGCACCGTCCCGCCGCGGGATCATGCACCGTCGCGCCGCCGGAACCGCCGTCAGGACGAGTCCCGGACCACCAGCTCCGTCGGCAGGATGATCCTGGGGCGTTCCGGGCCGCTGCGGTCCGCGATCTCCCGGAGCAGCAGGCCCGCCATCGTGCGGCCCATCTCCTCGATCGGCTGGCGGACGCTCGTGAGGGCCGGGTCCATGTGACGGGCCACCGCGGAGTCGTCGAAGCCGACCAGGGCAACGTCGTCGGGGATGCGCCGGCCCGCCTCGCGCAGCACCTGACGGGCACCGGCGGCCATGACGTCGGAGGCGGCGAAGACCGCGTCCAGCGAAGGGCGACGGTCGAGCAGCGCGCTCATGGCCCGGCGGCCGCCCTCCTCGGTGAAGTCGGCCGGCGCCACCAGCCGCTCGTCGACCGCCGCGCCCGAATCCCTGAGGGCGTCCCGGTAACCGTCGAGGCGGCACTGGGCGCCGTAGACGTCGAGCCGTCCCGTGATCGTCGCGACGGTCCGGCGGCCTCTGGCCAGCAGATGGGCGACGGCCGCGCGGGCGCCCCCGGTGTTGTCGGAGTCGACGGCGGCGAGCGGGTCGTCGGCCGAGCGGCGGCCGCTGATGACGGCCGGGATCCCCAGCTGTTCCAGCAGGTCGGGCAGCGGGTCGTCCGCGTGCACCGACACCAGCAGCACGCCGTCCACCCGGCCCGCGCCGAGGTAGTCGGCCAGTCTGAGCCGCTCGCGGTCCGAACCCGCGAAGGTGAGCAGCAGTTGCATGTCGGTGTCGGCGAGGGCCGCGCCGACACCGCGCACGATGTCGGAGAAGTAGGGCTCCGCGAAGAAGCGCGCCTCGGGCTCGGGGACGACGAGCGCGATGGCGTCGGTGCGGTTGGCGGCGAGCGAGCGGGCGGCGCGGTTGGGTACGTAGCCGAGTTCGGCGATGGCCGCCTCGACGGCGGCCCGGGTCGTCTCGCTCACCCGGGGCGAGCCGTTGACCACCCGCGAGACCGTGCCGCGGCCGACGCCGGCCCGTGCGGCGACCTCTTCGAGGGTCGGTCTGCCGCCGCTGCGGCCCGAACCCCTGCTCCCGCCGCGGGAGGCCGTGCGGGCCCCGCCACCCACGGGGAAACCGGCATTCCGGCGATCCACCATGATCCGCCTCCCGTCCTCCGTGCCCCAGAACATTACGCGCCAGGAGCCTTGACACCCCCGCGGGGAGCCGCGACCCTTCAACGCATCACGTATGGGAGCGCTCCCACCGTACCTGACTCATTCAGAACCCGCACGTTCCCCGCCCGAGCCGCAGCTTCAACCGATGGGCGCACCACGAGAGTTGGCCGGGGGGTCGGCACGTCAGGGCACTAGGAGGACGCAATGCGCAGGACCGTAATCCTGGCGGTCGTAGCGGCGCTCGGCGCCGGGCTGCTGGCCGGCTGTGCCGAGGACAGCGAGGAACCCGGCGGCGGCTCCGCGAGCGGCGGGGGCGGCAAGGTCAGGACCACCATCACCGTGGGCGTCTTCGGGGCCTTCGGCCTCAAGGAGGCCGGGCTCTACGACGAATACATGAAGCTCAACAAGAACATCGAGATCAAGCAGACCTCGATCGAGCGCAACGAGAACTACTACCCGCAACTGCTCACCCATCTGGGCAGCGGCAGCGGACTGGCCGACATCCAGGCCGTCGAGGTCAACAACATCGCCGAGATCACCGCCACCCAGGCGGACAAGCTCGTCGACCTCGGCAAGTCCGAGGGAGTCAGCAAGGACGCCTTCCTGCCCTGGAAGTGGGCGCAGGCGACCAACAAGGACGGAAAGACCGTCGGACTCGGCACCGACATCGGCCCGCAGGGCATCTGCTACCGCAAGGACCTCTTCGCCAAGGCCGGCCTGCCGACCGACCGTGAGGCCGTCGGCAGGCTCTGGGCCGGCGACTGGAACAAGTACCTGGCGGCCGGCAAGCAGTTCAAGGCCAAGGCCCCCAAGGGCACGGCCTTCGTGGACTCGGCCTCCGGGGTCATGGCCGCGATCACCGGCAGCAGCGCGAAGCGGTTCTACGACGAGAACGGCGAGGTCGTGTACAAGACCAACCCGGCCGTGAAGGAGGCCTGGGACATCGCCGCCGCCTTCGCGACCGAGGGACTGACCGGCAAGCTGCAGCAGTTCACGCCCGCCTGGGACCAGGGCTACGCCAACGGCACCTTCGCGACGGTCTCCTGCCCGGCGTGGATGCTGGGCTACATCCAGGACAAGGGCGGGGCGGCCGGCAAGGACAAGTGGGACGTCGCCCCCGCGCCGAAGCCCAGCAACTGGGGCGGTTCGTTCCTGATCGTGCCCGAGGCCGGCAAGAACAAGACCGAGGCGGCGAAGCTCGCGGCCTGGCTGACCGCGCCCGAGCAGCAGGCGAAGCTCTTCGAGAAGCGCGGCAGCTTCCCGAGCGCCAAGGCGGCGTACTCGCTGCCCGCCGTGTCCGGTGCGAAGCACGACTACTTCGGCGGCGCGCCGATCGGCGAGATCTTCTCCCGGGCCGCCGAGGGCATCCCGGTCACCATCGTCGGCCCGAAGGACCTGGTGATCGCCCAGAACCTCGCCGACGTCGGCATGCTCCAGGTCGACCAGAAGGGACGGTCGTCCAAGGAAGGCTGGGAGGCCGCCGTGAAGGCCATCGACAACGCACTGGACCAGTGACCGGACAGGTGACACCAGTGACCGGCATGGCCAGTGACGCCGCTGCCGCCGCGCCCTCCCAGGAGGAGGGCGCGGCCCCGGCGCAGCGGCCCCCCGCCCGGGACCTCGCCGCGGCCGAGCGGCGCCGGGCACGGCGGAGCCGCTGGTACCGGCGGGACGTGCGGTGGAGCCCGTACGCCTTCATCGCGCCGTTCTTCCTGTTCTTCGCGGCCTTCGGCCTCTTCCCGCTGCTCTACACCGGCTGGGCCTCCCTGCACCGGGTGGAGCTGACGGCCCCGACGGACATGGAGTGGGTGGGCCTGCGGAACTTCTCGCGGCTGATCGAGGACGAGTTCTTCTGGAACGCGCTGAAGAACACCTTCACCATCGGGATCATCTCGACGGTGCCGCAACTGCTGATCGCCCTGGGTATCGCGCATCTGCTCAACTACAAGCTGCGCGGCTCGATGTTCTTCCGGGTCGCGGCGCTCACCCCGTACGCCACGTCCGTCGCGGCGGCCACACTCGTCTTCGTCCTGATGTTCGGCCGGGACTACGGGATGGTCAACTGGGCGCTGGGGCTCGCCGGGATCGATCCGGTCGACTGGCAGAACGGCGAGTGGACCTCGCAGATCGCGGTCTCGACGATCGTCATCTGGCGCTGGACCGGCTACAACGCGCTGATCTATCTGGCCGCGATGCAGGCGATCCCGAACGACCTGTACGAGTCCGCGGCGCTCGACGGGGCCTCCCGCTGGCAGCAGTTCGTCCATGTGACCATCCCGTCGCTGCGGCCGACGATCCTGTTCACGTGCGTCGTGTCGACGATCGGCGCGACGCAGCTGTTCGGCGAGCCCCTGCTGTTCAACGGCGGGGCGGGGGCGACGGGCGGCGCCGACCACCAGTTCCAGACGCTCGGGCTCTATCTGTACGAACAGGGCTGGGTGAACCTCCATCTCGGCCGGGCCTCGGCGATCGCCTGGACGATGTTCCTGATCCTGCTGCTGATCGGCGCGGTGAACTGGCTGCTCGTCCGCCGGCTCCGCAAGAGCGCCTAAGGGGCTGACGTGCTGAAGACCACCGAAGAGCCGGCCATCACCGGGCCCGCGACGACCACCGGGCGCCCGCGGGTGCGCGCCGGCCGGCACCTGCACGGCGGGCGCATCACCCATGCCGTGCTGATCGTGTTCACCCTGGGCTCGCTCTTCCCGCTGGTGTGGACGGCGATCGCGGCGTCCCGCAACAACACCCGGCTCGCCCAGACTCCCCCGCCGTTCTGGTTCGGCGGCAACCTGTTCAAGAACCTCGAAATCGCCTGGACCGACGCCAACATGGGCGCGGCGCTGCTCAACACGACCGTCGTGGCGGGGTCCGTCGCGGCCGGCACCGTGGTCTTCTCGACCCTCGCCGGCTTCGCCTTCGCCAAGCTCCGCTTCCGGTTCAAGAACCTCCTGATGCTGCTGGTGATCGGCACGATGATGGTCCCGCCGCAGCTCAGCGTCGTCCCGCTGTACATGCTGATCGCGGAACTGTCCTGGACCGACCGGCTGCAGTCCGTCATCCTCCCCACGCTCGTCAGTGCCTTCGGTGTGTTCTTCATGCGGCAGTACCTGAGCGAGGCGCTGCCGACGGAGCTGATCGAGGCGGCCCGGACGGACGGGGCGAGCAGCTGGCGCGTCGTGTGGCACGTGGTCTTCCCGGCGGCCCGGCCCGCGATGGCGGTCCTCGGGATGCTCACCTTCGTGATGGCGTGGAACGACTTCTTCTGGCCGATCATCGCCCTCACGCAGAACGGCAGTCCCACGGTCCAGGTGGCGCTCACCGGACTGGGCCGCGGCTACATCCCCGACCAGTCGGTGATCATGGCCGGTGCGCTGCTGGGCACGCTGCCGCTGCTGCTCGCCTTCGTGGTCTTCGGCCGGCAGATCGTCGGCGGCATCATGCAGGGCGCGGTCAAGGGCTGACACCGCCTCCACTTCCTCCTCCTTCACACATCGGGAGCTCCTTGATGACCGTCAGCTTTCCGCCCGGATTCCTGTGGGGCACCGCCACCGCCGCCTACCAGATCGAGGGCGCGGTGGGGGAGGGCGGCCGCACGCCGTCGATCTGGGACACCTTCAGCCACACGCCCGGCAAGGTGGAGAACGGGGACACCGGCGACGTCGCCGTGGACCACTTCCACCGCCGCGCGGACGACGTCCGGCTGATGTCCGAGCTCGGGGTCAACGCCTACCGCTTCTCGGTCTCCTGGCCACGGGTGCAGCCCACCGGCCGGGGCCCGGCCGTCCAGCGCGGCCTCGACTTCTACCGGGCGCTCGTCGACGACCTGCTGGACCACGGCATCACGCCCGTACTGACCCTGTACCACTGGGACCTGCCGCAGGAGCTGGAGACGGCCGGCGGCTGGCCCGAGCGGGACACGGCGCACCGCTTCGCCGACTACACCCGCATCGTCGCCGACGCGCTGGGCGACCGGGTGGAGCGGTGGACCACGCTCAACGAGCCCTGGTGCAGCGCGTTCCTGGGGTACGCCTCGGGCGTGCACGCCCCGGGCCGCACGGATCCCGTGGCCGCCCTCCGCGCCGCGCACCATCTGAACCTGGCTCACGGGCTGGCCGCCCAGACGCTGCGCACCGCTCTGCCCGCCCGCGGCCAGGTGTCCGTGAGCGTCAACCCCAGTGCGGTCAGGGCCAGGACGGACTCGGAGGCGGATCTGGACGCCCGGCGCAGGATCGACGCCCTGGCCAACCGCGTCTTCACCGACCCGATGCTCCACGGCACGTACCCCGCGGACCTCCTCACGGACACGGAACACCTCACGGACTGGTCCTTCGTCCACGCCGACGACCTGGCCGCCATCCGGCACCCCCTCGACTCCCTGGGCATCAACTACTACTCACCCACCGTTGTATCCGCCGCCACTGACAGTGACGGACCGCGGGAGCGGAAGGACGGCCACGGCGCCGCCCCCCACTCCCCCTGGCCGGGTGCCGACGCGGTCGTCTTCCACCGGGCGCCGGGCGACGTCACGGACATGGGCTGGCCGGTGGACCCGACGGGCCTCCACGAGCTGCTGATGCGCTACACCCGCGAGGCCCCGAGGCTGCCGCTCGTGATCACCGAGAACGGCGCCGCCTACCCCGACAAGCCGGGCGCCGACGGGAGCGTGCACGACCCCGAACGGATCCGCTACCTCCACGGCCATCTGTCCGCCGTGCACCGCGCGATGGCGGACGGCGCGGACGTCCGCGGCTACTTCCTCTGGTCCCTGCTGGACAACTTCGAGTGGGCGTACGGCTACGGGAAGCGCTTCGGCGCGGTGTACGTCGACTACGACACCCAGGCCCGCGTCCCGAAGTCCAGCGCCCGCTGGTACGGCGAGCTGGCCCGGACGGGGATGCTCCCCGGCTGCTGAGGGCCGCAACGGGCGCGCGCCCCGGCCGGGTGGGGGGTCACCGGCCGGGGCGCGCCGTGGGGGTGCCGTCGCCTCGGGCCACCGGTGGTGCGGGAGGGAGCCCCACCGGTGCCGTGGCCACGGCATGGACGGCTACGAGTAGGCGGCGAACGCCTTCGTGAACGCCAGCGGCTGCTGGAGGATCGAACTGCACGTCGCGTCGGCGGAGTTCTGCGCCCCGCCCGGGCACTGCTTGTCGCGGGTCGAGGACCACATGGCCAGCCACCCGATCCCCTTCGACTTCGCGAAGTCGACCAGTTGCGTCGCGTCGTCGACCGTGAAGATCTCGGTCGTGACGTCGTTGACCCCGATCATCGGGGTGACCGCGACGGTCTTCCACGCGGCGGCGTCGGAGAGACCGAGGACGCCCTTGATCTGGGCCTGGGTGGCGGTGGCCGCCTGGATCGCGTAGGTGCCCATGTCGCCGCTGTAGGCCGGCCCGTAGTCCATCGCCATGATGTTGACCGCGTCGATCCGCACGCCGTTCCTCCTGGCGTCGGCGAGCAGATCGACCCCCGGCTGGGTGAGCCCCTCGGGCATGACGGGCAGGGTGAACGAGACGTCCAGCCCCGGATGCTTCTTCTGGAGCTGGGCGATGGCCAGCGAACGGCGGGTGTTGGCGGCCGCGTCGGGCAGCGCGGCGCCCTCGATGTCGAAGTCGACCTTGGTGAGCCCGTACCGTTCGACGACCTTGCCGTACGCGGCGGCGAGTTCGCCGGAGGTGGCGCAGTTGAGGGCGAGCTCATGGCCGGCCGCGCCGCCGAAGGAGACCCGGACGTCGCCGCCCTTGGCACGCAGCGCGGAGATCTGGGCGGCGACCCTGTCGTTCGCGAGGTCGGTGACGCCGCCCCACAGCGGGGCGCAGCCGCCGCCGGAGGTGACGAAGGCGAGCGTGAAGTCCTTCACCCCGGTCCTGGCCGCGGTGTCGAGCATGTCGTACGCCGGGTACAGGGACGTGTCGATGTACGGGGCGAACCTCCCGGCGCCGTCGGCGGACGGGGGCGTGGCGGTGACGGTGGCCGTCGGTGGGGCGGTGGGCGACTGCGTGGCCGTGGCGGTGGGGGCCGGGGGCTTCGTGGTAGCGCTCGCCGTGGGGGACGGCGCGGGCTGCTCGGTCGGGCGTCCGCTGGGCCTCGGCGTGGCGCCGCCGTCGGGGGAACAGGCCACCTCGTCGATGAGGCAGCCGGACGGGTCGCCGGCCGCGCCGCTCGCGGAGGTGACGAAGCCGACGGTGACCGACGCGCCGGGGGCGAGCTCCTTGTTCCAGCTCGCCGGCCTGACGGTGACGTGCCGTCCGCTGAAGGTGTGGTCGCCGTTCCAGAGGGAGCCGATGCGCGTACCGGCGGGCAGGTCGAACTCGAGCGTCCAGCCGGAGCGGGCCTCGCCGCTGTCGTTGGTGATGACGTACTGCCCGGTGTAGCCGCCGTCCCAGGAGCTGGTCCTGGTGTACGCGGCGCCCACCGCGGCCGCCTGCGCCGTCCCGGTGAACGCGAACGCCGCGCCGGCGACGACCGCGGCGGCGGCGACCGCGCCGATCGCCTTCGCTCTGCCGCTCGCCCTGCGCCGGTGCGTGCTGGTGCCCATCGCGTGTGCCTGCCTCTGCGTCGACGGAAGTGGGGGTGCGGCAGCACGCTAGCGACCCCGGAACGGACAAAGCGCCTGATCCGGACGGCGGTCGGGGTTCTTAGGGTGCGCTTAAGGACGGCATCGGGAGCGATTAACCGTGCGCGCCCCGCGGCCTCAGACCTCCGCGCCCCTGCGGCTTCCTGAACCGCCCTTCCTGCGCCGCTTGGTGCGGTGGCCGATCCGGCCCTGCGGGCGCTGCGAGGCACCCCCGAAGCCGATCCAGATGCGGACCTCCGTACCGCCCAGCACGGAGTGCCCGATGCGGACGTCGCCGCCGGTCGACTCGGCGACCCGCCGCACGATGTCCAGGCCGAGCCCCGTCGAACCGTCCCTGGCACCGCTGTTGCCGCGGGTCAGGGCCGCCTCCGGGTCGGCGATGCCGGGGCCGGCGTCCGAGACGAGCACGATCACGGCGTCGTCGCCGTTGTGCACGTCGACGGAGAAGGCGGTGCCCTCCGGCGTGTGGCGGAAGACGTTGCCCAGCAGCGCGTCCAGGGCGGCGGCGAGTTCGGGCCTCGCCACGGGGATGCGCACCGGGCGGTCCACGCCCGCGAGGCGCACCTTGCGCCCCTCGTCCTCGGCGAGCGCCGACCAGAACTCCATCCGCTCCCGGACGACTTCGGAGACGTCGCAGCCCGCGCCCGGCCCGGTGGCCTGGGTCTGGGGCTTGGCCTCCCGCGCCGTACGGATGATCGTGTCGACCTCGCGCTCCAGTTGCTCGACGGCGGCCCTGGTCTGGTCGGCCGCCGGGCCGGTGCCCAGCGAGGCCGCGTTGAGCCGGAGCACGGTCAGCGGGGTGCGCAGCCGGTGCGACAGGTCGGCGGCCAGCTCGCGCTCATTGGCGAGCAGCTGGACGACCTGGTCGGCCATGGAGTTGAAGGCGACGGCCGCGGACCGCAGTTCGGTGGGCCCCTCCTCCGGCACCCTGGCCCCCAGCTGTCCTTCGCCGAGGTCGTGCGCGGCGCCCGCCAGCCGCTGGGCGGGCCGCACCATCCGTACACCGAGCCGGTCGGCGACGGCGACGGAGCCGACGACCAGCGCGACGCCGACGCCCGCGAGCACCAGCCAGGCGGTGGTCACACCGTTGCTGACCTCGCCCTCGGGGACGTACACCTCGACGATCGCGATCTTCCCCGAGCTGAGCGCGGTGGGCTGCAGCAGCGCGGAGCCGTCCGTGACCTCCGTGATGGACGCGCGTCCGATCCGCTGGGTGGTGGCGAGGTCCCTGACGGTGGCCCGCCGGATGCCGATCTCCAGATCCTGGCCCCCGGTCTCCCCCGAGGCGGGGACGTGCACGGCCATCCGCCCCGCCGCCCCGGCCTGGGTGGAAGCGACGGCCCGCTCCAGCTGCCGCCGGTCGGTGGTGATGGACAGCGTCGGGCCGATCGCGGCGGCCTGCCGCTCGGCGTTGGAGAAGGCCCGGTCCCTGGCCATCTCCTGGACGACGAGCCCGAGCGGTACGGCGAAGGCGAGCACGACCATCGTGGTGACGGCCAGGGACACCCTGACCAGGGCCCATCTCATCGCGGCGGCTCCAGTTTCACCCCGACGCCGCGGAGGGTGTGCAGATAGCGGGGGCGCGCGGCGGTCTCCCCCAACTTCCGTCGCAGCCAGGACAGGTGCACGTCGATGGTCTGGTCGTCCCCGTAGGACTGCTGCCACACCTCGGCGAGCAGTTCCCTGCGGGGGACGACGACACCCGGACGCCCGGCCAGGAAGGCGAGCAGGTCGAACTCGCGCCGGGTCAGATCGAGTCGGCTGCCGTCCAGTTCCGCCTGCCGGCGCAGCGGATCGATGGACAGTCCGCCGACCTGGATGACCCTGCTGGGCGGAGCCTCGCCGGCGGCGGCGCGCGACCGGCGCAGCACGGCCGACATCCGCGCCGACAGGTGCTCCACCGAGAACGGCTTGGTGAGGTAGTCGTCCGCGCCGTCGTTGAGGAGCCGCACGATCTCCGTCTCGTCGTCCCGCGCGGTCGCGATGATCACGGGTACGTCGGTGATTCCGCGCAGCATCTTCAGCGCCTCGGCCCCGTCGAGATCCGGCAGTCCGAGGTCGAGAATGACGACGTCGAACCGGAAATGGGCCACTTCGCGCAGCGCCTCCAGGGCCGTCCCGACGCTCCTGACGGTGTGGGAGGCCTCGGTCAAGTGCCTGATGAGGGCGGAGCGCACGAACTGGTCGTCCTCGACCACGAGCACACTTGCCATGGGCGGCACCGTACGCCATCCGGAGTAACGGAGTCCCCCTGGGACAGGGACGACGGACGTGGTGCAAGATGGCCCGGATGCGGAGAGGACTCGTACACGCCATGGCGTGGTCGCTCGCCACGGGCGCGGCGGTCACACTCTCGTGGTGGGGTGTGCACACGGTGATGGCGGGCACGGCGTACGACAGGCCGCGCGCCCTGCCCATCACGGCCGACGCCCGCACCCCGCAGGTGTCCGCCCCCCGGTCGTCCTCGACGCCCGGCCCCGGCACGCCGAGTCCGGCGCCGTCGTCCGAGGAGCCGGAGGACGGCGGCGGCCCCCCGGCCGCGACCCCGCCGGCCGGGAAGCCGGCGGCGCCCCCCAGCAGGAGCAAGAGCCCCTGGTCGCCGCCGCCTTCGGGCAATGTGAAGAGCTACACGGTCGAGGGCGGACGGGTCGCGTTCGACATCGGGCCCGGTTCGGCCGAGCTGGTCTCGGCGACTCCTTCGGGCAGTTGGACGATGCAGATCTGGAAGCAGCCGACCTACATCCGGGTGACGTTCTCGCAGAACGGCCGGGAGATCGACGTCTTCTGCACCTGGCACGACACCGCGCCGCGCGTCGAGATCGAGGAACGCTGAGCCCTCCGCGCCGAAGCCGTGCCGGGGCTCGGCGCCCGTGTGCCGGGCCTCAGCGGAAGACGGAGGACGGCGGCACCGGCGAGGGTTTGGCGGCCGCGTCGGTCACGGCGACCGCGCCGCCGGTGAAGTCCGTGAGCACCTTGCCGTGTTCGACCCGACCGGCGTGCGGGTCGCTCGCCACCCGTCGGGTCAGTTCGGCGACGGGCAACGGCCGGTCGGAGCCCACGAGTACGGCGTTCCCGAAGCGGCGGCCGCGCAGCACGGTCGGGTCGGCGGCGAGGGCGAGCTCGGGGAAGACGGTCGCGGCGGTCGCGATCTGCCCGCGCAGATGGGCGAGCGGCGGGCCGTCCGCGAGGTTGGCGGTGTAGGTCCCGCCGGGCTTCAGCACCCGCCGCACCTCCGCGAGGAATTCGGTGCTGGTGAGGTGCGCGGGGGTGCGCGCGCCGCTGAAGACGTCGGCGATGACGAGGTCGGCCCAGCCGTCGGGAAGTTTCCCGAGTCCGGCCCGGGCGTCGACGGAACGGACCCGTATCCGGGCGCCCGGGTCGAGCGGGAGCCGGTCGCGGACGAGCCGGACGAGGCGTCCGTCCACCTCGACGATCTGCTGGGTGGAGCGCGGGCGGGTCGCCGCGAGGTACCGCGCGAGGGTGAATGCGCCACCGCCGAGGTGGACGGCCTGCAGCGGCCGGCCGGCGGGTGCGGCGAGGTCGATGACGTGCCCGAGACGACGCTGGTACTCGAAGGTCAGCAGGCCGGGATCGTCCAGGTCGACGTGGGACTGCGGCGCCCCGTCGATCAGCAGCGTCCAGCCGCGGGGCCGGTCGCGGTCGGGTACCAGCTCGGCGAGCCCGCCGTCCACGGCCTCGACGACCCCTTCCGCCGCCCGGGACCGACCGCGCTGTCTGTTTCTCGCCACACGGCCATTATCGACGGGCGCCGGTGCGGTCGGGTACGCGCGTGGCGACGGGCGCCGGTGCGGTCGGGTACGCGCGTGGCGACGGGCGCCGGTGTGGCCGGTTTCCCGGGGGGACGGCCGCCCGTGCCGGGCGGGATGTGCCGGGACCCACTGCCGCGTCGGGCGAGGTTCGCCCGCCGAGCAGCGGCGTCCGGTGCATGGGGTCTCCCCCGGCCCTCCGGGCCGAGGGGCGCAAGGCTCCGGATCGACCTCGCAGTGGGTCTCCTCGGTGGATTCGGCACCGCCGCGAGTCGCCGTGACGGGCGTCGCGACGGGCGGAACGTTGCCTGATGCGGCACCAGGCCGTGTGGCGAAAGTCCCTCCTGGCCCGCGACGCCCGGCACGCACGCTCGCTGCGTTGTCGGAGTCATCCACGTACGTCCAGTACGAGGACGATCCTCCGTCCTGCGATCGCACGCACCGGACGCCGCAGACCCCGCGCTGCGGGCGGACGGAGCTGCTTCCGCATCACGGCCTGGCCTAGATGCTGTCCGCGGCCTCGATCATGCGGGCCGCCTCGCCCAGGGCCTCGCGGAGCATCACCGGGTCGGTGAGCGGGGCCTGGTCGGTGTCGCCGGGCGGCAGCAGCCAGTCCGAGCCCGCCATCGAGGCCTCCGAGGCCGGGCCCACCGGGGCACCCGCCGAGGCGCCCGGGATCCGGATGCCCCGGCCCGACGTCTCCGTGCACGCGCTGCCGGGCATGTCCCAGCACGCGGCCGTGCCGGACGGCACCAGGAAGCCGAGGGTGTCGCAGCTTCCGTCGTGGAGCACGGGGCCGACGACGGGCGCACCGCCGCGGCGCAGGATGTCCACCGCCTCGAGACCCTGCCTGGCGGGCACGGTCACCAGGTCGCAGGGCTCTTCGGCGCCACCGGGTCCCGGTGCGGCCGGGCCCGGTGCCACGCTGTACTCCTGGGTGGGCAGGTGCTGGGCACTCGTCCGTGAGCCGCCGCTGGTATCCACGCCAACCTCCAACAAGGGAACCCTCCTCGCCGAGCAGGGGCACGTACCGCGTCCCCGCACGGTTCAACGCCCGTCGGCGTCAAGGGCTACGGCGGCACGCCGCCGCAAAGGGTGGCAGTTCATGGCAGATCGTGGGTGAGATATCCCGTTTGTAGCCAAACGCTGCGTGGCGGACCCGTCACAGCAGGTACGTTCTTCCTCCGCCGGAGCCAGGCATCTCACATCCGCACGGATCTGGAGGCTCCGGGAGTGGCACAGGAGAGGGCTCGGCCATGGCGTCGTCACGGGCAGTTCCCAACCTCAGGTTCCGGCAGTTGCGCGGACAGCGCTCGCCCGGCGAGTTCGCCGCGCTCGTCCGGCGGGCGGCGCGGGAGATCGGCGAACAGGTGGCCTGTGACGCCCGTTACGTCGGCCGGGTGGAAGCGGGTGAGATCCGCTGTCCCAACTACGCCTACGAACGGGTCTTCCTCCACATGTTCCCGGGCCTGACGCTGGCGGATCTGGGGTTCTCGGACCGCGAGACGGTCCGGGGCCGCGCGGCCCGCGGGCGAACGCCACGGCCCCCGGACCCGTACTACAGCGGCAACGGCACCAACAGCAAAGACCGCAGCAACAGCACCAACCGCACCAACAGCACCTACAGCAACGAGGAGAGCGACGTGCTGCGTCGCGCGTTCATGACCGGCGGCACCGTCACCGTGGCGGCCGCGTCCCTGGGGTTCGGCCCCCTGCCCGGCACCGAGGCCCTGCGTTCCGACCTGCCCCGGCAGCGGGTCGGCGCGTCCGAGGTGAGTGCCGTCGAGGCCGCGGTGCGGCAGATCCGGCTGCTCGACGACCGCCACGGCGCGGACGGGCTCTACAGACGGGCCGCGCAGCCGCTGCGCGCCGCCTACGCGCTGCTCGACGCCGGTGCCACCACGCGCGGCTCGACGGCGGACCGGCTGGCCGCGGGCGCGGGCGAACTCGCCATCTCCGTCGGCTGGCTGGCCCACGACTCGGGCCGGCTGGAGGACGCCCGCTCCCACTACGCGGAGGCGCTGGCGACCGCACGCGTCGCCGGCGACACGGCGCTGGAGGCGCACGCCTTCTGCAACACCTCGTTCCTCGCCCGGGACGCCGGCCGGCACCGGGAGGCGGTGCGCGCCGCCCAGGCGGGGCAGCGGGCGGCGGGACAGCTCGGTTCGGACCGGCTGCTGGCACTGCTCACCCTGCGCGAGGCGGGCGCCTGGGCCGGGCTCGGCGACCGTCCCGGCTGCGAGCGCGCGCTGTCCCGCGCCCAGACGCTCTTCGGCCGCGGCCCCTCGGACACGGACCCGGAGTGGATGTCGTTCTTCGGCGAACCGGAGCTCCAGGCCCTGGAGGCCCAGTGCTGGTCGGCGCTCGGCGACTGGCCCCGCGCCGCCCGTCACGCGCACCGGGCGGCGGCGCTGCAGGACCCGCACTTCGCCCGGAACCTCGCCCTCTACCGGGCCCAGCTCGCCGCGGACCTCGCCCGTGCCGACGCGCCCGCCGAGGCGGCCGCGGTCGGCGAGCAGGTGCTCGACGCCCTGGAGGGCGACGTCGAGTCCACCCGCATCCGGGCGATGCTCGCCGACACGGCCCGCGTTCTCGGGTCGCGCCGGGGCACGCCCGGGGTGGCGTCGTTCCTCGACCGCCATGCGGCGACCGCGACCGCGGCGGCCCGGGTCTGAGCGGGCCTCAGGTACCGAGGTGGCCCGTGTCGTTCCAGCGGTCGACCGCCGGGGCGCCGTAGGCCCAGCCGAGCACCGAGAGACTGGCGGGGCTCAGCTTGACGCGGGCGGCGAAGGACACGTCCTCGCCGAGCCAGCGGGCGCACAGGACGCGCAGGATGTGCCCGTGCGCGAACGCCAGCACGTCGCGGTCGGCCGAACGCACGTTCTCGATGATCCCGTCGGCGCGGTCGGAGAGCTCCGCCAGGGTCTCCCCCCGTGAGGCCGCGCCCGGTACCCCGACGGGAACGCCGTCCCGCCAGATGAACCAGTCGGGGTCCGTCTCCTGGATCTCCGCCTGCGTCCTGCCCTCGTACGCGCCGTAGTCCCACTCCATCAGCGCGTCCCAGTCCTGGGCCCGGTCCCCGAATCCGGCGAGGTCGCAGGTCTCGCGGGCGCGGGAGAGCGGGCTCGTGCGGACCTCGACGTCCGGGAGGCCGCCCCAGGGGGATCTGTGCAGGCGCTCCCCCAGGAGCTTCGCCGAGCGGCGGCCCTCGTCGAGGAGCGGGATGTCGGTGCGGCCGGTGTGCCGGCCGAGCAGGGACCATTCGGTCTGGCCGTGCCGGGCCAGGAATATGCGCGGTGCCATGGGTCCATCATCACCGGCGGTCCCGGCGGGCGCCCGGCGATGACGCGGCGAACGACGGAAGGACGGGTTCCTGTACGGCGTACGTCGACGGTCGCCACAGCCGTGTCGCCCTGCAGCCGCAGCTCACCGGACGGGCGGGGCGGACCGCCGACCGGGCCCCGGACGGGGTCCGGCCCGGGGCGGACCGCGGGTCGCGGGGGCAGGTCGCGGGGCGGGGCGCGGAGGACACTGCGGAAGACGCCGCCGCACCGGTCACGACCGGTGGGCGACTGCGGGCCGAGGCGCGCGAGACGTCGCGGCGGGGTCGCGCGAATGGCGTGCGGAACGGAGTGCGGGAGGGCGCGCGGGCTGCCGGGTCAGGAGACCGCTCCCCCGTTGTCGGTGGCGGATGCGAGACTTCCGCGGGTGAGCACATCCCTCGACAGCGGACCTCTCCCCCAGGCGCCCGCGACAGCGCTCCGGCAGCGGCTGGCCGAGCTGCGCGGGCCGTCCACCGCGCCGCATCCGCTCGACGCCCGGGCGCTGGCGGCCCTCGCCGCGAACCCCGGGTGCAAGCGGCGTGCGCTGCTGGACGGCGCGGGGGTGGACAAGGCGGCGCTCGCCCGGGCGCTGGGCTCGCCCGCCACCTTCGGCCAGTCCCAGTTCGCCTTCATGCGGGGCAACGCGTTCGAGGCGAGAGTCAAGGCAGACGGCGGCACGGAACTGCTGAGACTGCTCGGGGTGGCCGACCCGCACGGGGCGCACGTCCCCGATCTGGCCGCGGCCGGCCCGGAGGGGCGCGCGGCGCGCACCGCGCTGGCCCTGCGCGAGGCCACGGGGGCGGGGGCATGGACGCTGCTCGACCACCCCATGCTGGCGCTGGAGGTCGCGGGCTCGCCGGCGTACCTCGAGCCGGACGCCGTCGTCGTGCACCCCGACGGCCGGTGGACGGTCGTCGAAATCAAGTCCTTCCCGATGGTCGACAGCTCCGCCGATCCGTCGAAGGTCGGCGCGGCGGCCCGCCAGGCCGCGGTGTACGTCCTGGCGCTGGAGCGGGTCGCGGCGCTGACGAAGGACGCGTCCGTGGACCACTCCGTCCTCCTGGTCTGCCCGAAGGACTTCTCCAACCTGCCGACCGCGTCGGCCGTCGACGTGCGCAAACAGCTCTCCGTCACCCGGCGGCAGCTGGCGCGGCTGACCCGGGTCGAGGAGATCGCCTCGGCGCTGCCGGACGGCGTCAGCTTCGACGTGGAGTCCTGCTCGTCCGCCCAACTGGCGTCGGCCGTCGAGTCGGTCCCCTCCGCCTACGCCCCCGAATGCCTGTCCGCCTGCGAGCTCGCCTTCCACTGCCGCGAGCGGGCCCGGTCCGCCGGCGCGGTCGAGTCCCTGGGCCGGGCGGTGCGGGGCGAGCTGGGCGGACTGACCGCGGTCGGCGAGGTCCTCTCGGCGGCCCGCGGCGAGTCGGGCGACCCGGCGGACCCGACGGTCTCCGCGCTGCGCCGCGCCCAGCGCCTCCGCGCGGAGGCGCTGGGCGCGGGCGCGCTCGGCGTGCAGGCGCCGGGTACGGGCGTGCGCGAGGACGCGGTCGCGGGTCGGGGGACGGCATGACGGCCCGCATCGGGGTTCGCGGTCCGCGGAACCGCGGCTGGGAGCCCCGGACCACGACGAGGCGGGGCACCGCCTGCGCGGGCCGGGATGCGAGGCCCGGGTGCGCAGCGGCCGGCTCCCACGCGAGGGGCGCGGCCTCGGTGACGGACGCCGTCCTGAGGGGGCCGGGATGTCGCTGATCAACACGCTCGCCCGGCTTGAGGCGGTCGAGAGCGGGCGGGCGCAGCCGCTCGCCACCGTGCGGCACCGGCATCTCTCGTCGCGCCCACTGGTGTTCGTCCCCCTCACCACGGCCGGTGAGGCCGGCGCCCCGCTCGGGGCGCTCGTGGGCACGGACCGGGACGCGCCGCGTCTGCTGGCCGTCGCCCAGCCGAGGGACCGTGAGCTGCGGTTCGCCTTCCTCGCCGAGCTGGCGGAGACGCTGCTTCCGTACCTCGACGGCTACGCCGACGACGTGGAGCCCGCCGAGCGCAACGAGACGGACCCGGAGACCGGCAAGCGGGTCAAGGTCGAGGTGGAGCTGTGCGCGGACGCGCCCCAGCTCGTCGTGCCCAGCAGGCCCGGCGTCGACTTCGTGCGCCTCCTGGGGCGGTCCATGCGGTTCCGCCGCACCGCCGAGCAGGACCCCGACACGCCCTACCCGGCGCCCCCGCGAGTGCCGTTGCTCGGGCGCTGGCTGACGCACTACGGCGAGCGGGCCCGGGTGCCCGGCTCGTCCCTGCTGCTCGCGATGACGGACGCGCTGGGCCGGCACTGGGCGACCGGGCAGTCCCATCTGGAGGACCAGCACCTGGGCGCGCTGCTCGCCTGGATCGCCCCGCCGGACGGCGGGTCCGGCGCCGAGGCGGCGCTCCGGGCCGAGGTGGAGCGGGACGGCCGGGGCCAGTTGGTGTGCCCGCCGGCCGGGCCCGCGACGGACCCGGCGTTCGACAACAAGCTCCTCGCGCCCGCGATGGAGCGGTACGACCGTGCACGCCAGGCGCTCGCCGCCGCCGAGGACGGCGCCGCTGCCGACGAGCAACTGGCCCGGCTCACCTCGGCCGAGCGGGAGATCCGCGCGCTGCTCGAAGGAGTGCTGCGGCCCACGTGGGACGCCGTGTGGGACGGCATCGGCCTGCTCCGGGCACTCCCGGAGGGCCCGCACGTCGCCGACCGCTGGACCCGCGACCGCTGGTCGTTCACCGCTCACCGCGACCGGGTGCGGGCCGGTGAGCCCCCTCAGCCGCGCCGCGACGACGCGGTGACCGCCGCGCAGAAGCTGGCCGCCCGCGAGACGGCCCAGGCGCAGTTGGAGGCGCAGGAGGCGCTGGACGATCCGCTGGTGCTGGCGGGGCGGCGGCTCGCGGGCGAGGCGTTCGTCGGCGTGATCACCGAGGTGGTCATGGCCTGGTCCGAGTCCAAACGCCCCTCGCCCCGACCGCTGCTGACGGTGCGTTCGGACGACAGCCCCCATCTGGGCGCCGGGGTGAAGGCCTACCGCTCGCTGGACGGAAAGCCGCAGTCCGCCGAGTTCGTGCGGTACGAGGAGGACGGCGCGATCGTCCTGCGGCTGCTGGACAGGATGGGCCGTTCCAGGGACCCGGCGGAGGGGTCCGTGCCGGAAGCGGGCGAGACCGTCGCCTGGACGCTGTTCGAACACGACCAGCGCGGCGGGCCGAAACTGCCCGAGCCGGAGGACACGCCGTGGACGCACGGCGGTCCGCCGCGTACCGACGCCGCCGAGAGCCCCGACGCCGTGACCCCGGAGGACCTGCTGTGACGGGTACCGTGATCCCGCTGTTCGACCCCGGCTCGGAGGCCGCCCGCGCGACCGCGGCCATCCTGGAGGACACCCTCCACGGGGATGCGCGCGGTGTCGTCGTGGACTCCCCTCCGGGCGCCGGGAAGTCGACGCTCGTGGTGCGGGCGGCACGCGAACTCGCTTCGGCCGGGCGCCCGTTGATGGTCGTGGCGCAGACCAACGCCCAGGTCGACGACCTGGTGGTGCGGCTCGCGGAGAAGGAGCCGGAGCTCCCGGTCGGCCGGCTGCACAGCAACGACCCCGACCCGTACGACAGGACGCTCGACGGACTCCCGAACGTACGGAAGTCGGCGAAGGCCGGCGACCTCGCCGGGCTGGACGTGGTGATCTCGACCGCCGCGAAATGGGCGCACGTCAAGGGTGTCGAGCCCTGGCGCCACGCGATCGTGGACGAGGCGTACCAGATGCGCTCGGACGCGCTGCTGGCCGTGGCGGGGCTGTTCGAGAGGGCGCTGTTCGTCGGGGACCCGGGCCAGCTCGACCCGTTCTCCGTGGTCGGGGCCGAGCAGTGGGCCGGGCTGTCGTACGACCCGTCGGCGAGCGCGGTGTCCACGCTGCTCGCCCACAACCCGGAGCTGCCGCAGCACCGGCTGCCCGTGTCCTGGCGGCTGCCGGCCTCGGCCGCGCCCCTGGTCTCGGGGGCGTTCTACCCGTACACGCCCTTCCGCAGCGGTACGGGGGCGGGCGACCGGCGGCTGGCGTTCGGCGTCGCGTCGGACGGCTCGGGCCCCGACCGGGTGCTGGACGAGGCGGCCGAGTCCGGCTGGGGCCTGCTGGAGCTGCCCGCCCGGCACACCCCGCGCACGGATCCGGAGGCGGTACGCGCCGTGGCACTGGTCGTCCGGCGGCTGCTGGACCGCGGAGGCGCGTCGGTCTCGGAGCGCTCCCCGGACCCGGTGCCGCTCACCGCGGACCGCGTCGCCGTGGGCACGGCCCACCGCGACCAGGCCGCCGCGGTGCGGTCGGCGCTCGCGGAGCTGGGCGTGGGGGGTGTGACGGTGGACACGGCCAACCGGCTCCAGGGCCGGGAGTTCGATGTCACCGTCGTGCTCCACCCCCTGTCGGGCCGCCCGGACGCGACGGCCTTCCACCTGGAGACGGGCCGTCTCTGCGTGCTGGCGTCCCGGCACCGTCACGCCTGCATCGTGGTGTGCCGGGCCGGCGTCACCGACCTGCTCGACGAGCATCCGTCGACGGAGCCGGTGCAACTCGGCGTCACGGTGAAGTTCCCGGACGGCTGGGAGGCGAACCACGCGGTGCTCTCGCACCTGGAGGAGCACCGCGTCACCTGGACGCCGTAACGGACCCGGCCCGGTTTCCGGGCCCGGGCCGTCCGTCCCTGCCCTCTTGTGCGGAGCGGGACAATGGGGTGGTCCGGAAGCACGAGAAGGAGATGCGCATGGCGGAGTCGTCGGGGCGGAGCGAGCGGCGGGTACGGCCCTCACCGCTGCTTTTCGAGCCCGCGGAGGTCGCCTCCGACCCGGAGCACTTCTTCGATCTGGAGTCGATCGAGGACCCCCGGGACCTGCTGGCACGGGCGACCGAGCTCACGCAGGCGTTCCAGGCGGCGACGGACCGCGCCCTGGAGTACCAGGCGATCGCCGCCGCGCAGCTCGCCGACCCGCGCCGCTTCGACCGGCTGACGGCGGAGGAGATCGCGCGCCGGGCGGAGTGGAGCGAGGACTATGCGAAGCGCATGATCGACTTCGGCCGTGATCTGCTGCGGGGGCCCGACCCCCGACCGGCGCCCCGGCCGTAGGCCGTGTCCGGCGCCGCTCAAACGGGGGACGGCCCGGCCCTGGAGCGTCACCCGCGCGGCGGACGCCCGGCGCCGCCTCATACGAGGGTCCGGGCCCGCTCATCCGATGCCGTCCGCATATGACTCCGGGGATGCCGGGGGGCAAGATACTCCTCCCCCCGCCCGCTGTCCCCGATTTCGGCAACTGCTGGAAACCGGTCGATGACTCCGCGTACACGTAATCGTCATGAGTACTCGGCCGCGAGACGACATCAGCGCCGCACCGTGCAGTCCCGCCCTTCACGACGAGCGGCGGCGGGACATCTTCGCCTTCCTCAGGGAGGACGGGCGGCACCACACCGCCCAGATCACCGCGCCCGGCGCGGACTGGCTCGCGTCCGCCGGCACGCACCCGCGGTCCTCGCTGGCGCTGTGGGAGTCGCGGCCGTCCGCGCCCTTCGTCGTGTCGTGCGGGAGCGGCGTCTTCGACGTGGTGAACGTGCCCGCGATGTTCGGGCGCCGGATGCTCGACCGGCTGTGGTCGGAGGGCCCCGGGTCGGGGCCGGTCGCACACCACCGCGGCAGGATGCTGCTGTTCGTCGCCCCCGGGACGGCCCAGCGGCTGCCGAGCCTGCTGGAGTGGGAGGAGTGGGGCGGGTCCGTGCCGCCCCTGCTCTGCCACGGCACGGGCGACGCGATCACGGTTCCGCCGCTCGCCCCGGTGCCCGCGGGTGGCACCGGTCCGCGCTGGGTGGTCGCCCCCGACACCCGGCACCCGTGGCTCCCGGGACCGGAAGTGCTGCTCTGGGCCTGTGTGCGGGCGGCCCGTACGACCTCCGCGGCGACGGTGCGTATATCGATTTTTCCTCCCGCCGATCAGGGTGCTAAGGTCTACGACGTCAGCAGGCGCCGCTAGCTCAGTTGGTTAGAGCAGCTGACTCTTAATCAGCGGGTCCGGGGTTCGAGTCCCTGGCGGCGCACAGACGGAAGAAGCCCCTCGCGGAAGCGGGGGGCTTCTTCGTGATGGCGGCCGGTGGTCCGTCCGCCCGCTCAACGCACCGTCGTGATCTTGATCGTCCACGCTCCCGTCCGCGTACGGTCCGCCACCTCGACGCGCACCCGCTCGCCCGGCACGGTGAAGGACTCACCCACGCCGAGCGGGGCGTCCGCCAGCTGCGGGTAGACCGAGCGGTCCCAGCAGGCGCCGCTCCTCGGATGGGTGTCGATCACCTCGACGGGGCCGGCGCCCGAGGCCTCCTCGTTCCGCACCCGGTAGAGCAGGACGCCCTCCCTGCAGGTGTCCCGGTCGTTGCCCGTCGCCCCGCGCGCCTCGATGGCCAGCGCACTGTTCTGCCCGGTCCTGACGACCGCCAGCCTGGTCCCCGCGGGGCGTCCGGGCGTGGGCGCGGCCGCCAGCGGCTCCAGTGTGAGTACGCGGTCGGCGGGGCCGGTGACGCACCGGACCTGGTCCCGGTCCAGCCATCCCAGCTTCCACTTGTGCCAGCCGAGGAACTCCGGCGCGAGGCCGAACTGGCTGCCCATCACGTCCCAGTCCCCCACGTGGGTGTCCCAGTCGCCCTTGCCGTCCGTGGGCCGGTGGTAGAGGTCGGGCAGGTCGAACACGTGCCCGGTCTCGTGCGCCAGGACGTGACGGTCGGGCGGATGGCGCTCGAACACCGTGACGGCCCGTTTCAACTCGGTGCCGTCGGCCTTGGTCGCCTGCTCGAAATTGACCACCTTCGTCGCGTCGGAGTCCACCCCGGGGGCGTCCGGGTCGGCGACCAGGTAGACGACGTCGTAGCGGGAGAAGTCCACGAGCGGGTCCGCGACGGAGACCGCGTCCCTCAGGTACGCGGCGCGCCGTCCGGCGTCCCAGTCCCGCTTTATGCGGTACTCGGTCGACGCCTTCGGCATCCGGATCCACTTGCGCACGGGGTGCGGCCGCAGCAGGAACTTCCCGTACGAGGCGCTGCGGAAGAAGTCGCCGGTCGCGGGGAAGTGGTCGGCGACGAGGTCGTCGGGCCTGGTCAGCGGGGTGGAGTCCGGGAAGGAGAGGAAGACCATGACGGCGTCGACGACGCGGTCGGGCCGCGGGTAGGCGGAGTTCCAGCTGTCCAGTCCGAGCGAGTGGTGGGCCGCGGTCCGGGGCAGGGCGCAGGGGTGCGGGGAGGTGTCGGCCGAGGCGGGACCGGCCGCGAGGGTCGTCGCGGCGAGGGCCACCAGGGAGGTGAACACCGCGGCGCCGGCGCGCAGGGTCGGCCGTTCCACCCCGTCGGGTGGATCCTCGAGCGTCTGCTGACCCTCCACGTGGACCTCCGGCTGCGGAATGCGGGACATCCAACCCAGCTTGTGCGGTTTTATGATGATTCGCACTGTTCCGCTGCACCGGTCGGGTGAGCAGACGACGACACCCCGGTGATACACAGAAAGTCACAACCGATCACGAGAGCCCTGGCCTGGCTCTCACCCGTGCAGAAACGATCGGTCTGGACCTTCCCGTGCTCCTGATCACGGTCCCGAAGCTGGAACGCCCACCCGGCCAGCCTCTATGATCGGCACACTTTCCCGAGTTTCCGGCCCCGGACTGGGCTGAACGACACGACTGCACTGCGGGAGCGAGCGGTGAGCGGACACACGGAAGGACGGGGCCCCGCGACCGTCGCGGCACCCGGAAGCGCCCATCCATCCCTCACGGAGGGTGAGCGCCCGGCGCCCCTCTCCGGTCCGGCGGACGCCGCCCCCGGCCTGCCGGCCGGGGCGCAACTCGCGGACTACCGCGCCGCGTTCAACGCCTCCCAGCTCGCCATGGCCCTCGTCGACCACGAGGGCCTCGTCGTCTCAGCGAACGACGCGCTCGCCGCGCTCCTCGGCGCCGAACCGGACGCCCTCTGCTCCCGGCCCGCCGCCGACCTCGTCGACCTCGCCTCGGACGGCCGCTCCCTGCTGGCCTACGGAGAGGTGCTGAACGGGCGGAGCTCACGGTTCCGGTGCACCCGGCGGCTCAAACACGCGGACGGTCATCCCGTCTGGGCCGAGGTGACGGTCGCTCCCGTGCCGGGCGGCGGGCGGGTACTGCTCTCGGTCACGGACGTCAGCGAGCGTCGCGAACTCCAGGCACGGCTGCGCCACCTCCAGATGCACGACCCGGTGACCCGGCTGCCCAACCGCACCCTGTTCTTCGAGCGGCTCAGCACCGCACTCGACTCCTCGTCGTACGAGCACGGCGGCACGGGCCGGATCGGGCTGTGCTACCTCGACCTCGACGGCTTCAAGGCGGTCAACGACACCCTGGGCCACCGGGTGGGCGACCGGCTGCTCACGGCGGTGGCGGCCCGGCTGACCGAGTGCGCGGACCGGGACGGCCAGTCGCGCGGCGGCGGCCATCTCGTGGCCCGGCTCGGCGGCGACGAGTTCGCCGTCCTGGTGGAGGACTCCACCGGTACGGAGCAGCTCGCCGATCTGGCACGGTCCGTACTGGCCGCGCTCCAGCAGCCGTTCGACCTGTCCGGGCAGCGGCTGTCGGTGTCCGCCTCGATCGGTGTGGTGGAGCGCGCGGCGGACGGCACCACCGCGACCGAGCTGATGCAGGACGCGGACACGACGCTGTACTGGGCGAAGGCCGACGGCAAGGCCCGCTGGACGCTCTTCGACCCGGAGCGCAACGCCCACCGGATGACCCGTCAGGCACTGTCGTCCATGCTCAGACCGGCGGTGGAGCGGGGGGAGTTCACGCTGGAGTACCAGCCGCTCGTGTGCATGGCGGACGGTGCGGTCCGGGGCGTGGAGGCCCTGGTGCGCTGGCGGCACCCGCAGTTCGGCACGCTCGCGCCGAATCGGTTCATCGGAATCGCCGAGGAGGACGGTTCGATCGTCCAGCTGGGCCGCTGGATCCTCCGCACCGCGTGCAGGCAGGCCCGTGCGTGGGAGCTCGAACACCCCGCGGACCCCCCGCTCTTCGTGAGCGTCAACGTCGCCGTGCGCCAGCTGTGGGACTCCGACCTTGTCGCCGACGTGGCCGGGATCCTCGAGGAGACGGGTCTCGCGCCGCACCTGCTCCAGCTGGAGCTCACCGAGTCCGCGGTGATGGGCTCGGCGGGGCGTCCGCTGCAGGTGCTCCAGGCGCTGAGCGACATGGGGGTGCGGATCGCGATCGACGACTTCGGGACGGGCTACTCCAACCTGGCCTATCTGAGCCGTCTTCCGGTCTCCGTGCTCAAGCTCGACGGATCGTTCGTGCGCGGCTTCCGCTACGACGACGGCACGCACCCGAACCCCGCCGACGAGACGATCGTCGAGGCGATGGTCGAACTCGCCCACCGGCTCGGCCTCACCGTCACCGCCGAGTGCGTCGAGACCGCGGGCCAGGCGGAACGGCTGCGGCGCATCGGCTGCGACACCGGCCAGGGCTGGCTGTACTCGCGCGCGGTGGCGCCGGACCGGATCGCCGGGATGATCGGCGTCAGTCCGCTCGCGGTCTGATCCGAAGGACAGGACCCGTCGGCACGGCCCGGCATGGAAACCGCCCCCGGCCGGACCGTGACGGCCCGGGCGGGGGCGGTGCTCTGGAGGGTGGTGCTCAGGGGGTGGTGCTCGGAGAGGCGTGCTCCGCGAGCGGGCCCCCGGGCGCATCAGCAGGCGCCGAGGTCCTGCCAGACGCCCCATTCGCCGGTGGTGCCGGGCTCCTCGCCCTGGGTCCACCACTTGGCCCGCCAGGTGCGGCCGTTGTGGGAGACCTGGTTGTCGGCGGTGTAGGTGGAGGTCCGGTTCCAGGCCGCCGCGGTGCATCCGGCAGGCGGTTCGGTCGGGGTGGGCGTCGGCGTCGGGGTCGGGGTCGGCGTGGGGTCGGTGGGGGTCGGGGTCGGGTCCACCGGGGAGGAGCCGACGGCCGCGACGACCTCGTCGAACAGGGTCGTGCCCGCGTCCAGGCCGAGCAGGGAGTACATCATCGCGCCGGCGAGACCGCGGCTGTGCGCGTAGTCGGCGCGGGCCTGGATCGCCCGCTTGTCCAGACCGGTGAAGAACTCGCCGTCCTTGTGGAAGTACGCGGCCTTCGCCTCGTCGTCCCAGAAGGTCGTCGCCGGGTTGTCGACGATGCCGCCGAGCTCCTTGTAGTGCGCGATGCCCGCCTGCCGGCTGACGGGACGGGCCGCCGAGGCGCCGGTCGCCGGCTGGGCCAGGCCGTTCCTCGCGCCCGCGGGGACGCCCTTCCAGCCGCGGTAGTAGAACTCGTACCCGAGCGTGAGCTTGTTCGCGGGGAAGCCGCCCGCGATCCCGTAGGCCGCGTCGCCGTCGAGCCAGGCGTCGACGGCGTTGTCGATCGAGTACTTCTCGGTGCCGGGGGCGATCGGGTCCGTCGGGTCGCCGGCGCCCGAGTGCAGCGGGGACTGGTGGTAGGTCGGCCCGTCGCCGTCCCAGGCGCCGTGCATGTCGTAGGTCATGACGTTCGCGTAGTCGAGGTACGCGCCGATCTTGTCCGTCTCGATGTGCCGGATCTTGTCCTGGCCGGCCGGGAGCGCGGCCGTGAGCAGGTACTTCTTCCCGCCGTTCGCGGCGCCGTGGGCGTCGAGCTGCTTGCGGAACTCGGCGAGGAGCAGGGTGAAGTTGGCCTTGTCCTCGGGGCCGTAGTGGTTGCCGAGGTGGCCGTCGGGCGAGCCCGGGTACTCCCAGTCGATGTCGATGCCGTCGAAGATCCCGGCCGCGGTGCCGGGGCCGCCGTGGCCGCCCTCGACGGGCAGGTCGCCCTGGATGTACTGCTTGATGCAGGAGGCCACGAGCTTCTTGCGGCTCGCGTCGGTCCTGGCCGCGTCGTGGAAGTACTTGGAGTAGGTCCAGCCGCCCAGCGAGATGTTGATCTTCAGCTTGGGGTACTTGGCCTTCAGTTCCCTGAACTGGTTGAAGACGCCCACGATCGGCTGGTCCCAGGTGTCGGCGACCCCGTCCACGCTGTCGGCCGCGCCGAAGGTGCGCTGGTAGTCGGCGTACGAGTCGCCCGCGCCGTCACCGGCGTTCGGGTCGTCGTCGTCGCCCGCCGCCTTGTTGGCCTGGAAGCAGGTGAGGTCGGTCGGGTGGATGTTGCCGAACGAGTAGTTGATGACGTCCAGCTCGCCCGCGATGCCCCGGGTGTCGAGGTGCTTGGGGTAGAAGGCGTTGCCGTACACGCTCCACTGGTCGTAGTACGCGATCTTCACTCCGCCCGAGGACGGGGCCGCAGCGGCGGCCGGCTGGGCGGAGCCGGGGCCGGCGGCCACGGTGAGCGCCCCGAGGGCGAGTGCCGCGGTGGTGAGCGCGGCGATCAAGGGTCTGCGGGCGTGCACGGACGGCCTCCGAAGGGGGTGTGCGTTACGGGAGTTGGAGAAGTGATAGCCGTCGCGCGAACGCCGCGTCAATGGTCTGAACCACTTTGAGGACTAGACCAATCCAGTCCCGTCTCGCAGCGAAACCCCTTGTCAGATGCGCTACTTGGGCAGAAGCAACCGCTCGCCACCCTCGATGACGAGCGGTTTAAGGCTGCCTTCAGGAAGCCCGGGCAAGGCCGTTCGGGAATGGACCACTCCGCCCCGGCACCCGGGTTTCACGCGGGCAGACCGTACGCGTCCGCGATCAGCTCGTAGGAGCGCAGCCGGGCCCCACCGCCGTGGGCGTTCGCCGTGATCATCAGCTCGTCCGCCCCCGTGCGCTTCTGGAGCTCGTCCAGTCCGGCGCGCACCTCGTCGGGGGTGCCGTGCACGATGTTCCCCAGCCAGCCCTCCACGAACTCCCGCTCCATCGGGGCGAAGTCGTACGCCTCGGCCTCCTCGGGCGTCGGGATCAGCCCCGGCCGGCCCGTGCGCAGCCGCAGCATCGACAGCGCGCCGGTCATCACCTGTCGGCGCGCCTCGCGGGCGTCGTCGGAGGCGAGCGCGGCGACGCCGATCAGCGCGTAGGGGGCGTCCAGGACCGCCGACGGGCGGAAGGAGTCCCGGTAGAGGTCGAGCGCCGGGACGGTGTTCCGCGCCGAGAAGTGGTGGGCGAAGGCGAACGGCAGCCCGAGCACTCCGGCGAGCCGGGCGCTGAAGCCGGAGGAGCCGAGCAGCCAGACGGGGGGCCGGGCGACGGACTGCACCCCGCCGGGTGCGGTGGCCTGCACCGGACCGGGCACCGCGTGGATCCGGGCGTAGGGGTGCCCGTCCGGGAAGTCGTCGTCCAGGAAGCGCGTCAGCTCGGCGAGCTGCTGCGGGAAGTCGTCGGCCCCGCCTCCCCCGGCCTCCGGCATGGAGGACCCCAGCGTGTCGGTGCGGCGCAGCGCGGCGGCGGTGGCTCCGTCGGTGCCCGGCGCCCGGCCGAGGCCGAGGTCGACCCGGCCCGGCGCCAGGGCCTCCAGGGTGCCGAACTGCTCGGCGATCACCAGTGGGGCGTGGTTGGGCAGCATGACGCCGCCGGAGCCGAGGCGGATGCGCTCGGTGTGGGCGGCGAGGTGGGCCAGGATCACGGCCGGGGACGACGAGGCGACACCGGGCATGGAATGGTGCTCGGCGACCCAGTGCCGGTGGTAGCCGCGCCGCTCGGCGAGCCGGGCGAGCTCCACGCCGGTGCGCAGCGCCTGGCCGGCGGTGCTGCCGCTGCCGACGGTGACCAGGTCCAGTACCGACAGCGGCACGGGCGCGGTGCCCTGCGCCGTTCCCCGGATCCCGTCGGCTGCGCCCGCTGCGTCCGGTGTGTCCACGAAGGTGCCTCCTGCGTCGTCGTGCCGATCCCCGGCACCAACAGGAGGCTATCTCCGGTTATTCCCCCCGCCGGGCCGCACAGATCCCCCGGCGGGACCGGCGGGGGTCCTATTCGTCGTCCGGCCAGTGGTCCGGGCGGGCGAACAGGGCGCCCAGGCCGTCCGCCCACGCCCTTCGCTCGGCCAGCCGCAGGCCCTCCCAGACGGTCACCTGGTTCGCCGTGAGCACCGGTTTTCCGAGGGTCTCCTCCAGCTCCTGGAGGTGGGCGGCGGTGTGCAGCGCGGTGTCCGGCATGAGCACCGCCTCCGCCAGGGGGTCGTCCCCGGCACGGGCCAGCTCCAGCACCTGCTCGCGCCCCCACGTGGCGACCTCGGCGGCCGTGACGATCCCGCTCGCCCGCGCCGCGACCACCTCGATGCCGGCCGACTCCAGGAACTTCCCGAAGAGCCCGGTCACGTCGTCCGGATAGGTGGCCGCGACCGCCACCCGGCCCACGTCCAGCGCCTGGGCGGCGTGGACGAAGGCGAACGACGTGCTCGACGCGGGCAGCCCGGCGGCCTGCGCCAGCTCGCGGATCTGCTCCTGGGCGCCGTCCCGGCCCCGGACGAAGCTGCCGCTCGTGCAGGCCCACACCAGGGACTCCGCTCCGGCCAGCCGCAGTTCCTCCACCCCGGCCGCCAGCCGTTCCGCCGCCCCCATCTCGATCAGCGCGTCCTCACGGTGCGCGTCCTCGCCGATGTCGGTGTGGAAGACGGGCAGCCTGATGTCGCTGTCGAGCAGGACCGCGATCCTGGGGTAGTCGTCCTCGGCGGAGTGTCCCGGGTAGAGGAGTCCGACGGTCGTCATGTCCATCCTTCCTGTTCCTCCGGCTGGGCGACGGGGGGTACGGCCGGCGGCGCGGGCGGGGCCTGCGGGGGCGGCGGCTCCTCGTGCGGACCGGCGGTCCGCATCAGGAGGGCCTGGTAGGGACCGACGGCGTACACGCCGATCCTGCGCAGCGCCGCCCACATCGTGACCTGGTTCGCGGAGAGCACCGGCATGCGCAGTTCCGCCTCCAGCTGGGGTATCGCGTCGTACGTCGGCAGATTCGTGCAGCTGATGAAGAGGGCGTCCACCGCGCCGGCCACGGCCTGGCGGGCCATGTCCACCACCGACCGGTACGGCACCCTCCAGATGTGCCGGGTCAGTCCGAGGAAGGCGCGGCCCGTGACCGCTACCCCGGCCTCGGCCAGGTAGTCCTCCAGCGACCGCGTGACCGACTCCGTGTACGGCGTGACGACGGCGATCCGGCGGGCGCCCAGTTCCTCCAGGGCTTCGAGCAGAGCGCCCGAGGTGGTCACCGAGGCGACCTCCCCCGCCGTGGTCATCGCCTCGCACATCGCCCGCTCGCCCGCCACGCCGCCGACGAAACTGCCGCTGGTGCAGGCGTAGGCGACGACCTCGGGCTCGGAGGCGGCCAGCGCCCGGACCGCCTCGCGGAGCGTCTCGTGCTCGCTGACGAGCCGGGCGAGGTCGAGCGAGACCTCGACGGGCACGAACGGGGTCCGGGTCAGGCGCAGCGAGACGCCGTCGGGCACCCAGCGCCACAGCTCCCGGTCGAGTGCGAAGTCGAACGGGGCGACCACACCGATCCCGCGCTGCGGGTCGGGGCCGCCCAGAAACGAAACCTCGAGGGACACGTCCATCACAGGCCCCCTTACGACGTCTTGTTGACGACGGTAGGTTCGGGTGCGAGCGTGGGTCAATCCGTACATGTCAGACGTTCAGAAACGGTTTCCGCGCGATGTCCGTACCGGTTCTTCTCGTACTGGAAGCAGACCCTCCGCCGCGGCTCGGCAGCCTCACCGGACGCGCCGACGTCAGGTACGCCGACGCCGGCGCCCTCGCCGCCGAACTGCCCGGGGCGGACGCCCTGCTGGTCTGGGACTTCACCTCCGACGCGGTACGGCTGGCCTGGCCCGGGAGCGGCCCCCGGCCGCGCTGGGTGCACACCCCGAGCGCCGGCGTCGACCGGCTGCTCTGCCCGGAGTTCTCGTCCTCGGACACGGTCCTGACCAACGCCCGCGGGATCTTCGAGCAGCCCATCGCCGAGTACGTGGCCGCGCTGGTGCTCACGATGGCCAAGGACCTGCCGGGGACGCTGGAGCTCCAGCGGCAGCGGCGGTGGCGGCACCGCGAGTCCCTGCCGGTGGCGGGCGGCCGGGCGGTCGTGGTCGGCGCCGGGCCGATCGGGCTGGCGATCGCCCGCACGCTGCGGGCGCTGGGCCTGGACGTCGCCGTCACAGGGCGCACGGCCCGGCCCGGGGTGCACGGTTCCGACGAGCTGGACGGGCTCCTCGCGCTCGCCGACTGGGTCGTGTGCGCGGCTCCGCTGACGGAGGCCACGCGGGGCATGTTCGGCGCCCGGCGGTTCTCCCTGATGCGCCCCTCGGCCCGCTTCGTCAACGTCGGACGGGGCGCCCTGGTGGTCGAGGACGAGCTGGTCGCGGCGCTGAGCGGGCGGCGGATCGCGGGAGCCGCCCTGGACGTCTTCGAGGAGGAGCCGCTGCCGCCCGGCAGCCGGCTGTGGGACGTCCCGGGGCTGATCGTCTCGCCGCACATGAGCGGCGACACCGTGGGCTGGCGCGATCGACTGGGCGAACAGTTCGTCGAACTGTTCGACCTCTGGTCGGCCGGAAAGCCGCTGCCGAACGTGGTCGACAAGAAACGTGGGTACGTCCCCTCCCATGACTCCTGAGCCGAACGACCTGAGTGCCCTGACCGCTCGTCACCTCATCGCCGGCTACGAGCGCGGGGACTTCTCCCCGCTGGAGGCGGTCCGCGCGGTCCTCGACCGGGCCGAGGCGGCGCAGCGCCTCACGAACGCGTTCGTCCGCATCGACGGCGAGCAGGCGCTGGCGCAGGCGGAGGCGGCGACCGAGCGCCGGCACAGGAAGGAGCCGCTGGGACCGCTCGACGGCGTACCGGTCACGGTCAAGGACATCCTGCTGCAGGCGGGCGGCCCGACTCTGCGGGGCTCCCGGACGGTGCGTCCGGACGCCTCGGCCTGGGACGAGGACGCCCCTGCCGTGGCGCGGCTGCGGGAACAGGGCGCGGTGCTCGTCGGCAAGACGACCACGCCGGAGTTCGGATGGAAGGGCGTCACGGACTCCCCGCTGACCGGGGTCACCCGCAATCCGTACGACGTCTCCCGCACGGCGGGCGGCTCCAGCGGCGGGAGCGCGGCGGCCGTCGCGCTGGGCGCCGCCCCGCTGTCGATCGGCACGGACGGCGGCGGATCGGTCCGCATCCCGGCCTCGTTCTGCGGGATCTTCGGGCTGAAGCCGACGTACGGCCGGATCCCGCTCTATCCGTCGAGCCCGTTCGGCACGCTGGCCCACGCCGGGCCGATGACCCGGGACGCGGCGGACGCGGCGCTGCTGCTGGACGCGCTCAGCGGCCCGGACTGGCGGGACTGGTCGCAACTGCCGCCCTCGACGGCGACGGGCGAGGGCCTGGCCGAGGGCGTGAAGGGGCTCCGGATCGCGTACTCCCCGTCCTTCGGCGGTCAGGTGGCGGTCCGCCCTGCGGTGGCCTCGGCGGTGCGCGGCGCGGTGGGCCGGCTGGCCGAGCTGGGCGCGTACATCGAGGAGGCGGACCCGGACATCGCCGACCCGGTGGGCGCCTTCCACACCCTGTGGTTCACCGGTGCGGCACGCGTGGTGCAGCACTTCGGCAGGGAGCAGCGGGAACTGCTGGACCCGGGGCTGCGGGAGATCTGCGCCGAGGGCGAGCGGGCCTCGGCGCTCGACTACCTCGCGGCCGTGGACGTCCGGATGGAGCTCGGACGCCGGCTGGGGCGGTTCCACGGCACGTACGACCTGCTGATCACGCCGACGCTGCCGGTCACCGCATTCGAGGCGGGTGTGGAGGTGCCGAAGGGCTCCGGGCACCGGCGCTGGACCGGCTGGACCCCGTTCACGTACCCGTTCAACCTCACCCAGCAGCCGGCGGCGACGGTGCCGTGCGGGGTGGACGAGGACGGGCTGCCGGTGGGGGTCCAGTTGGTCGGCCCCCGCCACGCGGACGCCCTGGTCCTGCGCGCGGCGCACGCGCTCTACGCGTCGGGCGCGGCGGCGCTGCCGGCACCGCCGGCCGCCGGGTAGGCCGGGTGATCCGGCCCTCGGCGGGCCGGGGCGCGGGCCCGGTCAGGCGCGGCGGAACGACAGCGTCTCGCCGAGCGCTCCGGCGCGCCACAGGTCCTGGCAGGCGTCGGCCATCCGGTCGAGGCCGTCCACCACCTGGCCCCAGACGATGCCCGGCACCCAGCCCGTGTCGCCGTTGAGCAGAAGGTTGTTGCGTTCGTAGAAGAGGGCGAGGTCGACGGTCACCGGCCGGGACAGGTCCCGGTCGTAGCCGTACGCCGCGGTCCCCAGCTCCGTGCCGCTGAAGGTGAAGTAGCAGAGGTCGCCCGGGATCGGGGTCACCGTCGGGTTCTCCAGCGGCGGCTCCCGGTCGGCGAAGGCGGGGAACAGGGCGTAGATCTCGTTGCGTGCGTACTTCGCGTGGTACACGTCGCTGCCGAGCGGCAGCGCGTCCCACACCGCCTGGCAGGTCAGCGGCGCCCGGTCGTCCAGGAGCCGCGCGGTGCAGTGCACTCCGCGCTTGGTGAGCGAGACTTCGATGAATCGATCGGCCATTGCTTACGCATACCCCGCCTGAGGTCGGGTAGCCGCGCCGCCATGGCTCCACACACGGCACCAGACACCAGACACGCGATACGCAGGCGCAGCCTGCTCCTGGGGACCGCCGGCGCACTCGGTGCGGTAGGCGTTGCCAGTGCGACGGGTTGCGCACGGGTCCCCTCCGGCGACGGCCTGGCCAGGCTGAGATCCCAGGGCACGGTGCGGCTCGGCATCGCGGGCGAGGTGCCGTACGGATACATAGACGAACAGGGCGAGTTCACCGGGGAGGCCCCGGAACTGGCGAAAGCGGTCTTCAAGCGGCTCGGGATAGCGAACGTGCAGCCCGTGGCGACCGACTTCGCCTCCCTCATACCCGGCCTCAATTCACAGCAGTTCGATGTCGTTTCGGCCGGAATGTACATCAACAAGGAACGCTGCGCGCAGGTCATCTTCTCGGATCCCGAATACCAGATGCTCGACTCCTTCATCGTGCCCAAGGGAAACCCGAAGAATCTTCGCAGTTACGAGGATGTCGTACGGACCAAGGCGAAATTCGCAACGGGCACCGGTTACGCCGAGATCGACTACGCCGTGGCGGCCGGGTACCCCGAGAAGGACATCGTCATCCTCCAGGACCAGGTGGCCGGACTGAACGCCGTCGAGTCCGGGCGCGTCGACGTCTTCGCCGGTACCGCCCTCACCGCCCGCGAAGTGGTCCGCAGGAGCAGGAAGGCCGAGGCGACCGACCCGTTCGCGGCGGTCGTCGACGGCAAGAAGAAGATCGACGGCGGGGGCTTCGCCTTCCGGCCGACCGACACCGAGCTGCGGGACGCCTTCAACGCCGAGATCCACAAGATGAAGAAGAGCGGCGAGCTCTTCCGCATCCTGAGCCGGTTCGGCTTCACCAAGGCCGAGATGACCGAGCTCACGGCGAAGGAGCTGTGCCGATGACCTCCGGACTCTGGCAGAACTGGGTGCTCCCGGGCATCTGGATCACCATCCAGCTCACCCTCTACAGCGCCGCGTTGGCCACCGCCGTCGCGTTCGGCGTCGGCATGGCCAGAACCCATCGCTCGAAGGCCGTCCGCTTCGTCGCGGCCTTCTACACCGAGGTCTTCCGCGGGACCTCGGCGCTGGTCCTGATGTTCTGGCTGTTCTTCGTCCTCCCGCCGCTGCTGGGCTGGCAGTTGGTGCCCATGTGGGCGGCGGTGCTCGCCCTCGGCCTGTCCTACGGCGCGTACGGCGCGGAGATCGTGCGCGGCGCGCTGAACTCCGTGACGCCGGCCCAGCGGGAGGCGGGCATCGCGCTCAGCTTCACGCCCTGGCAGCGGATGCGGCTGATCCTGCTGCCCCAGGCCGTGCCCGAGACGATCCCGTCCTTCTGCAATCTGGCGGTGGAGCTGCTGAAGGGCACGGCGCTGGTGTCGCTGCTGGGTGTGGGCGACGTGTCGTTCGCGGCCTACCTGGTGCGGCTGGCGACCCAGGAGAGCGCGCAGATCTACACCGTCACGCTGGTGATCTACTTCGTGCTCGCGTTCCTCATCACCCGTTCGATGAAGGCCCTGGAACGGAAGACCAAGGCGAACCTGGGGGTGGTGGTCAAGTGACCTGGGACTGGTCCGCGGTCGCGGACTTCATGCCGCGTTTCTGGGAGGGCGTGCTCGTCACGCTGCAGATCCTGGTGCTGGGCTCGCTGATGTCCTTCACGCTCGGCCTGGTCTGGGCGCTGGGGCTGCGTTCCGGCTCGCGCTTCGTGCGCTGGCCGGTGGGGCTCGTCACCGAGTTCATCCGGAACACCCCGCTGCTGGTGCAGCTGTTCTTCCTGTTCTTCGTGCTGCCGGAGTGGGGAGTGCAGTTCTCCGCGCTCACCACCGGCACCATCGCGATCGGCCTGCACTACTCGACGTACACCGCGCAGGTGTACCGGGCCGGCATCGACGCCGTACCCGCCGGGCAGTGGGAGGCGGCGACCGCGCTGAGCCTGCCCGCCCACCGGACCTGGACCGCCGTGATCCTGCCGCAGGCGGTCCGCCGCATCGCGCCCGCCCTCGGCAACTACGTGATCGCGATGCTGAAGGACACTCCGCTCCTCGCCGGGATCAGCGTGCTGGAGATGCTCCAGCAGTCCCGGCTGGAGAGCGCGGCGACCTTCCAGTACACGGAGCCGCTGACGGTCGTCGGCATCGCCTTCATCCTCATCGCCTACCCGGCATCCCTGCTCGTACGGACCCTGGAGCGCCGCCTTGCCCGCTGACACCACCCCCGCCACGCAGAACGAAGAGCTCATCCGCTTCACGAACGTCACCAAGCGCTTCGGGGACAACACCGTCCTGGACGACCTGTGCTTCTCGGTCCGCCCGGGCAAGCACGTCACGCTGATCGGGCCCTCCGGGTCCGGGAAGACCACGATCCTCCGGCTGCTGATGACGCTGGCGCGGCCCGACTCGGGCACGATCGACGTCAACGGCGGCCGGCTGTTCCCGGCCGACGAGAAGGAACGCAGAGAGGTCCGCAAGAAGATCGGCATGGTCTTCCAGCAGTTCAACCTCTTCCCCAACATGACCGTGCTGAGGAACATCACCGAGGCCCCGGTGCGGGTGCTCGGGCTCTCCAAGGACGAGGCCGAGGAACGCGCCCGCGAGCTGCTGGACCTGGTAGGTCTCGCCGACCGCGCCGACGCCAGGCCCTCCCAGCTGTCGGGCGGCCAGCAGCAGCGGGTGGCCATCGCCCGGGCGCTCGCGATGCGGCCGCAGGTGCTGCTGCTGGACGAGGTGACCTCGGCGCTCGACCCCGAACTGGTCGCGGGGGTGCTCGACGTCCTCAGGGACATCGCGCGCACCACCGACATCACGATGCTCTGTGTGACCCACGAGATGAACTTCGCCCGGGACATATCCGACGAGGTCCTGATGTTCGACGCCGGGAAGGTGATCGAGTCCGGATCCCCGGAGAAAATCTTCTCCGACCCCGAGCACGCACGTACTCGTGAGTTTCTCAGTGCGGTGCTCTGACCTCTTACTCCGCACACCACTCGTGACCCTGGCATATGCCAATGACGTGCGCCCCAGGATATGAGCCTGGGGCGCCTCACATTTCTCGCCAACAGCCGCCCACTAAACGGTTCTTGGCGGCTATCGTGGTACGGAAGCTTGCGGTCACAACCTGGTAGGGGGAAACCGTGGCGCTGAAGCCCGAGCCGACCGCGCCGTTCCACTCGGTGCAGTACGCGCTGCGAGTCCTGGAGACGATCTCCAGGCACAGCGGCGGTGTGACCGATGTCCAGATCGCGCGCGAGACCGGTCTGCCGACCGGCCACCTCACGTCCCTGCTGCTGATGCTCCGGCGCGAGGGCTACGTGGAGCAGGTGGCGGACGGGGCGTACGTGATCGGCGACTCCCTGGTCCTGCTGGGTTCCGGCGTCACCCGGCGGGAGGCCCTGGAGCGCAAGCTCCAGGAGACGCTGAGCGAGCTGCGCGACTCGGTCGGCGCGGCGGTCTACATCAGCCGGTACATCGACGGCGAGGTCAAGATCACCCAGTTCGCCGACGGCCCTCGCACCCCCAAGGTCAACGAGTGGGTCGACTTCCGCTCGGCGGCCCACGCCAGCGCGGTCGGCAAGTGCCTGCTGACCCAGCTCGACCAGAACGGCCGCCGCGACCATCTCGCACGGCACAAGATCGCCAGGCTCACCTCCCGGACGATCACCAACGAGAAGATCCTCTTCTCCAAGCTGGACGCCCAGCCGCCCACGGTCCCGGTGCTGGACCTCCAGGAGTACGCGGTGGGCACGGTCTGCGCCGCGGTGCCGCTGACGGCCGGAGCATCCGTGGGCTGCCTGGCGCTCTCGCTCCCGATCGAGCACGCGCACCGGCTGCGCGCCGCCGCCGACACCCTGAACCGCCGGGCGGCCCCGGTGGTGCTGTCACTGGCCCTGTGAGCGACCGGGCCGCCGGGCCCGCGGAACCGCCGGTGGCCACGGACCGCGCACGACCGGCCGAGCCCGGCGCACGGTGACCGGATCCCGGGCGACGGACTCCGGATGATCGGATCGAGTGGTCGGGAGCACCCCTGCGGACCGGGTAGTATTACTTCTGTCGTCAGCCGCGAAGCGGCGAGAACGACAGCCCGCGCCGCTAGCTCAGTTGGTTAGAGCAGCTGACTCTTAATCAGCGGGTCCGGGGTTCGAGTCCCTGGCGGCGCACAACCTCCCGAGGGGCCCTCGCAGTTGCGAGGGCCCCTCGTGTTGTGTCCGGGGCTCCCCCGCCTCGGCCCCGGCAGCCGTCGCCGCGCACCGCCCGGCCCCCGAGGACCCGCCCGCCGGGACGGCCTGCGGACGGGCATGCGTCCCGCCGGCCCGTCCGCGGGCCGGTCTCCGCGGTTCACCACGGGCGCGAAGACGCCCCCCGCCGTGATATGCGTCACGTGTACCGGGTGCCGCGCAATGCTCCCTCGGATCGTGGTGCTCTGCCACGCACGGTTCCTTCCGTCCGGGCGCGATGCGGCCGCGCGCGGGACGACGGGGCGCCGCGCTCCCGGCGCGGACGGGCCGCCGACCCGATGGCGGGACCGACGTGAGCGCGGACAGGCGACGAGATCCCGGCGGATGCCGGGATCTCGTCGGCGGGCTCAGCGCAGATAGGCGAGGACGGCGAGCACCCGGCGATGGGTGTCCTCGGCCGGCGGCAGATCGAGTTTGGCCAGGATGTTGCCGATGTGCTTGCCCACGGCGGCCTCGCTGACGACGAGCCGGCGCGCGATCGCCGCGTTGGAGCGGCCCTCGGCGACCAGGGCGAGGACTTCGCGCTCGCGCGGCGTGAGCCGCTCCAGCGGGTCGCGGCGCCGGCGCAGCAACTGCCGTACGACCTCGGGGTCGACAACGGTACCCCCGTCCGCGACACGTTCGAGCGCGGCCACGAACTCCTCCACCTGGCCGACGCGGTCCTTCAGGAGGTAGCCCACGCCGGTGCCGTCGCCGGTGTCGAGCAGTTCGGCGGCGTAGGCCTGCTGGACGTAGTGGCTGAGGACGAGGACGGGCAGGTGCGGGCGCCCGGTGCGCAGCGCGAGGGCGGCGCGCAGGCCCTCGTCCTGGAAACCGGGGGGCATCCGGACGTCGGTCACCACGATGTCCGGGTCGTGCGCGGCGACGGCCGTGCACAGCGCCTCGGCGTCGCCCACGGCGGCGACGACCTCGTGGCCGAAGCGCCCGAGGAGTGCGGTCAGGCCGTCCCGGAGCAGGACGCCGTCCTCGGCGAGGACTACGCGGAGGGGTGTGTGCCGGTCCGGCATGGGATCTCCAGTCGCAGGACGGTGGGCCCGCCCGGCGGGCTGGTGATCGCCAGTGTGCCATCGAGTACGGCGAGCCGGTCGGCCAGTCCGGTGAGCCCGGTGCCCCGCTCCGGGTCCGCTCCGCCGGTGCCGTCGTCGTGTATCTCGACGGCGAGGAGGTCGCCGGTGTGCCGGGCGGTGAGGCGTACCCGGCTCGCGCCGCTGTGCTTGGCGGCGTTGGCGAGCGCCTCGCCGACGGCGAAGTACGCGGCGGTCTCCACGGACCGTTCGAGCCGATGCAGTTCGACGTCGGTGACCACCGGGACCGCGGACCGGTCGGCGGCGTCGGCGAGCGCGGCGGCGAGGCCGCAGTCGGACAGCACCTGCGGGTGGATGCCGTGGACCAGCTCGCGCAGTTCCGTGAGCGCCTTGCCGGCCTCGTCGTGGGCGAGGGCGAGCCGTTCGGCGAGCGGCCCGTCGGGCGGGACGTCCAGCCGGGCGAGGCCGAGGCTCATGGTGAGCGCGACGAGCCGCTGCTGCGCACCGTCGTGCAGATCACGCTCGATACGGCGGCGTTCGGCCTCGAAGGCGGCGACGAGCCGGGCGCGGGACCGGGTCACCTCGCCGATCCTCGTGCGCAGTTCCGCCTCGCGGGGCGCGAGCACCGCACGGGCGAGAGCGGCCCGTGCCGCGGCGAGCGCGCCCAGCGGGTAGAGGAACAGGGCGAGCAGCACGAGGCCGGCGGCGGCCGAGGCGAAGGCGGCGGGGTAGCCGGTGACGAGCCACAGCTTCGCCACGCGGGCCTCGTGGCCGCCGTCCACGGCCAGTTGCAGCGGGGCGGCCGTCATCGCGAGCGGCGCGCCGATGCCCACGCCGAGGGCGAGCAGTTCGAGCGGCCACAGCACGGTGGCGTGGAGCAGTGCGTACGCGAGCTCGCGCCAGGTCGCCTGTTCCCGGACGCGAGTACGGGCCCAGACAGTGATCCCGGGCTCCGGCGGCGTACGGTGCGGGTCCGCCGCGGGCTCGGCGTCGGCGATCCGCAGCCGCCACCGCTCCGTCCCGGCGAGCGCGACGCCGCTGAACAGCAGCAGCGGCAGCCCCACCAGGACCGCGGAGAACGCCACGAGGACCAGCACACCGACGAGGGCCACGGCTCCGCTGAGCACCCCGGTCCCGAGGTACGCCACGCCGCGCCACGGCCAGGCGGTCCGCAGGTACGCGCGGCCGGTGAGGGCCTGCCAGAGGTTCCGTGGGGTCATGCGGGCCACGCTAGGCCCCGGCGGGTCGGGCGGGCCATGGGTCCAGGGCGAGTACGGGGGTGGGGCGGGCCCCACCCCCTGGGCGGCAACGGCGCGGGGATCGCCCGCCGTCCCGGGCCGACCGCTTCCCGGCAACCGGCCCTGAGGTTCGAGGCCGATGGGCGCTCCCGGCCGGGCCGCCGAGCCGCCGGCGCCCGGCACCCGGCACCCGGCACCCGGCACCCGGCACCCGGCACCCGGCACCCGGCAGTGAACTCCAGGGCCGACGGCCTCCCCCGGCAGGCTCCGGCGCGCCGGACACCTGGCGCCCGACACCCGACAGTGAGCACCAAGGCCGGCGAGCCCCACCCCCTGGGCGGCAACGGCGCGGGGATCGCCCGCCGTCCCGGGCCGACCGCTTCCCGGCAACCGGCCGTGAGGTTCGAGGCCGATGGGCGCTCCCGGCCGGGCCGCCGAGCCGCCGGCGCCCGGCAGTCGGCACCCGGCACCCGGCACCCGGCACCCGGCACCCGGCAGTGGACTCCAGGGCCGACGGTCTCCCCCGGCAGGCTCCGGCGCGCCGGACACCTGGCGCCCGACACCCGACAGTGAGCACCAAGGCCGGCGGCCACCAGCGGCACGCTTCGCCGCCGGACACCCGATACGCGGCACCCCGCACCCCGCACCCGACCGCGAACCCCCGAGGCCGCGGCCACCACCGGCCGCTCCGTCGCCGGACAACCGGCGTGCGGCAACGCATCGTTGCCCCGGGCCGACGGACGCTGACGGGACTCGCCGGCGCCGGACCGGCCGACTGGCGGACCGGCGACCGGCCACCGGCGTGGGATCAGGGGCCGGTGCGGGACCGGGGCTCATCGGTCCAGCAGCCCGGCCCGGCCCTGTCGTTCGTAGGCCCGGTGCAATCGTGCGGTGTCGGCCGGGGTCAGGGGGCGGTAGCCGTCCGTGCCGGGCGGGCGCCACCAGACGGGGTCCGGCGCGCGATGGAAGCCCTCGCGGCGCAGGGCGACCCGGTGGATCTTGTTGGTGGCGGTGACCGGGAGGCGGGGGACGACGCGGACGAAGCGCGGCGGCATCTTCGTCCCCAGGTCGGGCTGGGCGGCGAGGAAACCGGCGAAGGCCGCCGGGTCGAAGGACGCACCGTCGCGGAGGGCCAGGGCGCACATCACCTGGTCGCCGGCGACCGGGTCGGGCACCGCGTACACCGCGACGCCCACCGCGGGTTCCCAGCGGGCGAGGATGTTCTCGATGAGCGCGGCGGCGAGGTTCTCGCTGTCGACGCGCAGCCGGTCGTCGCAGCGTCCGGCGAAGTACAGGAAGCCCTCGGCGTCCCGGTAGAACAGGTCGCCGCTCCAGTACCAGCCTCCCCGCAGCCGTTCCGCGTCCGCCTCGGCGTTGCGCCAGTAGCCCTCGAAGGGGCCGGGGCCGCGATTGACCAGTTCGCCTATCGCCCGGCCGCCGTTCAGCAGCCCGCCCGCCGGGGAGAAGCGGGCCGGCTCGCACTCCTCTCCGCTGGACGGGTCGACCACCGCGAGGTCGTTGCCGGGCGCGGCCCTGCCGATCGCGCCGCGCGGGGGTACCGGGCGTGCGCCGGACGGCGGCACCGCCCTCGGAGGAGCCGTAGCCCTCCACGAGCCGTACGCCGAAGCGCGCCTCGAAGCGCTCCGCGTCGACCGCCCCCGCCTCGGTCCCGAAGCCGAGCCGGAGCGAGTGGTCGCGGTCGTCGTCGCGTTCGGGGGTGGCGAGCAGGTACTGCACGGCCCGGCCCACGTAGGTGAAGTACGTGGCCCCGTAGGACCGGACGTCGGAGAGGAAGCACGACGCGGAGAAGCGGCGCCGCAGTGCCACCGCCGCGCCGGCCACCAGCGCGGGAGCCCAGCCGGCGATCACGGCGTTGCCGTGGAACATCGGCATGCAGATGTAGTGGACGTCGTCGGGCCGGACCCCGAAGTGGGAGGCGAGGGAGGCCCCGGCGGCGGCGAGCCTGCCCTGACTGCAGATCGCGGCCTTGGGCGCGCCGGTCGAGCCGGAGGTGAAGTACAGCAGCAGCCGGCTGCCGGGCCGCACGGTGCGGCCCGGCAGCGCGTCGATGTCGGCGGGGACGGCCCCTTCGTACGGGGCGAGGAGCCCGGCGAAGGCGTCCTGGTCGGTCACCAGCACCCGCACGCCCGGCAGTTCGAGACCGTCGAGCAGGGGAAGGTGCGCGCGCTCGGTGACCAGCACCCGGCAGTCGGTGTGCAGTATGTCGCGGGCCAGCTCCGCGCCCCGGCGCGTCGGGTTGATGCCGGCGACGGCGGCCCCGGTGAGGGCCGCCGCGCCGATCCAGAGCGGGAACTCCGCCGTGTTGTCGAGCAGGACCCCGAGGTGCGGCTCGGCTCCCCGGGGCAGCAGCTCCGTGAGCAGTGCGGCCCGCGCGGCGGCACCGGAGGCGACCTGGTGGTGGCTGAGCACGAGATCCTCGTGGATCAGCCCCACCCGGTGGTCGCCCCACCGGCGCCGTACCAGCTCCGCGACGGTCGTACCGCTCCCCGTGTCGCCCATGGCGCGCACGGTAACTGACGAAGCATCAGAACTGAACGTCCGAGCAGGCGTAGAAGGCGTTCGGGGTGTCGGCGATGGTCCACACCGCCAGGATCAGATGGCGGCCCGATTTCGACGGCAGCGTGCCCGAGTGACTGAGCGTCGCCGGGGGCCGCTGGCCGTTGTACGGGATGGTCAGGAAGGGCTGCGGATCGAGCGCGGCCCGGGTGAGCGGCTGGCTGGGGTTCCAGCCGTTCCTGGTGATGTAGTACTTGAAGTCGGTCGTGGCGTGCATGGCGGTGAACTGCCACCGGAAGGTGTGGTTCTGCCCCGAGGAGACCCTGGTGGTGGGCCAGGCACCGCCGCGCGGGTCGTCGAGCTGTGCGAAGCGGCTGTTGCCGCCGGCACAGATCTTCCCGTCGGCGGGACCCCCGGCGGGGAAGCCCTTGGGCCCCTCGACGCTCTGGGGCTCCCACTGGATCTCGCCGCAGTTGCCCACGGTGCCGTTGGCACAGAGCTTCTGACGGCTGATCGGGGAGTCGGTGTAGCCGTGGCTACTGGCGCTCCCGGTGGCGAGCAGGGTCGTCCCCGCCACCGCGAGCCCGACCATGGCCGCGCCTATTCGCTTTCGCATGCTGTCGCTCCTGGAGAACGTGGGGGAGTCCTGTGAGCCGTGCAGTGCAGCTGCGCTTGTGCGGTCGTGCGGATTCCGGTCTAGACCAAGTCCCAGATTATTGACGAACTTTGAACATGTCCAGACCAATCACGGGGTCTCCGCGCCACTCGTCCTCGCCGTGCAGAACGCCACGGTGAGATCGCGGACGAGGGCCTTGCGCTCGTAGTCGTCGAACTCCACCAGCCCGCGCATCGTGAGCCGTTGCACCGTGTCGTCCACCGCGTCGACGACCGAGCTCAGCACGGTGTCCCGGCGCTCGGCCTCCAGAGCCGCGACCCGCCGGCGGCGCATCGCCGCAGCCACCTCGGGCGCGTACTCGATCCGCGTCGGCTGTGCCGAGAAGACGTCGATCCCGATCGGGGCGCACTCCACCGCGAGCGTCTTCGTCAGGGCGTCGCCGACGGCCTCGGCGTTGCGGAGCGTCGGGCGCAGCTCGAGCGCGGGACCGCCGCCCGCGGGCGGCGCCGAGGCGTCGGCCGGGAGCTGGGAGAGCACTCGGGCGAGCGCCGCCTCCACCTGCTCCCTCAGGTACGCCTCGTGGTTGGCGACCCCGAGCACTGCCCGGGCCGTGTCCCTGACCCGCCACACCACGAGGACGACGGCCTCGAGCGCGGTCCCCTCGGCGTCGACCGCCGGCATGGGGTCGCTGCGCCAGTGCCGCAGGCGTACGTCGACCCGGCGGCGGAGCAGCAGCGGGCTCACCCACATGAGGCCGCTGCTGCGGACACTGCCGCGGTACTCGCCGTACAGCGTCAGCACCCACGCGTGGCCGACCCGGCCGCGCGCCAGCCCGCCGAGCGAGAACAGCGCGACGGTGAGGGACACGGCGAGCACGCCCCAGTGCACGAACCCGAGCCCGCCGTAGGGGCGTTCGCCCAGTCCGAACAGCGTCGTCACCTCGGGCGGGAAGGCTCCCGCCCAGTGCAGCACGCCCGCGCAGGCGACGAGGGAGAGGACCCCGGCGAGCAGTGCCGCCCAGCCGGGCAGGACCGGCCCGGGCCGTTCGATCAACCGGGGGTCGGGCGGCGGGGCGGGCCGTCGGGTGGCCTGGCCGGCGCCCGGCGTGGACCGTCGTCCGGTGGGCGCCACCGGGGGCATGGCGATGGTGTCGGGGCCGCCGTCGCCGTCGGCGTCCTTGGTCAGCCCGTTCACGCCGAAGGCGCTCCGGCGGTCCTTGACCCTTGCGGCGCCGTCCGGGTTCTCGGAGGACGGCGCTCCGGTACCGGACGCACCCTGGGCGGACGGTCCTCCGGCGGACGTTCCGTTGAGCGGGCGGGCGGCGCCCGCGCCGGAGGCGGCGTCCGTGCTCGGGCCCGCTTCGGTCTTCTCCGCGGCGCCCCGCGCGGTGGCCCCGACGGACGCGACGGCGTCCCGGTAGAGCAGATGGACGGGAATGGCGCCGGTGGTCTCGGTGCCGATGACGACCGTCCGGCGGCCGCCCGCGCCGCTGAACTGCCGCTCGAAGCGCTCGGTCGCGGGCGCGGTGTCGCGGGCGCCGTCGATCCTGGTCGCGGTCCCCGCGGCATCGGACGGTGCCTCCGGGCGCGGGCCGGCGGAGTCGTCGGTCGCGGTGGCCCCGGGGCCCGCGCCGGACGGGCCGTCCGAAGGGGGCTCCTGGGCGGGGGCCGGCAGTCCGGCCTCCGTGGGCGCGCCCCGCCCGGGACTGCCGTGCGCGTCGGGGGTGGCGTACGGGCCGGACGTGCTCCGGGCATCGGGGGTGCCGGGCGCATCGGGCGTGGCGTACGGATCGGGGGTGGCGTACGGGTCGGGGCGGGTCTCGGGAGCGGGGGCGCCGGCGGCTGTGACGCCCGTACCGGGAAGCCCCGCGCTGTGCACGGCCACCGACGCGGTGGTCAGCCGGCCGAGCGGGAGAGAAGAACCCGGTGGGTCCTCGGGACAGGGGGTCGTGGGGGTCACCGCGGTCGCCTCCTCGCGAGGTCGGTGCACATCGGAGTGGTGGGTCATGAGAAGAGCCGCCGCCAGGTCTCGGGGCCCGGGTAGCCGTCGGCCGCCGCGCCGTGCCAGCCCTGTGCGCGCTGGAACGCCTCGACGCTGCGGCGGTCCGCGTCGCCCCAGCGAGGGCCGGGGCGGGAGGAGTAGTGCCTGCCGAAGCCCCGCTGCACCAACTGCCTGCGGAGCGTGTCCACATGACTGCCGGAGCTGCCGGGGCGGAAGTGGCCGTGGCCGGGGAAGCCCGGCGCGGAAGCGGTGCCTGCGGGCGCCGCCCTCCGGGGCCCGGCAGGAACGGATCGCACGCCGGGGCCGCGCCCGGCAGGTCCCGCGGCGGGACCGGGCCGGGCGGGAGCGGCCACGGCGCGGCCGGACGGAGCCGTCCCGGCCGCCGGGAGGGACGCGGCCGGTGCCTGCCGGGACCCCGCGGGCACGGACGCCGCTGGAGTCGAACCGGACCCACCGGGGGCCGGGACCGACGCCGCCGGTGCGGCCGGCGGCGCCTGTCCCGAACCTGCCGCGGTCGTGCCGGCAGCCGGCGCCGGCCCTCCCGCCGCCTGCCGGGGCCCGTCGGACGGGGCCGCGACCGCCCCGGGCACGGCCTTCCTGCCGGTCCCGTTCACCAGAAGGCGCCAGGTGTCCGGGCCGGGCATGCCGTCCGCCTCCGGGCCCGTCCAGCCCTGGGCCCGCTGGAACGCCTGAGTGGCCTGCCGGTGTGCCTCCCCCCAGCGCGACCCCGGGCCGGGCGTCGCGTGGTTTCCGAAGCCGTACTCCCCCAGCAGCCTGCCGAGCCGGGCGACGTACGCGTTGTCCTCGCCGGGCCCGAAGACTCCCGCACCGGGGAAGAGGATCCCGCCGTCCCACGCGGTCCCCGCGTCCTCCGCGGGCTGCCCACCCCCGGTGGCCACGCCCTTCAGCGCCTTGTAGCGGTAGGCCACGTACTGGTCGGAGTTGCTCCAGTAGGCCAGGGGCGTGGTCTGTCTGCGGGTCTTCGGCCTGGCCTGCTCGTAGGCGATGTACTTCGTCCGGGCGCTGTCCGCCCAGCCACCGAAGAGCGTGACGTGGGAGCCCTTGGACGGATTGCTCAGGTTGTGGAAGAGCAGGATGTCGCCGGGCTGCAGGTCCTTGCGCTCGATGCGCGTGCCGAACTGGGCCAGGCTGCCCGTCCACTCGTTGCCCGGCAGGTGCCAGGCCATGGAGACGTAGCCCGAGCAGTCCTGCCGGTAGCCGTCCGCCCAGTACCTGCTCATGGAGTACGGGACCTTGGCGTTCACCCAGCGCTTCGCCCGGTTCATGATGTCGGCGCGGGCCATCTTGCGCAGACCGGCCGTGCCGGCGGGTCCGGCGATCGGTCCGCCGTGCAGCGGTCCCTGGCCGCCCTGGGGAGTCTCCGGGTCGGGTCCCGGCTCACGACCGTCCGTACGGAGAGGCCCCACCCGGGCGGGGTGTGCGCCTCCGGGGCCGGTGGGGGTGCGGTCCCTACCGGCCCGTTCCACCCGCGACCGCGCCGTGGCGGCGGCCCGGGCCTGCTCCGGCCGGGCCCGCCCGGCCCGGGCGGGGTGCGTGCCCGCCGCCCGGGCCCTGACCGCCCGCGGCGCCGGGGCCGCCTCGTCCGCCTCGTCCGCGTGGACGGCCGTCCCGCCGGGCCGCGCCGCGGACGGTGCGGCCCCTGGCACGGCGGCCTCCGGCTCGGGCACCGGGGCGCGCCCCGCCGCGGAATCGGCGAGGGCCCCCGTGCCCCCGCCGCTCAGTACCGCTCCCGCCGCGGTGACCAGTACGAGGGCGCGACGGGCACCGTGCGCGGCCGGGTGGCCGCCGGCGCGCACCGGCAGGGCGCGGGCGCGTTCCCGTCGCTGCTGGGCGCAGCCCGGGCAGACGCAGTCGCCGGCCGGCTCGTACTCCTCGAACACCGGAACGGACATCCCGTACCCCTCCAGATCCACCACGCTCTTCCGTCATGACAAATCGCATTTTGACGGAGCAAAGCGAAAAAACGACCATCCGACAGGCCGGAACGCGCAAGGAAATGGTCAGGAGCATCGCCGGGGGTCCGGTAGAGTTCTCCAGGTCAGCAGGCGCCGCTAGCTCAGTTGGTTAGAGCAGCTGACTCTTAATCAGCGGGTCCGGGGTTCGAGTCCCTGGCGGCGCACAAGCGATCAGTTCGCTGACCTGGGCGTCCTCGGTTTCCGAGGACGCCCTTCTGCATGCGTGCGCGATCCCCGTCGGGCGCGGGACCGCCGGTTCCCAGAGATCCTCGGACGGCCGCCGGCCGGACGAGGCGGACCCGCGTGCGGCATAGACTCGGACTCGCCCGTACGCGTCACCCCGTCCCACGGCAGGGAGAATCCACCGCGTGGCCAACGCACTGCAGGAATTGGTGAAGAGCCGGCTGGAGCAGCAGGGCTGGTCCTACGGCGACGTGGCCCGGCGGGGCGGCATCCCGCGATCCACCGTGCACCACCTGGCCACCGCCGGACCGCTCACCCGCATGCCCCAGCAGGCCACCCTCGAGGGCCTGGCCAGAGGACTGGAACTACCCCTCGACACGGTACGCAGAGCCGCCGCCGAAGCCTGCGGGATCCACCTCTACTTCGAGGAGACGCCCGGCACCACCGCCGACCCCGAGGTCGCCACCCTCATCGCCAGCGTCCAGCGACTGTCCCCCGCCGACCTCCGCCACGTCACCGCACTCGTCGAATCCCTCCTCCGCAACACCCGCACCACCGGCACAGACACAGACACCGGCACCGGCACCGGCACCGGCACGGACGCCGACACCACCCGGGAAACCGGCACCGACCCCGCGACCGCCCCCGACTGAAACCCACCCCGCACCGTCATCGGACTCCCGCGGTCACCGATCGCTCAGGATCCGCAGCCAGCCGATCACGGCGTTCACCGTCTGGTAGTCGAGCTCGGCGATCCGGGCGACGGCACGGGTGTCGGTCAGCCGCACGGGGACGCATGCCGCGTCCAGCGCGCAGTGCAGCATCACCTGGTGCGCCTGCGTCGCCGGCAGGTCCTCCCCCACCCGCAGGTAGGGGCGCAGGTACCCGGAGATGGGCAGCGGCGGTGTCGGGAACGTCGGATATTCCATGCTCATGGTCGGATCGCTCTCTCGTTCAGGTCCGAAACCTCGAAGGAGTCGGCCGGGTACGTCGCCGCTCGCCTGCGGAGAGTCCCTGGATCCCGGCCCGGCGCATGAGGAGCTGCACCGTTCCGTGGCTGACCGCGATGCCGTGGCGCGAGGTCAGTTCGTCGTGGATGCGCCGGTATCCATAGGTCCCGCGCGAGGCGGCATGGATGGCGGTGATGACTTCGGTGAGCCAGGAGTGGCGGACGGAACGCGCGGAGGGAGGACGGGAACGCCAGGAGAAGTACCCCGACTCGGTCACTCCCAGGACGCTCGTGGCGATCCGCACGGGCAGGCCGTCGTGGGCCATCACGCGTACTGCCTCGAATCGTCTTTTGGGGACGTCGCGTCCCGCAGCAGTTCGGTCGCGCGCCGGAGGACGGCGACTTCGGTCTCCAGTTCCGTGATGCGTCTGCGCGCGGCCCCGAGTTCGCTCTCCGTGTCGGGGAAGAACCGCTGGTGCCGCAGTTGCGGCAGGTACCTGCGCCGCCACTGGTAGAGCGTCCGCTCGCTGAGGCCGAGGTCGACCGCGACCTTCTTCACGGGCTCGCCCACGGCCAGCAGGTCGAGGGCACGACGACGCACCTCGGGTGGGTAACTCATGGATGGTGGTCCTCCGGAGGACTGGAGACGGGTGCACCTGCCGGCCCGGGGACGGGTCCCGGGCCGGCAGGCGGTGGGGGTTCGGTGCGGAAGGGCACCGGGGCACGGCCTCGTCGACGGGGCGCCCAGTGCGTGTTGCGGAAGTCCCTCCTGGCCCGGCGGGCGGACGGAGCCGCTTCCGCAACCCGCCCTAGTCGATGTGGCGCCGCAGCGTGACGGTGGGCCGGAAGCCCTGCAGCGGGCTGACCGCCTCCCCGCGGGGTGCGGCCGCCACCGCTCCCCTGAGCAGGGTGACGACCTCGGCGGCCAGGGAGTCCGCGCGGGCCTCGACGGTGCTGATCGGCTCGCGGCTGCGCTCCAGCTCGCCCAGCCGCCGTTCGAGCCGCGCGAGTTCGTTCCGGACCGGGCGGCTCAGCGTGAACGAGTACGGGGTCGACACGATGAACTGGTAGGCGCCGGCGAACGTCTGGCAGCCCTCGCAGTGGTCGTTGACCGCACGGCTGGTGTTCGCGGCGTTGAGGCGCGTGATCGTGCCGGTCACGGTGACGACCTGGAAGGACAGTGCGACCGAGCGGCACGGCCTGTCGAGGGAGCAGCCCGCGGAGCGGGCGACCGCCCTGTTGCGCGCGCCGACGCCGAGCCGCGTTCCGAGTTCGTGGACCGCGAACTCGTCGTCGTAGTCGACGCGGTTCGCGGGGCCGGCGTTCGCGTGCGCTTCGTCCACCGCGATGCCGACGTAGCGGTTGCCGGTCGACGCGGACGATGCGGCTCCGGCCGGGCTCGCCGTGGCGAAGCCGGCCGTGCAGGCGGCGACGAGCATGCCCAGCCGTGCGACTCTGCGGCCGCCGTGGCCATGGCGTGGTTTTCGGTGCGTCACTGAGTGCTCCTTTGCGGACGTACGGGGGGATCGGAGGCCGGGCCGGCGGGCCTACGGCTCCTCCGTCGCGCTCTGCGACTCCGAAGGGGTCGCCGAGGGCGAAGGGGATCCGGACTGCGTGGCGCTCGGCGTCGGCGAGGTGCTGGGACTGGCCGAAGGTGACGCCGAGGTCCGGCTCGGACTCGGGGTCGGGCTCGTCGGTCCGGGTGTCGGCACGTCCCTGACGGGGCTCGCGGACGGGGAGCCGCCGACGGTGGCGGCCGGACCGGAGGGGCTGCTCCCGGCGGTGGCGGTGGCGGTGGCCGCGAGGGTCTCGGACGGCGGGCCGCTGAGGACGGCCGGGTCCGGAGTGGCGGGGGCGGGCCGCTCCTCGGCCGGGGCCGCCGCCGGTGGACGGACCGTGGGGACGCCGGGCTGGAGGATGGGGGCGATGGGCGGCTGCCTCGGCAACGGCTCCGGGGTCATGCCGGTCAGCCACGCCGCGCAGAGCGCGCCCGCCCCCACCGCCAACCCGCCCCAGATGGCCACCCGCAGCCGGGTGTTGCCCTCCGTGGCCCGGGCGATGACCTTCACGAGCCGCCCCACCAGGCGTACGGCGAGGTAGGTCGCCCCGGCGAGGGGGCAGACGAGCATGAAACTTCCGACGACCCCGACGAGGCCGGCGGAGACCTGACCGTCGGCGAAGGCCGACCAGGTACCGGACACCTGCTCCGCCAGTGAGCGCAGGCTCGTGCCGAGAAGGCGGGGAAGGTTCCACAGGACGTAGCCGAGTTCGGCGACGATCAGCGGCACCATGGTCACGACCCAGCCGGTGACCATGATCCTCGCGGGGCGCTTGAGTCCGGCCACCTCCGGGGACAACGGACGTCCCGGCAGCATGGACCGGAGGATGGGCTTGATCTTCCCGAAGAGGTCGGGGATTCCCGCGAGGTCTCCGAGAATGTAGTAGCCGTCCAGCCGGACCACCGGCAGCAGCTGCTCCAGGATCTCGAAGTGCACGAGGTAGATCGCTGCGAGGAAGAGCGGCTGGCCCGTGAGGACGTACGCCAGTGCGAGCCCCAGCACGAAGACGATGTTGAAGTAGATCCCGCCCAGGTCGGTCCGGATCCGGCCGGCCCGCCCGATGCGGTAGACGTCGGTGACCTCGGTGTACATCGAGGGCCAGATCAGGAAGAGGCCGCAACCGATGCTGCCCGGTCGCGCGCCGCCGTACCTGCAGGCCGAGGCGTGGCCGAATTCGTGGAAGACCAGCGAGGCCACGATCAGCACGAAGACGGCGAGCATCAGAACCGGTTGCTCCAGCACCTGCAGCACCGGCGCGATGGCCCCGTGGACGGCGAACAGCCAGATGTCCACGCAGAGCGCCGCGGCCAGCACCAGGATCACGACCGGAGGCCGGTGCAGCCAGGCGAGCGCCTTGGCGATGCGGGCCACCTGCCGCTCGCGGAAGATCACCCGATGGCCCTTGAGGACGAGCAGGAGGTCGGTGGTGGGACCGGCCACCTGGTCGCTCTCCTGTCCGAAGGGGACGGTGATGCCGAGCGGTTCGAGCTTCTGCTCGATGAGGTACTCGACGTTGTCTGCGCTGACCTCCCGTCCGTAGCGTCCACTCACCCGGTGCGAGACGGTCTCGGTGTTCCGTACGCCGTCGATGGCCTCGGCCACCAGATAGAGCAGCCGCGAGAGCTGGACGACCTGCCCGTCCCCCCGGCGCACCAGGTACTTGCGCTCGGTGGAGCCGGATCCCTGGTACTCGCCGAGGAACTGGAGTCCCGCGCCGAGGCGCGGAACGGGGAACAGGGTCTCCGTGTACTCGTACGGGGGAGCCGTGTCGCCCGTTTCGCAGGCCGCCGCCCCCACGGGACCAGGGTGGACCTTCTGGCTTTTGGTCACCGTCCTGCTCTTCCTCCCGGAGCGGGCCGCGCCTCCAGGAACGCGGCCCGCACGTCCGGGCGTTGTTACTGGTTGATCGTGATGGACTGGGTCGCCTCGGAGGCCGCGACGGCGTCCGGGGAGTCGACGTTGGCGGCGAGCGACTCGTTGTGGGCGCTGACGTAGGCGATCCGCTCGCTCACGTTCGTCGTCCGGACGAAGTTGAACCGGAGCCGGCCCAGGGCCTCGCGCCCGGGCAGCAGCTCGGCTGCGGCCTCGGCGTTGAGCTGGTCGTTGTTCATGGAGAACCCCTCTCGGGAGGAAGCGCCGGCTACTGGCTGACGCTGATGGACTGGGCGGCGGACGAGGCCGCGATGGCGTACGGGGAGTCGACGTTGGCGGCGAGCGACTCGTTGTGGGCGCTGACGTAGGCGATCCGCTCGCTCACGTTCGTCGTCCGGACGAAGTTGAACCGGAGCCGGCCCAGGGCCTCGCGCCCGGGCAGCAGCTCGGCTGCGGCCTCGGCGTTGAGCTGGTCGTTGTTCATGGAGAACCCCTCTCGGGAGGAAGCGCCGGCTACTGGCTGACGCTGATGGACTGGGCGGCGGACGAGGCCGCGATGGCGTACGGGGAGTTGATGTTGGTCGCGAGCGACTCGTTGTGGGCGCTGACGTAGGCGATCCGCTCGCTCACGTTCGTCGTCCGGACGAAGTTGAACCGGAGCCGGCCCAGGGCCTCGCGTCCCGGCAGCAGCTCCGCGGCGGCCTCGGCCTCGAGTTCTTGGACGTTCATGGTGGAAACCCCTCTTCGGGAGGAAGCGCCGCTACTGGCGGACGCTGATGGACTGGGAGGCGTCGGAGGCCGCGACGGCGTCCGGCGAGCAGACGTTGGCCGCGAGCGACTCGTTGTGGGCGTCGACGTAGGCGATCCGCTCGCTCACGCTCGTGGTCCTGACGAAGTTGAACCGGAGCCGGCCCAGGGCCTCGCGCCCGGGCAGCAGCTCCGCGGCGGCCTCGGCGTCCAGTTCTCGCATGCCAAGCATGGGTGGGTCCTTTGCGCGTAGGGCATGGGCGGACGGCGCCCGTTCCCGAACGCGTCCATCCATGCCGGACGATCTGTCTGACGAGATTGGACAGTAGGGCCGCGGCCATCCCCCGACAAGGGAACGGAACTTCCCGCATTTCACGGCCGCGGCGCCTCGCGACCACCCAAACCGCAGGTCAGAGAAGCGGAGTGTCAGGCCGTCACTGATGCGGGCCCACCCGAAGCCTCACCCGATCGGCCCAGCTCCGTGAATTTCCAACGACGATGACGGGGCCCCTCATGGCTATCCTCCGTGCCTCAAGACGGGTGAACCGCCCGAAACCTCCGTGAGAGGGGTGCACGTGCTCGTCGTTCCAGGTGCGCTCGCGACCGCCGTCGTCCGGGACCGGACGGGAGAGCCGGTGGTCCTGCTGTCCGGTGAACTCCCCTCCGCCCTCACCCCCTCCGGCGTCCAGGAACTGCTCAACCTGGCCGCCGCCGTACTCGAAGCAGAGGAACTGGAACTCTTCCGGCGCTGCCTCTCGGCACTGAGTTGCGGCGAGAAACTCCGGGAAACCCGCATCGAGGTCAGCGGAGCCGTACTGACCATCTACCGCAGCTGAACGGCGGACCGACTGCACACAACACGGGTCGCATTGCATGCGAAAGCGCAATTCCCCGGCAGCAATTCCCGACGCCCCCGCACCCGGAGCAGCTTTTCGTCCACTCAGGACCCGGTGCACCTCCGTCACATTTCGCCAATTCTCACCACCTGCCCAACCAGCCTGCGAAACGCCGGAGTTGGATCACCCTCGCGAGTGTTTCACGAAACCGCCGCCATGCTCTCCGAAATCCCCTCCAACCAAAGCTCAGGGCCGGTTCACGGGGTTTCTGCAGCAGCGGACCGCCATGCGCCGACAGGACCTCCGTCCGCAAAAGCGCGAATGAACGGGATTCGGGATCCGCGTATGGTCCGGAGGGCCACCAGAAATACCTCGAACCAGGAGAAAAATGGTGAGAACATTCGCACGCGTCTTTGCGACGGCGGCCCTGGCCGCCACCGCGGCCGCCATTCCCCTGTCGGGAACGGCGATGGCCGCACCGGCCCATTCACCGGTCGCGGCCCACCAGTTCCGCGACGTCGACCGATGCACCGATTTCGGCCGGAGGCACGCGGGGCACCACGCCCGGGACCGCCACCGGAACCGGTGGGACCGCGACTGCCGGTACCGCTGGGACCGTCGGCCCGCGCACAGGGCGCACTGGTACGACGCCTACGGCAGATACCGCACCCACGCCTGGTACGGCTGGGACTGCGGTCGCCGGATCTGATCCGGCCCGATTCGCCGCCCGATCCGAGGGGCGGTCGGCGTGGGCTCCCGGAGACGGCTCCCGGGAGCCCGCTGCCGTTCGGCGGTCAGTCGCGGTAGATGGTCAGTACGGCTCCGCTGACCTCGATGCGGGTTTCCCGGAGTTTCTCGCCGCAACTCAGTGCCGAGAGGCAGCGCCGGAAGAGTTCCAGTTCCTCTGCTTCGAGTACGGCGGCGGCCAGGTTGAGCAGTTCCTGGACGCCGGAGGGGGTGAGGGCGGAGGGGAGTTCACCGGACAGCAGGACCACCGGCTCTCCCGTCCGGTCCCGGACGACGGCGGTCGCGAGCGCACCTGGAACGACGAGCACGTGCACCCCTCTCACGGAGGCTTCGGGCGGTTCACCCACCCGCGGAGGTGAGCGTAGACCCCCAATCGACACTATTTCCGGCCGATCTGATACTTCGCCAGCAAATGCATCAAAGGGGCGCGGCATGCGTGCTACCGCCCCGAAGTCTCCGATCCCCATCGAAATGTCACGGCCGATGACGGTGCGGGGTGGGTTTCAGTCGGGGGCGGTCGCGGGGTCGGTGCCGGTTTCCCGGGTGGTGTCGGCGTCCGTGCCGGTGTCTGTGTCTGTGCTGGCGTCTGCGTCTGTGCCGGTGGTGCGGGTGTTGCGGAGGAGGGATTCGACGAGTGCGGTGACGTGGCGGAGGTCGGCGGGGGACAGTCGCTGGACGCTGGCGATGAGGGTGGCGACCTCGGGGTCGGCGGTGGTGCCGGGCGTCTCCTCGAAGTAGAGGTGGATCCCGCAGGCTTCGGCGGCGGCTCTGCGTACCGTGTCGAGGGGTAGTTCCAGTCCTCTGGCCAGGCCCTCGAGGGTGGCCTGCTGGGGCATGCGGGTGAGCGGTCCGGCGGTGGCCAGGTGGTGCACGGTGGAACGCGGGATGCCGCCCCGCCGGGCCGCGTCGCCGTAGGACCAGCCCTGCTGCTCCAGCCGGCTCTTCACCAATTCCTGCAGTGCGTTGGCCACGCGGTGGATTCTGCCTGCCGTGCCGCCGGATGACCAAACTCCGGCGAAGGGATCGCGCCGGAGACCTCGGGAGAGGCTCCCGCCCCCGATGGATGGGACGCGTCGTCCAAACTCACTGGACACACGACGGCGCACCGGGCGCCGCCCCACCGGTGCCCGGCGCCCCGGCCGCGACGATCCGCCGCCTCCCGGGCCGCGCGCCGGCCGACGACTCCGGATGCCCTTGCGATCACGCCCCCGCTCCGAGACCCTGTCCTGTGAGTCCGCGGACCCAAGGGGTCAGCGGGCTCAAACAGTTGCGACTTGGGGTGATTCGAGGGAATTCTCCCGTCGCAGTCTGCCCGGGGTGGGGGTCCCGTTCACGAACGAACGCGGAGACGGGCATCATGCAACCGGAAGACCATCGTCTTATGTCTACGGATACGGTGGCCTGCCACTGATGCATCCGGTACCGGCCGGCTTAGGGGAGCCCCGGCCCGGAGACGACCGAACGATCACGCAGCCAGCAGGCATGCGGGGGGATGAAAGATGACGTCGACGCCGAACGGCGCCCGGCAGCAGGAAGACGACCCTTCCCGGACCACGCAGCTTCGGGTTCCCCCGCAGCTCAGGACAGGGGGCCACCGGCTGCGCCCCAAGAAGGCGCTGCCGAGATACGACTACGAGCACTACAGCCGGCTGGCCGGTCCCCTGACCCAGCCGGACCCGTCGAAACCGTACAAGGTGCAGTACCGCTCGCTGCTGTCGCAGGAGCCGCACCGCATCCGCGCCGCGCTGCTCCTGGGCGCCGCGCCGCTGGTGTCCCTGGGCCTGTTCGCCTGGCTGATGCAGCCGCAGCACTGGACCGAGCGCGACCCCAATCTGAACAACGAACTGCTGCTCTGGCTCGACATCGTCATGCTCGTCTCGATCGGACTGATCGAGCTCTTCCGCACGATGAACGTCCTGTCGAACGCGCATGCGACGCTCGTCGCCCGTGACCCGATCCCCGTCGTGCCGGAGTCCGGCACCCGCGTCGCCTTCCTCACCTCCTTCGTGCCGGGCAAGGAGCCCCTGGAGATGGTGACGAAGACGCTCGAGGCGGCCGTGAAGATCCGTCACCGCGGCCTGATGCACGTGTGGCTGCTCGACGAGGGCGACGACCCGGCCGTCAAGGAGGTCTGCGCACGGCTCGGCGTCCACCACTTCTCCCGCAAGGGCATAGCCAAGTGGAACCAGGAGAAGGGCGCCCACCGGGCCAAGACCAAGCACGGCAACTACAACGCCTGGCTCGAGGCGCACGGCGGCGACTACGACTTCTTCGCGTCCGTCGACACCGACCACGTACCGCTGCCGAACTACCTGGAGCGCATGCTCGGGTACTTCCGCGACCCGGACGTCGGTTTCGTCATCGGCCCGCAGGTCTACGGCAACTACGACACGTTCGTCACCAAGGCCGCCGAGTCCCAGCAGTTCCTCTTCCACGCCCTGATCCAGCGCGCCGGCAACCGCTACGGCGCCCCCATGTTCGTCGGCACCTCCAACGCCGTGCGCATCAGCGCCATCAAGCAGATCGGCGGCCTGTACGACTCGATCACCGAGGACATGGCCACCGGCTTCGAGATGCACCGGGCCAGGAACCCGGCCTCCGGCAACAAGTGGCGCTCCGTCTACACCCCGGACGTGCTGGCCGTCGGTGAGGGCCCGTCCGCCTGGACCGACTTCTTCACCCAGCAGCTGCGCTGGTCCCGCGGCACGTACGAGACGATCCTCAAGCAGTACTGGAAGGGCTTCGGCACGCTGCCCGCCGGCAAGCTCTTCAACTACACGATGATGATCATCTTCTATCCGATGTCCGCCCTCAACTGGATCCTGGCGGCACTCAGCTGCGCGCTGTTCCTGGGCATGGGCGCCTCGGGTGTGCAGATCGACCCGGCCATCTGGATGATGCTGTACGGCAACGCCTCGGCCCTGCAGATCGGCCTCTACATCTGGAACCGCCGCCACAACGTGTCGCCCCACGAGCCGGAGGGCTCGGGCGGCCTGGCCGGCATGGTGATGTCCGCGCTCTCCGCGCCGATCTACGCGCGCTCCCTGATGGACGCCGTGCTGCGCCGCAAGAGCAAGTTCGTGGTGACGCCCAAGGGCGACTCCTCCAGCCCCGACACGCTCTTCGGCACCTTCCGCATCCACCTCTTCTTCATCCTGGTCTTCGGCGGCTCGCTCGCCTCCTCGTTCTGGTTCGGGCACGACCACCCGGCGATGATCACCTGGGCCGGTCTGGCCCTGCTGATCACGGCGGCGCCCATCTTCGCCTGGCGGTACACCATCCGCGAGGAGAAGAAGAAGCGGAAGGGGCGGCGCCGGGCCAAGCCGGGGACAGGAGGCGGGGCCTCCGGGGCCGTGCCGCCGGCCGCCCGTGAGCAGCAGCCGCACCAGTCGGCCCCCGCGGACCAGACCATGCAGATCGCCCTTGGGGGACGTAAGAAATGAGCGCACTTCCCGTCCGGCCGAACCACCGCAAGAACCGGGCCCGACGGATCCTGATCGGCGCGGCTGTCGTGGCGGCGATCGCCGGGTTCAACGGGCCGGCGATGTACCGGTACGGCTCGGAGCAGTACCACGAGTACAAGATCAACCGGCCCGAGTACAAGGCGGCGAACGGCCACTGGGACTACCTCGACGTTCCCGACAAGTACAAGATCAACACGATCCACGCGGCACTGCTGCACACCGGCAAGGTGCTGCTGATCGCGGGCTCCGGCAACAACCAGAAGAACTTCGACGCCAAGAAGTTCGAGTCGGTGCTGTGGGATCCGAAGACGAACGACTTCACGCACATACCCACGCCCAAGGACATGTTCTGCGCCGGGCACACCCAGCTGCCCGACGGCAAGCTGCTGGTCGCGGGCGGCACCAAGCGGTACGAGAAGCTCCAGGGTGACGTCACCAAGGCCGGCGGCCTGATGATCGTCCACAACGAGGACCCGGACAAGCCGATCACCCTGCCCGCGGGCACCAAGTTCACCGGCAAGAAGAACGGCAAGACGTTCGTCTCCAAGGACCCGGTCCTCGTCGAGAAGGCGAAGAAGGTCTTCGACAAGGAGACCGGGCGCTTCCTGCGCACCGAGGCGGGACTCGGCCGGATCTACGTCGAGGCCTCGAAGTCCGGGAAGTCCTACGAGACCGGCACCGAGGACAACTACCGGGTGCACGGCCTCAAGGGCTCGGACAACCGGAACGTCTACGGCATCGCGCAGAAGCTCGCCCTCGACAAGAAGGACTTCCAGGGCATCAAGGAGGCCTACGAGTTCGACCCGGTCGCGGAGAAGTACATCACCGTCGACCCGATGAACGAGGCCCGCTGGTACCCGACGCTCACCACGCTCGAGGACGGCAAGGTCCTGTCCCTGTCCGGCCTGGACGAGATCGGCCAGATCGTCCCGGGCAAGGACGAGATCTACGACCCCAAGACGAAGAAGTGGAAGTACACCGGCTTCGAGCGGCGCTTCCCGACCTACCCCGCGATCTTCCTGATGGACAACGGGAAGCTCTTCTACTCCGGCTCCAACGCCGGCTACGGGCCCGCCGACGTCGGCCGTGACCCTGGGGTCTGGGACCTGGACACCAACAAGTTCACCAAGGTCCCCGGGCTGAGCGACCCGGACCTGATGGAGACCTCGGCGACCGTGATGCTGCCGCCCGCCCAGGACCAGCGGTTCATGGTCATCGGCGGCGGCGGGGTCGGCGAGTCCGAGAAGTCCAGCGAGAAGTCCCGGCTGGTCGATCTGAAGGACCCGAAGCCGCGCTTCAAGGACGGCGCCTCCCTCGACAAGGGCACGCGCTACCCCAGCGCCTCGCTCCTTCCCGACGACAGCGTGCTGGTCACCGGCGGCTCCGAGGACTACCGGGGCCGCAGCGGCTCCAACGTGCTGGAGGCACGCACGTACGACCCGAAGTCGGGTGAGTACACACGGGTCGCCGACCCCCGGGTCGGGCGCAACTACCACTCGGGGTCCGTGCTGCTTCCCGACGGCCGCGTGATGATCTTCGGCTCGGACTCCCTCTTCGGCGACGACGCCAACACCAAGCCGGGTGTCTTCGAGCAGCGGATCGAGATCTACACGCCGCCCTACCTCTTCCGGGACTCGCGGCCGGAGATCGGTACCGGGCCGAAGAAGATCAAGCGCGGCGGGTCGGCGACGTTCAAGAGCACCGACGCGGCGAAGCTGAGGTCGGCGAAGCTGATGCGGCCCAGCGCGGTGACGCACGTGACCGATGTCGACCAGCGGTCCATCGCGCTGGAGATGACGAAGACGGCGGGCGGTTTCGAGGTCACCGTGCCGAAGAACCGCTCCCTCGTCCCGTCCGGCTGGTACATGCTGTTCGTGACGGACGACAAGGGCACCCCGTCGGAGGGCGTCTGGGTCGAGGTCCCGTAGACCGGGACGGCAGGACACGACGGAGAAGGGGGCTCCCGCGGCGGGAGCCCCCTTCTCCGTGCTGCGGACGGCTACTTGGTGTTGCGGGCCAGTTCGAGCGCGTACTCCGGGTACCAGTCGCCGGCCTTGGGGCCGCCCTTGCAGTCGCCGTCGGACTCGCCCGGCCGCTTCACCCACAGATAGGCGTCGACGAGCGGGTCACCGGTCTTCGTCGTGGGCTCCTCGCCGAGGGCGCGGCCCGGCGGGTTGCACCAGTTCTCCTTCGGATCGCCCTGCGTGTACGGCCCGTTGCCGTTGCGGCTGGTGTCGACCACGAAGTGCTTCCCGCCGACCTTGGCGGAGAGCTTGTGGCCGAAGTCCTTGCTGGCCCGGGTGGTCTGGAAGTTGGAGACGTTGACCGCGAAGCCGTCGGCCCGGTCGATGCCGGCCCGGCGCAGCGGATCGGGGAGGGAGTCCGGGTCGGCCCAGCCCGCGTTGCCCGCGTCCAGGTAGACCTTGGTGGCGGGGAGCTCCTGGAGCCGTTCGATGGCGCCCTTCAGCAGGTCGTACCGCTCCTGGTGGTACTCCTGCGGGGTGCAGCCGTCGACCAGGTGCAGCACCGCGTCGGGCTCCAGGACGACGGTGGTCCGGCGGTCGCCTATGCCCTTGGCGACCTTCTCGACCCACGCGCGGTAGGCGTCGCCGTCCGATGCCCCGCCCTTGGAGAACTGCCCGCAGTCCCGGTGCGGGATGTTGTAGAGGACCAGCAGGGCGTCGCGGTCCGCCTTCGCGGCCGCCTCCGTGTAGCGCCTCGCGTCGCCCTCCGGGTCGTCGGGGCCGATCCACTCGCCCACCGGCTGGGCCGCGATCTTCTTGATCAGCTCGGCGTTGGCGCTGTCGCCCTCCTCGAGGTACGAGGCCACCTGCTTCGCCGCGTTGCCCTCGGGGTTGACCCAGTACGGGTCCGTCGCCTTCGGCTGCTGCGCCGTGGGCTTGTCGCCGTCGCCGTCCGAGGAGGAGCACCCCACCATCAGCAGGGCGGCCCCCATCGCGGCCGCCGCCCATCGGGCGCGCCCGACTCGACTGCCGTACATCCACTCCCCCTTGGTGCACTGTGGTACGTGCCGGGCCACCCCCCAGGCGCCCCGCTGCCGGAACGAGTCCGGCCGGATCCATCCTGACACACGGCGTCCGCCGACCACGAAGCACCGAGGCTTCGCCGGCTGCGGCCGGCTGACGGCACGAGCGCGCGGCGCCGGTACCCGCTGCCCCCGCTCGCCGGACGGACGGCCGGGCCCGGACACGTGGTGGCGGCCCGTCGGCTTCCCCTCTCCGGTACGGGGCTCAGACGCCGCGCGCGTCCGTGAGGTACGCGGACACGACGACGTTCGCCGTGTACGAACTGGTCTTCTTGTCGTAGGTGCCGCCGCAGGTGATGAGCCGAAGCTCGGCGCGGCCCGGCCGGTGCGCCCCGTAGACCTTCCGGGCGTCGAACCGCTCCCGGCTGACGACCTGGACGTCCTCGATGGTGAAGACGGCGACCGACCCGTCGGTCCGGGTCACCCTGACCGTCTCGCCCGGGCGGGCCGAGCTGAGGCCGTAGAACACCGCCGGCTCGGTCCTGGTGTCGACGTGGCCGACGAACAGCGCCGCGCCTTCGGCGCCGGGCCGGGTGCCCGTGCCGAACCAGCCGACGGTGTCCGGCGTCGCGAACGGCGGCGGTTCCACCGCGCCCGTCGTGTCCAGACCGCGGGCGACGACGGGGGCCGAGACCCCTATCGAGGGGATGTCCACCTTGGCGGGTCCCACCGGTGCCAGCGGTTCACGGGCGGGCGGCAGCGGCACGCCGAGCGGACGGCCCACGGCCGCCACGTCCCCGGTCGTGGGGGCGGAGGAGCCCCCGGCGCCGTCACTGGCCTCACGGCCCCAGAGCCACAGGCCCATCAGCAGGATCGCCCAGGCCACTCCCGTGAGCAGCCGGCCGCTGCCCGAGGGTGTCTCGTCACCGGCGGACACGGCGGGTCAGTCCCGGTCCGGGGAGCCGACGCGTCGGCGGCGGGCGCTGCGGAAGGCCACGGCGACGGCCGCCGCGCCGGCCAGGAGCAGCCCGATCACCGTGTGCGGAGTGCCGGGGCCCTGGGTGTCGGCGGACTTGGCGTCCCGCGCGGCCAGTCGGTCGGCGGCGCCGCCTCCACCGGCGCGGACGGGGGCGACGGGGCTCTCGGCCGGGTCGGGGTCCTCGATCAGGTCCTCCGGGCCGTCGCCCTCGTCGGACTCGTCGTCGGAGCCGTCCCCGGAACCGTCCCCGCGGTCCTGGGACCCGTCGTCCTTCTTCCCGTCCTGGGACCTGTCGTCCTTCTTGCCGTCGTCCTTCTTGCCGTCGTCCTTTTTCCCGTCGTCCTTCTTGCCGTCCTGAGAGCCCTCGTCCTTCTTCCCGTCGTCCTTCGTGCCGTCGTCCTTCTTCCCGTCCTGGGACCCGTCGTCCTTCTTGCCGTCGTCCTTCTTCCCGTCGTCCTTCTTCCCGTCCTGAGAGCCCTCGTCCTTCTTCTCCTGGCCCTCACGGTCCCTTTTGGCGTTCTCCTCCTCGCCCTGCTTGTCATCCGGCTCGAAGCGGGAGGGCGGAGTGAGCGTGATGATCTGGAGGCGGTCGACGGCGCCGCTCTCCCGGCCGTCCTGCGGCTCGCTCCCGGGTTCCGCTCTGACGGGGTGGACCGTGTCCGTGAGCTGGGCACTTTCCTCCGCGTGCGCGGTCCCTGGAACGGGCGCCAGAATCAGGAAGCCGGCGGCCGCCCCTACGACACGGAGAGCAATCGGAACTGAACGCATTGTGAACCTCCTGGTGTAAAGAGATTCACGCGTTCCGCCCAGTTCCGCATCTCCAGGGGACCCGGACGGGTCAGTGCGCCGACGGGTCCGGCGCCTCCGACCGGGTCAGATCCGGTCCACGAGGTCGGCGATGGAGTCGACCACCTTGGAGGGCCGGAAGGGGTAGCGGTCGATGTCCGCGGGCGCCGTCAGGCCGGTCAGGACGAGGAAGGTCTTCATGCCCGCCTCGAGACCCGCCAGCACGTCGGTGTCCATCCGGTCGCCGATCATCGCGCTGGACTCCGAGTGGGCGCCGATGGCGTTCAGCCCGGCCCGCATCATCAGCGGGTTCGGCTTGCCCACGAAGTACGGGTCCTTGCCCGTCGCCTTCGTGATCAGCGCGGCGACCGACCCTGTGGCGGGCAGCGGGCCCTCGGCGGACGGCCCGGTCTCGTCCGGGTTGGTGCTGATGAACCTGGCACCGCCGAGGATCAGCCGGATCGCCTTCGTCAGCGCCTCGAAGCTGTACGTACGGGTCTCGCCGAGGACCACGTAGTCGGGGTCCTGGTCGGTGAGGACGTACCCGATCTCGTGCAGGGCGGTGGTCAGGCCCGCCTCGCCGATGGCGTACGCCGTACCGCCCGGGCGCTGGTCGTCCAGGAACTTGGCGGTGGCCAGGGCGGACGTCCAGATGTTCTCCATCGGCACGTCCAGCCCCATCCGGGCCAGCCGGGCGTGCAGGTCGCGCGGGGTGTAGATGGAGTTGTTGGTGAGAACGAGGAAGGGCTTGTCGCTCTCGCGGAGCTTCTTGATGAAGGAGTCGGCGCCCGGGATCGGGACGCCCTCATGGATGAGGACACCGTCCATGTCGGTGAGCCAGGATTCGATCGGCTTGCGCTCTGCCATGAAGCGGACTCCTGCCGTACGCGTAGTGCGATGTGCGGTGTGCTGACGGGGCGCCGCCACGACGATGTACCGGCGCCCTCCAGCCTAATCAGGAAGCCGTGACCTTGACCCCGTCGATCACCCAGTACCAGTTGTTGGCCCCGGTGTAGCGGAAGCGGAAGCTCACGCTGGAGGCCCCCGCCGGGACCGGGACGGACACCGACTGCGGCTGCGAGACCACGTCCGAGGTGTAGCTCCTGACCACGGCCGGCGTCCCGCCGTTGAAGGAGGCCAGGATCCGGGCGGTCTGGCCGCCCTCCTGGCGGTAGAGGGTCGTGAAGTCGAGGCGCACGGTGCTGCGGCCGCTCACGTCGTACGCGGGGGTGACGAGCGTGGAGTCGTAGCCGCCCGAGTTCGCCTTGTCGTCCCACTCGTCGGAGTCCGCGACGGCGAAGACGCCGCGCGAGCGCACGTTCAGCTCGCGCCACTGGTCGCGGTGGGTCCTGGACCAGAACTCGTCGGTCGCGAAGGACCAGCCGCGCCATTCGCTGACGCCGCCGGTGCCCATCGCGTTGTTGATCACGGACCAGCCGCCGGGGGCGGTGTGCGTGAAGCCCAGGACGGACGCCGGAATGCCCGTTTCGTCGACCCGGCCGGTGAGTGCGGCCCGGAGCGAGTCGAAGGGGTCGTCGGTGCGCTCCTGGACGGGCTTGCCGTCGAGGCCCCAGGACGGGTCGGGGGTGACGCCGAGCTGCTTGAAGACGGTGGCGGCGACGTCGACGAGCCGGGTGTCGACGGGCCGGGCGCCGGCGGCGATGCCCGGCCCTTGGGCCAGGACGAAGGTCCGCCGCTCCTCGATGGAGCTGCCGCCGTGACCGCCCGCGTCGACATGCCCGTGGTCGGTGGCGACGATGACCGTCCACCGCTCGGTCGGGTACGCGGGCCGGGCCTTGATCGCGGCGAGCAGCCTGCCGAGGTGGGCGTCCTGGACGGCGATGGCGTCGAGGTACTTCCGGCCGGTGCCGGAGCCGTGCGCGACGACGTCGGTGTTGCCGAAGTAGACGAAGAGGACGTCCGGGTTCTGGTTGCGCAGGATCGACTCGGTCTCGCCGGCGATGGTGGCGTCGTGACCGGGGTAGCCGTCGGCGTCGCCGTCGAGCACCAGTTTGGCGTCGGCGCCGGGGGTGACGGTGCCCTGGGTGTCCAGGGGCTTCCAGTCGACGGCGGCGTATGTGGACAGCTCGGGCCGCACCTGCGCCAGGCGGGCCAGGAACCCCGGGTACCTGCCGTAGTTCTTGCCGATGAAGGTGTTGTCCCTGACGCCGTGCTTGTCGGGCCAGACGCCGGTGGAGATGGTCGACCAGCCGGGGCCCGAGGAAGTCGCCGCCATGGGGGCGGAGTAGAGCAGGGACGTGCCGTACGTCCCGTTCGCCATCAGCGACTTGAGGTGCGGGGCGTCGGCTGCGTCGATCCGGTCGTGACGGAGCCCGTCCATCCCGACGACGAGAACCTTGTCCCTGCTGGTGCCGTTCGGGAGGGCGGGGGCGGCCGCCAGGGCCGCGGGGGCGTGGGTCAGCGCCGTGGCGGACGCTGCGGTCGCGGCGCCGGCCGCGAGCACGGACCGGCGGGTGACTGCGGATCGGCGGGGTGTGCCGTGGGTCGGCATCGTGTCCTCCGTCGGAGTGTGGTGACGTGATGGAAGTCGCGCCCAGGGCAACGCCCCCGCCGGGGCGGGGGCGTTGGTCCGTGCCCGTCATCCTTCCGCGACCGCTGACGGGTCACCAGGGGCGTACGGTGAACTCCTGGCTGCGAGGGGGCCCGTGGCCGATTCGGTACGAGTGACGGCCGGTCCGGGCGGTGCCGGTCGGGCGGTGCGCCGCATCGCGTTCGGTGGGCAGCGTGCCGCCCTCCCCCACTCGTCGATCAGCCGCGGCGCCCCGGGTCCTCACCGCGTCGTACTCGGTGCTGCGGCCGCGCTCGGGGACGCCGGAGCGTACGGGGGGACCGGGGGCCTGGTCGTTCGGGCAGTCCATGCCGGGACGTTGCCAGACGCCGGTGAACGGTCCGGCGGTCCTACCGCAGCCGGCGGCGCCTCATCATGACCAGCACCACCGCTCCCACGAGGAGCCCACCCCCGGCCGTGGCGATGCCCACCGAGTGCCAGGGGCGGGCACCGGTCGCGGCGAGCTCGTGCGCCTCCTGCCACGCCTTGCCGTCCTTGCCGGGCCCGTCGCCGGGAGCGGACTCGCTCGCCTCCGGTTCGTGGGCGGGCCGGGAGGGCCGGTCGGTGGGCTCCGGGCCGAGGATGTCGAAGCGGTAGTCGTTGGACTCCCCCACCCAGTCGCCATCGGCCCCCCGCCGCTGGACGACCGCGGCGTTCGCCACGACGGAGTCGGGGGCCGTGGTGCGGTCGGGGAAGGCGAGCCGCACCCGGACGGAGAACGTGCCGTCGGCCGGCAGCGACAGACCAGCGAAACCGCCCGAGCCCGCACCGAAGGCGCCGACGGCCTCCCCCTGGTCCGTCTTCTCGATGCTGACGGTCCGCCACATCTGCGCCGCTCCGTCGAAGAACTCCAGCCGGACCCGGTCCGGCGGGATCGCCCGGCCCTGCCCGGCGAGCACGACCACGGGATGGATGTTCAGACACGGCCGGCCCGTGGTGTTCGAGAGTTCGACGGAGAACTCGTGGGCGTCGCCGCCGGCCCGGTACTCCTCGGGACCACGCACGATGCGGGTGGCGATCGGGAACTCGGCCGCGTTCAGGTCGCCGCAGGACGGCTGCTGCTCGACGGGCGCCGCGCCGGGGACCGAGGGCGCTGCGGAGTTCGGCGCGGCGGGCTGGGGCGCGGTGGGCTGGGGTGCGACGGGGGGCGGGACCACCGGGAGCGGCGCCGCGGGTTGGGGGGCCACGGGTTGCTGGGGTGCCGGGGGCTGGGGGACCAAGGGCTGCGGCACGGTGGATGCGGGCGGGACGGGCTGCGGGGAGATGCGCCGGGGCGGGGTCCGCCGCGCCGCGGGGGCGGACTGGGGCGGTGCGGGCTTCTGCCGTACGGCGCCCGGCGGGGCGGGCGGAGGTGCGTCCGAGCGGGGCGGCGCGGGACGCGGTGCGGTCGAACTCGGCGTCGCCGGTGCGGGCTGCGGGGTCACCAGGGCGTGCGCGGGGACCGGTCCGATCAGGACGAGGGCGGCCGTGACGGCTCCGGCGGCGAGGGCGGTGCGCAGACGCATGGGGAACCTCAGCAGATCGCGGGCGTGGGCGGCGTCGGCAGCGACGCTGCCACGCGGCGGCCCGGCTGCCGTGCACCGACGCCGCCCCACGACCTGAAAATCACACCATTACGCCCGGTTGGCGGAGCCCGTCGCCTCCATGCGCCCGAACAGCGGGGCCAGCACCAACTGGGCCGCGCCCTCCGCGACCGGGTACGCCCCGGTCTCGGCCAGCGCGACGTGCACGGCGTCGTCGCCGACCACCGCGCGGACACCCCGGACGAACGTCTCCCCGTCGGCGAGGACCGTACGGCCGCCGAGCAGCACCTGGTCGACGTCGAGCAGGCGTACGAGGTTGGCCGCGCCGGTCCCCAGGACCCGGGCGGCCTCGCCGAGCTCACCGCGGGCGACGGCCGCGAGGCACAGCGCCTCGATGCAGCCCCTGTTGCCGCAGGGGCAGAGGGGGCCGTCGAGCTGCACGACCTGGTGGCCGAACTCCCCCGCGCCGGTGCGGGCCCCCCGGTGCACCACCCCGCCGATCACGAGCCCGGCGCCCAGTCCCGTACCGAGGTGGAGATACGCGAACGACCCGGGCGCGGCCGTGGCGGAGCCGGGGGACCCGTCGACCGGGCCCGCCCCGGAACCGACGGCGACCACCGGGGTGGGCGGGTCCGCCACTCCCGAAGGGCGCACGGATCGCGGTCCCGGGCCACCGGCCGCCTGCGGTCCCGGAGTTGCCACGGGCTCGGACCCGGCACCGGATCCGGACGCGGCACCGGACCCGGAACCACCTGCGCCGTCCGGGCCCGCCCCGCCCACTCCCGCCGGCCCGGAATCCGGCCCCGGTGCCGGTGTCGGTCCCGGTGCCGGTGTCGGTCCCGGTGCCGGTGTCGGTCCCGACGCAGACCCCGAATCCGGCTCCGGCCGCGCCCGGAGCGCGAGCGCCAGCGCCGCCGCGTTCGTGTCCTTGTCCAGGACGACCGGCAGGCCGAGTCGTTCCGCGAGCTCGTCGCGGAGCGGGACGCCCGCCCATCCCGGCGCCCCGGTCACCCGGCCCGGCACTCCGCTCCAGTGATCGAGGGGCCCGGGCATGCCGACGCCCACGCCGAGCACCCGGTCCGGTCCGCCCGCCAGCAGCGCCCGTACCTCGCCGGTCGCCGCCGAGATGACGTCCGGCACCGCGCCGCCCAGGTCCAGCCCCCGGGTACGGGACGCGACGACCGTGCCGGCGAGGTCGACGAGGACCGCCGTCAGCTCGTCACGGTCCAGGTGGAGCCCCACGGCGTGCGCGGCGGACGGGACGAGGCGCAGGACCGTCCGCGGTTTGCCGCCGGTGGACGCACGACGGCCCGCCTCGGTCGCCAGCCCGTCCGCCCGGAGCCTCGCCGTGATCTTGCTGACGGCCTGGGGCGTGAGCCCGGTGCGCTCGGCCAGCTCCAGCCGGCTGATCCCGTCCTCGTCGGCCGCCCTCAGCAGATCCAGTACCAGCGCCGCGTTGTGGCTGCGCAGCACCGGAAGATTCGCACCCGCGTTGCTCCACTTCACCCCGCCATTGTGCGGTGCGCTTGCGCTTTGGCAACAGCGTTGCTTAAGTGGGGCCCATGACTGGCAGCACTGGCAACGGCGCCACGTCCGGGAACGCCACCCCGGCCGGGACGCCCTTCCGCGTCGGACTCGTCGGCTACGGCCTGGCGGGTTCCGTCTTCCACGCCCCGCTCATCGCGGCCACCGAGGGCCTCGTCCTCGACACGATCGTGACGTCGAGCGAGGAGCGCCGGGAGCAGGCCGGTGCCGAGTTCCCCGACGTCCGCTTCGCGGCCACGGCCGACGAGCTGTGGGAGCGCGCGGACGAGCTCGATCTGATCGTCATCGCGTCGCCGAACAAGACGCACGTCCCCGTGGCGACCGCCGCCCTGGAGGCCGGGCTTCCCGTCGTCGTGGACAAGCCGATCGCCGGAACCGCCGCCGAGGCCCGGGCGCTCGCCGACCTCGCGGAGAAGCGCGGCCTGCTGCTCTCCGTCTTCCAGAACCGCCGCTGGGACAACGACTTCCTCACTCTCCGCCGCCTGGTCGAGGACGGCGAACTCGGCGAGGTGCAGCGCTTCGAGTCCCGCTTCGAGCGCTGGCGCCCCCAGCTCAAGGGCGGCTGGCGCGAGTCGGGCGCCCCGGAGGAGATCGGCGGTCTCCTGTACGACCTGGGCAGCCATGTCGTCGACCAGGCGCTCGCCCTCTTCGGGCCGGCCGTGCGCGTGTACGCGGAGTCCGACGTGCGCCGCCCGGGTGCCGAGACCGACGACGACACGTTCATCGCCCTCACGCACGCCGGAGGCGTCCGCTCACACCTGTATGTGAGCGCGACAACGGCCCAGCTCGGCCCGCGTTTCCGGGTCCTGGGATCGGCCGCCGGCTATGTGAAGTACGGCCTGGACCCGCAGGAGGCCGCGCTGCGCGACGGCGCGCGGCCGGAGCCGGGCCTTCCGTGGGGCGAGGAGCCGCAGGAGCTGTGGGGGCGCGTGGGCTCCGGGGAGTCGCCGCTGACGGGCGGCGGCCACCCCGTCGAGACCCTGCCCGGTGACTACCCCGCGTACTACGCCGGGATCGCCGCGGCTCTGCGCGACGGAACCGCCCCGCCGGTCACCGCGTACGAGGCCGCCGACGCCCTCGACGTCCTGGAGGCCGCCCGCCGCTCCGCCCGCGAGGGCGTCACCGTGGAACTCGGCGCATGAGCGGCGGCGGCACCCGGCCCGGCTTCCCCGACATAGCCGTGCTCGAGGCCCAGGAAGAGCGGCTGACGCTGCGCCGCTTCACCCACGAGGACGCCTGGACCCTCGGCTCGGTGCTCGTCGGGCTGGCGCGCGGGCGGCAGGCCCCGGTCGCGATCGACATCCGGCGCGGCGGGCAGCAGCTCTTCCACTGCGCCCTCGCCGGGTCGTCGGCGGACAACGACGCCTGGATCGACCGCAAGCGACGGGTCGTCGAACGGTACGGCGAGAGCTCGCTCCTCGTCGGCAGCCGGTTCCACGCCAAGGGCACCACGTTCGAGGAGTCGTCCCGGCTCGACCCCGACCGGTACGCGGCGCACGGCGGATCGTTCCCGGTCCGCGTCGAGGGCGCCGGGGTCATCGGCACGATCACGGTCTCCGGCCTTCCACAGGTCGAGGACCACGCGATGGTGGTGGAGGCGCTGGAGCGCCTCCTCGCCACCTGAGGACCCGCGGAGGGGGTGAATCCCCCGCACCCCCTCCGCGACCCTCCCCTTTTCCCCTTCTTCTCCTCCTCTTCGCCCCTGCTCATGCGGCGGCCGCCCACGGCCCCCCTGACCGTGCGGCCCTGCGCGAACCGTCCGGCCCCGAGCGAACCTTGCGGCCCTGCGCGAACCGTGCGGCCCTACGCGCCCTTCAGCACCTGCCGCTGGCGTCCGAGTCCCTCGATCTCCAGCTCGACGACGTCCCCAGGCCGCAGATACGGCTTGGGCTCCGGCTGCCCCATCGCCACACCGGCCGGCGTACCCGTGCTGACGACGTCCCCCGGGTAGAGGGTCATGAACCGGCTGACGTACCGGACCACTTCGGCGACGGGGAAGATCTGGTCGGCGGTGGAGCCGTCCTGCTTCAGCTCGCCGTTGACCCAGAGCCTCAGGCGCAGCGCCTGCGGGTCCGGTACCTCGTCCGGGGTCACCAGCCAGGGCCCCAGCGGGTTGAACGTCTCGCAGTTCTTGCCCTTGTCCCAGGTGCCGCCGCGCTCGATCTGGAACTCCCGCTCCGAGACGTCGTGCGCGACCGCGTACCCGGCGATGTGCGCCAGAGCCTCCTCGTCGGACTCCAGATAGCGCGCGGTGCGCCCGATGACCACCGCGAGCTCGACCTCCCAGTCCGTCTTCCCGCTGCCGCGGGGCACGAGGACGGTGTCGTCGGGGCCCACGACCGTGTCCGCCGCCTTGAGGAAGACGACGGGCTCGGACGGGGCCGCCGCGCCGGTCTCCGCCGCGTGATCGTGGTAGTTCAGCCCGATGCACACGACCTTGCCGATACGGGCGACAGGCGGGCCGATCCGCTCCCCGGCCGCGTCGAGCACCGGCAGCTCGCCCGACTCCGCCGCCGACCGGATCCGGCCGAGCGCGTCCTCGTCGGCGAGCAGCGCCCCGTCGATGTCCGGCACCAGCCCGGACAGGTCCCGGAGCGTCGTCCCGTCCCGGTCGAGCAGCGCCGGCCGTTCCGAGCCCGCCGTACCGACACGCAGCAGCTTCATCTCTGTTCTCCCTGTGGTCCCTGTTGTCGAGGTGGCCCCGGTTGAGGAGTCCCCGCGTGCGGCGGAGGGGAGGGTGCGGCTCATCGGAGGTTGGCCGATCCTCCAAGAGAACCGGACAGCCTGCAAGACCCTGTTCACAACCTGGACCATTACCCTGCGGTAGCAAGGGCTCCGGCCGCCGGGGCGTCCCGGTACAGGAACACCCTCTCCACGGCGCTCCAGGTCGTGCTCGTCACCACGTAGAGCGCGGCCGCCAGCGGCACCACGGCCACGGTGATCAGCGTGGCGAACGACATCAGCGGCAGCACCTTCGTCATCGCGCCCATGCCCGGCAGCGCCTGCTCCGGCCCGACCGGACCGGCGGTCGCGAGCTGCCGCCTGGTCCGTACGTACGTGAAGGTGGCCACGACGGCGACGATCCCGAACAGCGCGAGGTACACCGACCCGGCCGGGCCGAACATCCCGCCGTCCCCCAGCGCGTCGGCCCACCGGCCGCCCAGCCCGGCACCGAACAGGCTGTGCCCGAGCAGTTCGTTCGCCTCGCCGCCGATCCGGGAGCTGGAGAACAGGTGGTACATGAGGAAGAACGCGGGCAGCTGCAGCAGGCCGGGCAGACAGCCCGCCAGCGGCGAGACCTGCTCCTTCGCGTGCAGTTCCAGAACGGCCCGCTGCAACCGGTCAGGGTCCTCGCCGTGCTTCCTGCGCAGCTCCGCCATCTGCGGCGCGAGCCGGGCCCGTTCCTTCTGGCCCCGCGCCGCCGCGCGGGAGAGCGGGTGGACGGCCAGCCGTACCAGCGCGGTGAACAGGACGATCGCCGCGGCGGTGGCGGAGGCGTGGAACAGCGGCTGGAGCAGGTCGGCGAGCGCGCCGACCAGCGAAGCGAACAGGGACATGAATGCGGACATGGAGGCCCTCCGGGTCTCGTCGTGCCGGGAAAAAGTGACATGTCGGCATGACGACCCGCGCAGGGACGCATGACCCCGGGAAGGGGCACGCGTGAAAAGGTCAGGGGAAGCTGGCGCCCCTACGCGGCCGTCGTCGAGGGACGGCCGGGAGCCCTGGGCCGGCAGCGGCCCGCCGCGTCGGGATCGCGCTGCGGCAGGAACGCCGTGCGCTGCTCACGATCGCGGAGAGCGGTGCGTATTCGCGTGGGCGGCACCCGCGGCACCGACCGCGAGAGGATCAGCGCGCAGGCGACCAGCGCGGCACCGGCCGCCGCCGTGGCGGCGAGGGCCACGGCCGTCGAGAGGCCGATGCCCTCGGCGACGAAGACCTCGACGAGGATGAAGAGCAGCAGCGCGAGCGGGCGCAGCACACGCCAGGTCTGACCTGCCATGCGTGCCCCTCCCTTGCTTCCGCGCTCCCCCGCTCCGTGCGCGGTGGCGGCTGTACGAGCGATACGAACCTTCATTCGTTATACACGAGCGGAATCTCCTCCGGGTTCCCTGTGGAAAACCCCGGCGACGCACGTCACGTCCGGCCCGCGGAGCGCCCGCGGTCGGGGCCCTGCGGTCCGGGCCCCGCCCGCGCGCCGAGCCCCGACGTTGCCGGGTCCGACCGCGCCCGGGCCCCGCGTCCGGGCCCCGCGTCGTGGCCGCCGGGTCACCGCGGCCGCACAGCGGCGAGCTTCCCCCACACCACCAGCCGGTACCGGGACGTGTACTCGGGCGTGCACGTCGTCAACGTCATGTAGTGACCGGGCTCGCCGTAGCCGTACCCGGGCCTGACCGCACTCCGCGGCACGGCGGCGATCACCCCTCCGTCGTGGGCGGCCGTCTGCGGCAGCTGCTGGTCCACGACATAGGTGAAGACGCCGGTGCGGGTCTCCACCTCGATCCGGTCGCCCTTGCGCAGCCGGTTGATGTACCGGAACGGCTCGCCATGGGTGTTGCGGTGCCCCGCGACCGCGAAATTGCCCGGCTGCCCGGGCTGCGCGGTCCTCGGGTAGTGCCCGACGTACCCCTTGTCCAGCACGCCCCGCTTGGCGACACCCCGCGCGACGGGCGCGACGACACCGAGCCGGGGGATGCGCAGCACGGCGTACGCCCGGTCCCAGCGCTGCGCGGCGTCGCCTGCGCCCCCGCGCCGCGTACCCGGCGCCGGAGCACTCCCGGCCGACCCGTCGGCCGGGTCCGTGCCGCCGTCGGCAGCGTCCGCCCCGGCATCGGGGCCGGGCGCCCGCGCCTGCCACTCCCGTTCCAGTGCCTCGACCTGCCGCGCCGCGCCCTCCTCGGCCTGCCGGTTGGTCCACCAGAGCTGGTGGGCGACGAGCAGCAGCACCACCACGCCCAGCGTCACGGCGATCTCGGCGCCGGCCCAGAGCACACGGGCGAGCCCCGGCCCGGCGCCGGCCCGGCCCGCCCGGGTCCGCCGCCCCTGTACGACCACAGGTATCCGCCCGGCTCCCCGCCGGGGCATCCGCTCCCGCACGGGCGCACGATAGGGGCAGCCCCTCCAAGTCACCAGGCCCCTGCAAAGCCCCGTACAGCAGTACGGTGTGCTGCATGCGCCCCGACACGCCTGCCGACCACACCGCCGAAGCCGAGCGTCTGCTGCGCACAGCGGAGCAGTACCCGGAGGACCGTGAACCGCTGCTGCTCCAGGCCGCGGCCCATCTGGAGCTCTCGGGCGACCGGGCCCGCGCGAGCGGCCTGTACGACAGCCTCCTGGCCGACGAGCCGGACAACACCCACCTGATCAAGGCCCTCCAGGCGGCCAACTTGTGGGAGTACGGCCACGAGGCGGAGGCCCGCACGCTCATCGACGGCATCCGCGCGGCGGCCCCGGACGACGCGGCGCCGTGGGAGATCGTCGCCGAGACGCTGGAGGCCCACGACGAACTCGACGCGGCGCACGCCACCTTCACCGATGCCGTCACCCGGCTCATCGCCCCGGACGAGGAGACCTCCCACTCGACCCAGTCCCTCCTCTCGGGCCGCCACCGCGTACGCCGCCTCCTGGCGCTGCCGCACGACGACTGGGACACCCTCGCGGACCGCCTCCACACCGCGGCCGTCCCCCTGGACGAACTGCACGACCCCAAGCGGCTGTGGTCCCTCGGCTCCTCCGACCCGGTCGAGCTCCGCGCCGAGATCGACCGTCTCCGCTCCGAACTGGGCACCTACCGTGCGGCGCTGTCCCGCCCCTTCCCGGTGGCGGTCCTGCACTGGCCGGCGCCCGAACTCTCCGAACTCCTCGGCACGTACCCCTCGCTGACCGCGGAGTACCCGACCCACGACGCCCATCTGGCGGCCATCGAGTCCGCCCTCCGCGACCTCTCGGCGACGGGCACGGGCAACCTCGGCATCGTCACGGGCACGGTCCCCTCCTACGAGGCCTTCGCCGCCTCGGAGGCCACCTCCCCCGCCGACGCCTCCCTCCTCCCCCAGTACGCCACGACCCTGGCGGCCCGCGGCAAGGCGACGCCGTGGCCCCCGACGAAGGGCGCGCTGTGCTGGTGCGGGTCGCGGGCGGCGTACGGGGAGTGCCACGGGGTGGGCAGGCCCTGATGTCCTTCGCCGTCGCCGCACGGCGTGCGGGACGCCTCCGCTAGCCGCGCAAAAATGCGTGGACAGCGGAGGCGATTGCCGTACCCAATGGGATGGGGACCGCATTGCCGATCTGTCTGGCGATGTCCGTCTTGGAGCCGCACCAGCGGAATTCGACGGGGAATCCCTGGATGCGGGCGGCTTCGTAGTGGGTGATCGGCCGGGGGAGTACGGGGTGCAGATAGCGCCCCTTCTCCGGCTTGAAGAACTCCGTTCGGATGGTGACCGAAGGCTGCCCCAGTCGCAGCCTGCCCATCACGTCGCCGGTTCCGGAGTTGTGGTTGTCCCAGCTCTCGGTCGAGAGATACCTGGCCGAACTGCCCGCACCAGGAGGATTCTGATTGTCGAGAATGTGGATCCGGCCGAATTCATCGACCGTGTACCACTTGTCCCTCAGATCCTTGCGGTTTCCGCCCGGCGGGATGGCGCGGTAACGGGCCCTGGAGAGCAGCTCCGGGGTACGCCCGAAATGAAGGTCCCGCGTCGTGAAGACGCCGGGAACAACGCCGTCGATCTCGGCGATGTGCTCCTTTCCGTCGGGCAGTTCCGTTCCTCTCACCTCCAGCAGTTCGGACTCGTCGAACACCCCGTCGACGGCCCGCCAGAAAGGCAACCCGGCGTCGAGACCCTCAATGGGCTGCGCGGGGATGCCGACCTCGCCCTTACGACGCCGAGTGTGCGTGACCGCCGGGTAGGTCAATTCACGACCGTTGTCGATGTCGCGACGCACACCGATGACAATGGCCCGCCTGCGCGCTTGAACAGCGCCGTAGTCGGCCGCATTGAGCAAATAGCGCCTGGCCTTCGTCTCGGGGGTGTCGCTCGGTTCGTGACCGGGAGGATCCACGAGGCGGTACTCGGCCAACAGGCCGCCCTCCTCCACCTGACTGAGCAGATTCCGGAACTCGCCCGACTTCAGAAAGCGATCGACATTCTCGATGACGAAGACCTTCGGGCGAACTTCGGCGACGATCCGGACGTACTCCTCCCACAGCCGGTTGCGCTCACTACCCTTCCTGTCACGATTCAATGCCGAGAAGCCCTGGCACGGCGGACCTCCCACGATCACGTCCGCGTCGAGTACATCCGCCGTGGGAACCCAGGCCTCGATGTCCCCCAAGTGAACACGCGCGCTCGGAAGGCTCATGTCGTTTCGGCCGCTGCCGAAGTTCACCGCGTACGTGGCGGCAGCAGCGGTGTCGTGCTCGACCGCGGCGATGCTGTGGAAAACGGGACCGTCGCCCGATGCCCCCGTGGGACGGAACTCGTGAAATCCCTGCGTGAAGCCGCCGCAACCGGCGAAGAGATCGACCACCGTGACGGGCTCAGGAGCATGGGGACGGGACGCGCGCATGGAGCGATCCTAGCCTCGCAGAGCTGTCGCGATTGCCCGCCCGACCGCTGTGGCCAGCGGAGGTGGCATCGCGTGTCCGATCTGGCGGTACCTGGACGTCTTGCCTCCGAACAAGCGCCAGTCTGCAGGGATCGCCTGGATCATCGCTGCCTGGTCGACGGTCAGTCTGGGTTGACCGTCCGCAGGGAAGTCCGCGCCGGGAGGTTCGTCCCCGAGGCTGCTGCCGTTCACCCCTAGCGCGGCCCATGCCTTCTTGCTCCCGGTCGGTCCCAGATCCGCGCCACCCCTGCGGTCCGACCCGCCGACGAGGGCAGGGGCCGCGCGGTCCGCACCCTTGATCCAACGCTCCGCCCCGGCCCATCCCTGAGCGGCCATGGAGGCTCCGAGAACCTGGCCGACGGTCGGTGAGGGCTTCTCCTCCGGTACCGGCCAGGAGAATCCGGCGAAGTACGGCTCCTGCAAGGCGATCAGGAAGCCACTGCTGCGATTCTGCGGCACGCCGAAGTCCGCGGCGTTCAGCACGTGCCAGTCCGTGCGGTAGCCGGCCCCGCGGAGCTCCTCCTCGATCCATGTGCGGTCGGTGAGGAAGTCGAGGCCCGCGACGAGGTCCGGAACGTTCTCCACAAGTAGCGCCTTGGGCCGGATGTCGCGGGTCAGGGCGATGACGGCCCGGAGAACGGCCCTCTCCTCCGAGTCGTCGCCCCGCCCCGACGAGGCCCCCGACCGCACGCGGGGAAGTCCCCCACTGATCAGGTCCACACCCACTGTGTCCGGCCTCATACTCGGGTGGAACTGCACGACGTCCATGCAGACCACGTCCCAGTCGGGGCGGTTGAGGTCGATCGTGAAGCAGGCATCGGCCTTGCTGTCGATGAGGAGCACAGGATCGAAGCCGGCTTCCTCGAGGCCCAGGGCCTGCGCGCCGGCACCGGCGCAGACCTCGACGGATCGGAAACGCGGCTCGGGAACCGACGGTTCCTGACCGGAAACCGATTGCGCCGGAATCAACCCGGTCACCTGTCCCGACACGTCCGACCACCGACTCCTCAGCCGGTCGGCCCGTGTCGCCCCTTCCTCTCCGTCCGCCCGGGCGGGTGCCAAGGCCCCCGAGGCAGGCGAGGGTGCCGAGGACGAAACGCGCTGAGCCGCCAGGGACTCCTGGGCGACAGCACGCAGCTCCTCCTCCAGTGCGGCCTGTTCAATGCCGTCGAAGAGCACGAACGGGGCCAGCCGGAGCAGCCGCTTGAGGAAGTCCCTCAGCGCGTCACGTTCGTTGAGCCCGGTCAGGTCGAGGTCTTTCCAGACCCTGAGAATGGCCCGGACCATGTGCGGGCTTCCGCCGAGCGCGGCTCGACGTGCGTAGATCTGGTCGAAGGCAGCCTCACCCAGAATTCGGAGTGCCCCGTAAGGCTCCTGCTCGTCCGACGACCTCACCAACTGGGCGCGCCACCACAGGCGACCGAACACGTGACGGGTGAGATCCGTGCCGAGGACGCGATCCTTGGGGGGCGACGGGTAGCGCCAGAAGGCGACATCCGGGAGCAGGACCAGTGCGAGGAACGCCCAGACGTCCCGCGAGGCGGCCTCGGCCGGCACCATGCCCGTCTCGGCGTGCAGAAAGGCGGCGAGCCGGATGTCGAAGTCGGCATTGCCGGCACGGTCGGAATCCTCGGGGAATCCGGCACGTCCGGCCAGGGCGAGGACGCCTTCTCGCAGTTCGTGGAGCTGTCCGGCAGAGACGCGGTCACCACCGGTGGCCACGTACACCGCGGACTCGTGCGCCACGTCCACGCGAGCGGTCAGCGCGTCGATGGTGCGGTGCCGGTACTCCTCGAAGAGCGGTCGGGCCTGTTCTGCGAGGAGTCGTGGATAGAGAAGGCTCTTCATCAGACCTCGAACAACTTGACGGCCGCCTGGAGATCCGAGGCGAACAAGGTGGGTGACTGACGCTGACGCAGACGAATGTCGGTGATCGATTGCGCCGGGAACAGTTGGTCGATCAGGCTCAGCATGGTGGCGCCGAGCGAGCCGTCGGGGAAGTCGGCGTGCTCGTCGAAGTCGTCATTCGCGAGCGCGTGCTCGACCATGACCCTGGCCGCGTCCGCGTGGACGGCGGAGAGCACGACCCGATCCACCGGGGTCGGCTTGGCCGCTCGCGCGAACGCCCCGGCCGTGACCGTGTTCCTCACGTTGACGAGCAGCAACAGCGCGCCCATGGCGGCGCTTTCCATGCCGCCGCTGATCTGGAGGTGCCAGGCCGCGGCGTCCGGGAACGAGGTGAGGGAGAAGTCGATGACGGCCATCGGGAACTGCGGTGCGTCGCCCTGTAGGCGCAGGGACTCCCGATCACTCCAGAGGACGGAGCCGGCCCGACGCGGTGAGGACGGACGTGCGTCGGCGCGGCGCTCGGACAGTACAAGGGCGGTGTCCAGGAGGAGCAGTCCGCCGAGGTCCGAACCAGGCAGTCGGACGCTCAACTCCGCTTGGTGGACTCCTTCTTGGCTCAGGCGGACGTGGTGGCCGGGCCCGCTGAGATTGGAACCCGTGGCCGTCCACGCGGCGGCCAGAGTCAGTGCCGCGCCCGGCGGCAGGCTCGACTGAGAACGCGCTCGGTCCAGGTCCACCCGGACCACCCTGCGCACATGCAGGTTCATCCGGTAGTCCCAGTTCGGCAGCGCCTCGGGCATGGCGACTTCGCCGTCCTCTGTGACCAGGAGCCACGGGCCGGCCTCCACGACGTCGTCATGCGGTACGCGATAGGGCAGGACCCGCCGCGTCACGAGGTCTTCACCGCCTCGACCTTGATGCCGATCTCGGTCATGGTGTCCGGTGCGGGCCGTACCACGGCACGCCAGACCGCGTCCCCGCCCTCGATCACCTGTGTCTCCGAGGTGTGCAGCCTGCCGTCGTCGCTCTCCCATCCGACCAGCACCGGCATACTGGCCCCGATGGGCGGATCGGTCTCCCGCCCGCCCGTACCGGGAAGCGTGACCGCCAGGTCGATCCGCACACGTTGGGCACCGGTGACGGGCAGACGGAACTCCTGGACGAGCACCACGTCCGCGCCACGATCGTCGTAGTAGGGCTCCCCGACGTACTGCACTCGCGGACGGCGTTGCACCGCGGCCCCGCCGTGGGCTGGGCCTGCCTCGACGAACGTCCTCGGGTCGCCTCCGGGTCCGCCCGGAACCGGATCGGGCCCGGAGGGCCGTCCCGACGCCGATCGGCTCGTCGCGGGAGCAGGTCCCGCCGCCTCCCCGCCCTCCCTCCCGGAGGGCCGGACGGTGGTGCTGCCGGGCATGGAGTAGGCGGTGGCCCCACCGATCCCCCAGGCGCCGCCCATCAGTCCGGAGAACATGGAGCTGGCCGCGCCCAGTGCGACGCTGTCCGCTCCCGGGTGGACGCTGCCTCCGAGCGAGAGCAAACCGTCCAACGCATCACCGATGCGCCGGAACGTGGTCTTCACGTACGTGCTCTCGGGCCGCTCCAGGGACTGCGGGTTCCAGGCGTCGTGTGTCGGGGGCTCCGCCCTGGCGTAGGTCTCGTCCATGCCCTCGTCCGCCCGGAAGACGCCCGCGTAGCCTTGGTTCGCGCTCGGTGGCTTCGGCCCGGGGCGGTAGGTGACGACCAGTTCCGCCGGACGCATCAGGCACACGTGGTGAACGAGATCCTCGATGTCGAGCATGCGTGAGGCGCGGGTCGGTTCGAGAGGCGGCATGATGCGCTTCACCAGCCCGAGGCGGCCCAGGTGCTGACGTGGCTTCAAGCAGTAGAGGTCTTTGCCCTCCGAGCCCGTCATCTTCTCGTAGGCGGCCACGAACAAGGCCAGCGGACGGGTCTCACGCGGATCCGGAACCGGGTGCTCCACGCCGTCGCACACGACTCCGAAGCGCATGGCCGCCCGTTTGCCGGCGGTGGAGATCATCTTTGGCCAGAGGTGCCAGGCGACGGTGTCGGCCAGGTAGTCGGCTGCCGCGGCAGGCTCGAGGCCGTCCAGGTTCGGGTCGATGACGACGATGGTCGTCCCCGTCTCCTCGGGTCCGAAGGGGCGCAGCCCCATGCGTTGTGCCGTGGCGTCGGCCTGCGCCCCCACGAGTGGCTCCACGACGTCACCGGAGGTGTCGCCCCACCAATGCCGGCCCGTGTAGCGCCGGTCGCCCGCGGGCTCGGCGGCAACATAGCTCTTCCAGAGCGTGCAGCCGATGAGCCTGGTCTCATGGCGTCCGTCCGGGGTGCGGCAGCGGGAATGAACAACGATGGTGCCGGACTTGGACAGCAGGTAGAAAATGCCTTTGCCGAAACCGTAGGTGCCACCGCCCAGCTCGGTGTCGCGCGGCTCGCCTATGTTGCGGATGAACGAGACGAAGTCGCGGTCGCGACCCACGGCGTCGTCAGCTCGGGTGGGCCCTCCCAACCCTCGGGTCCCCCTGTCGGACACGGTGAGGACCCGGACGGGGCCACGTCGAAGGGTTTCCCCCAGCGGGAAGTTGTCCGATTTCGACGGGGCGCCCGCGAGCAGGAGCTCTCGCCACGCGACCGCGTGTGCCGGCCCCACCGTCCACATGTCGATGCGGTAGTCCACGGGGCCCTGGGACTCCATGAGACGTGCGTCCCAGCTGTTCTGGGCCGACTCGCGCACCAGGATGGTGAGCAGATCGAGCTCCGGACGACCGAGCTGGTTCCGGATGCCCTCGGCCGCGCTTGCGCCCTCGGGCGGGTAGGGCTGGGAGAACCAGCGGGGCTCCGTCACACGGCCTCCTGAACGAGAGTGTCGATCACCCGGCCGACTTGGCCGGGTTCGAGGGGAACCGGAGTCGCCTCGGGCAGGTCGACGGTGTACTCGACGTCATGCACCGACACTCCGACACCTGCCACGGCCAGCGCCCGACTCGTAAGACCGGGGAAGTCGGCATCCACCCGATACCACCGTTCCTCCATGACGGAAAAGCGCGCGTCCGCGTATCGGTCGGTGTCGGAGAGTCGGTATCCGGTCCGTGCCAGAAGGTCCAGGAGCGCACTCTCGTCGTCGCACAGCCGAAGAACTCGCTCGACCATCGTCGTGAGCGCGGTGCCGCCGGTCGCCTCCGTGCGAGCCAGACGGAACCAGGCGAGCCACAGCATCCCCCCGGCAGGCTCCTCGAGTTGGTCGAGACCGTGAACCCGCATTCTGCGGCTGCCGGACTGCGTGCTCGACTTCACCTCGACGGCCACGGTCGAGGAGGAGAAGTCGTGACGATGGCCCTCCGGGCCGCGCCACAGGCGATGGGCACTGGGATCAGCCTCGAGGAGGCGGCTGAGCACGAGCAGCTCGCCGAACAGCCCGGCGAGCTGCTCGGGTCCCAACAGCTCGCCCCGGGCCCGAAAGAGGGCCCGCCATCGATCGAGCACGTGGTAAAGGGCCTTCACAGGGTTGCCCGGTTGTTCTGCGGTCGCCTCCAGGACGTCGAGGCAGAGTTCTGTGAACAGGTCACTGAGGTCGTCTCGCAAACAGACCAGGTCCGCGTACGTCTGATAGGTCTCCTGGTCCTCCAGTGCCCTCTTGCGCAGCCGGAGCACCGGTCCGTCGAGACCGGGACGGAGCTTGCGCTGCGACGGTACGGGCATCAGGAGGTGTCGGTGACCGTCGTGGTCCACGGCCACCGACAGTGGTCCGTGGGCGGCGACCACAGGCAGTTGGGAGACCCTCAGACGACGCTCATCGGTGGTCCGCTCGGCTTCGAGTTCGGTCCAGCGCTCCTCGACGAGGTCACGCAGAGCGTGGTCGTTCATACGTCCTCGCTGTCGAGGAGGCTGTAGTCCTCGTCCTCGATCCGGACATTCGACAGATTGGCCGAGATGTACTTGCTCACCGTGCTGTCCGCATCGGGCGGCATCGGGAAGACGAGACCGACACCGATGACATGGTCCTCGGCGTTCAGCGGGGCGCGTCGCCTCTTGGAAGGACTCGGCCGGGACACCTTGTCGATCGGGTAGACGACCAGAAGGCCCGTGTTCGGGAGCAGCGACCGCCGACGGTCCATGATGGCCGCCTCGGCCAATGTCGCTGTGTCCCCGGCCAGGTCCACGGCGGCGTCGCGACGGCTCATCAAGGTCTTGATGTCGGCGAAGTCCGGAGTGGGGTTGGGCAGCTCGAGGCGGGCACGAGTGTTGAGCCCGACCGTCACCCCGGGCCCGACAGTGAACCCCTCGCCCCTGGGGTTGCCCACGACGGCGACGTTCCACCTGCGCAGTGAGCCGACCGTGGAGACTCTCTTCCGGATGTACTCGATGATCAGGTCGGCGTCGTTCTCCGGCGACTTCTCGTGGAACTGGTACGCCGACAGGAAGTCCGTGACGACGTCGTGCGGAACGTCGTGGAAGATGTAGCGTCCGTCGGCACGACGCTCCTCGGTCCGCACCGCGTTCGCACTCGCCCCGGCAACGAGGGCGCGAGCCGCATCGATGTTGCCGCGGAGCCAGTCGGCGTTGGTGTGGAAGTAGTGGGTTTGGACGCGCTTGCCCCCGTAGGACGACGCGGCAGTGACGGCGTCACGCATCTTGGCCGCGGCGGTCACCCTCAGGGCGGGATGGGTCCGCAGACGAACAGCGAAGGTGAGGGGGGTCTCGGCCTCGGTCATGTAGACGTCGATGTCACGACGCATCTCGGTCTCGACGGTGGCAAGGTGTCGGAACCACTCGGCGAGTTCGTCCGTCATCCAGATGCGGGGCAGGTCCGCGTAACCGTTCCGGAACCCGAACCAGCGCCCCATCTGCAACAGGGTGTCGTAGGCCGAAACCGCACGGACGAAGTAGCTCACCGACAGCCCCTCGAGGGTCAGCCCTCGCGACAGGGTGTTTCCGCCCACGGCGATCGCGACGACAGGACCGTTCTCGTAGTCGAGGCGGTCCTCGCTGCTCGAGTTGTCCATGATCACGCGGCAGCTCTCGAGAACTCCGGGCAACTCGGCCAACAGCTCCGCGAAGGACACTCTCCTCTCGTCGAAGTCCTCGGCCGCCACACGGCTGGTCTCCAGGTCCCAGAGTCCGCGCAGGCGCTTGAGGAAGTCGCTGTCGGAGAGTGACCTCGCAGCCCGGTCGCGCAAGCGCCTCAGCGGCCTCTCGAAGCTGTTGTGCACGGCCGTGTTGACGCTGGTGTGGATCAGCATGGTGCTGTGGGGGTTACCCGTACCGCGCACTCTCCGAGCCGCCGTGACCAGCCAGAAGTACTCCACAGCCGTCCGAAGGGTGTCGGTGATGACCGGCTCGAAACCCTCGACGTCCGCTCTGGTCTCGGGGCGCACACACGGTACGTCTTCCTTGGGGACCGAACGGATCATGTCGTGACCGTCGTCGAGCGACTCCGGGTCCTCACCGTCGAGGGCGTAACGACCGAACAGGACCTCGGTGCCGAAATGTCCCGCTGGCTTGGGCAGATTGACGACGAAGTCCTTCGGATAGAGGTCCTCGGCGCTCGGATCGATGAGCAGGTTCGCGAACGGCGAGGCCGTGTACCCGACGTACGCGGACCTGGGCAGTGATCCCATGATGTCCAGGATCAGGGGGTTGATCGACTTCGTGGCGACGGTGGCCTGGTCGGCCTCGTCGTCGATGATCAGCGCGGGGCAGTCCTCGAGGTAGTCCGATGCCTTCTCGAGCCACCGCGCAAGCTTCCGCAGGACAGTGGCGTTCTTCTTCACGACGCACAGAACCCGGGTCCTGTTGCTCTTCCCGAAGTAGGAAGCGGGGTTCTCCTGCGGGGTGAAGTCCTTCCCGAGTCCGGTCAGCTGCGACCACATCGACGGGTTCGGCTCGACCAGCTGCTGCACCAACCGGGCCTGGGTCTGTCGGCGTAGACCGTTGTGGATACCCGCCAGGACGATGAAGAGTTTGTAGCCGCGGTCGGCGGCCTTGGCCATGACCGAGGTGAAGTTCGTCGTCTTGCCCGACTGCACGTAGCCGACGACGAGACCTCGGGTCGAGAACTCCTTCTCCTTGGGATGATTGAGCAAGGAGACGATACGGGTGGAGGAGTCGTCCAGCCCGTCGATCGCCGGCTGTTGCCAGCCGTCCTTGCCGAGCAGTCCCACGATCGCGGGCCAGCACTTGTCCCTCGAGTGGGGCCCCGTGTACCAGGTGTCGCGGTTGCCCAGAACCACGGCATGCGGTTCCTCGAGTTCCTTGATCCGTACGGTCTGCTGTTCGTGCGTCCTTCGGATCCGCTCGATGACCTCCGGACCGGTACCGAGCCGCTCCAAGCGCTTGACTGCCTCGACCGGGGGGAAGGCGTCCAGGAGCGCCTTGAACGTCTCGTACACGTCGTCGAACTCATCGGTCATCGACATCGACCGAGCCCCGCCCTTCCTCGCCCCGAACCCCGCAGAACGTCCTGGTCACCAAGCAGCTCTCCGTAACCGGACGCACACCCTCACACAGAGTGTGTACACCCTATTGGGCGAGATAGGTGCCCGTGACCGATAACAAGTTGAAATTTGGCCTTGGCGCAGAGGGGCGGCCGCGGCCGCCCTGCCGGAGCCGGGAAAGCCACGGCCACGGTCAGGCCTCGGCCAGCGGGATTCGCTTGGACGCAACGGTCGTGGAGATCTGCTCGGCCACGTGCTCGACGGACTCGTGCTCCCAAAACCTGAGAACCGTCCACCCGGCGGAGACCAGGTGGTCTGTCGTTTCACGGTCCCGCGTCATGTTGCGGTCGAGCTTCGTGCGCCACCACTCGGCGTTCGCCCGCGGACTCGTGGCATGTTCCGGACAGCCATGCCAGAAGCAGCCGTCGAGGAACACCGCGATCTTCAGCTTCCCGAAGACGATGTCCGCCGTGCGTCGGGGCATCCCCGGAACGGGAACGTGGACCCGGTACCGCAGACCGGCGCCGTGCAGCAGGCGGCGAACCGCCAGTTCCTGAGCCGTGTCGCGCGAGGCCTGACGACTCATGCGCGCGGCAACGGTCGGCGACGATGCTGTGGGAGCCATGGGACAAGTCTCCAACACCGAAGTCGCGAGGCAAACAAGAGGATCCTCGGAGAAGTGGTCTCGGGCTTCCCTGCGGAGACGAGGCGTGGGGGTCAACTGCCCCGGGCGGCAGGCCCGGTTGGCCGACGCCGGACCGTCGCTGGCATCCGGACCGCCCATGCGACGCATCGGCCACCGGAGCCGGCCAACGAGGGACCCGAGGAATGACGACTTTTGCGCCTCACCGGAAATTGGCTCTGTAAGTGGTGGGTCCCCCGGTGCGGTCGTAGCGTCGATACAGGAGCAACCGTGCGAAGGAGGTCGGGAGCGCCTGCCGGGATGCGTAGTGGGGTGCGGGGCCGCGCTGGGCGGTAGGGGTGCGTGGGGACGGTGGGCCAGGTGGCTCGGGGAGAGACGGCTGGGAGCAGACATGCAGAGACGAAAGCTGAGGACCGCGGCCATGATCTTCGCCGCGACGTCGCTCGCCGTAGGCCTTGTACCGGCAACCGCCTCGGCGTCCCCTTCCGTGGCGGCACAGCCCGGTGACCAGGTCGTGGTCGTGGACTGCTTCATGAAGGCGCAGGTGCGCCCGAGCGAGTTCCTGATCGCCTGCGGTGACGGCAACAGCGGGCTGACCGAGCTCAAGTGGTCGTCGTGGGGGTCGACGTCCGCCGTGGCCACCGGGCTGAACGTGGTCAACGACTGCAAGCCCTACTGCGCCGCGGGCAAGTTCCACTCGTACCCCGTGAACGTCAGGTTCGAGCGCCCCGAGGCGTGGGAGAAGAACCCCGACCAGCAGCGGTACGGGCAGCTCCACCTCAGCTTCCCCGGCAGCAGGCCCGAGCACCTGCCACCCGAGGTGACCTACAAGCTGTGGGACTGACCGACGGCGAGGTGCGCGCCTGAGAGAGGTGCGTGCCCGACGCGGCCGGTCCGCGCGATCGTGTCCCCGGCGGTCCGGGCGGACGGATCCGTGCCGCCGCCACGACGCGTCGCGGCGGGCAGCGGGACGCCGGCTCGTACGATCCGGAGGCATGGTGCGCAAGCGCGTAGTGGTCTCCGGGACGGTCCAGGGCGTGTTCTACCGGGACACATGCAGGCGGGTCGCCGAGGAGCACGGGGTGTCCGGGTGGGTACGGAACCTGGCCGACGGCCGGGTCGAGGCCGTGTTCGAGGGCGGGCCCGATGCCGTGGAGACACTCGTACGGTGGGCGCGGCTCGGGCCGCCTTCCGCCGAGGTGCGCGCGGTGGAGGTACGGGACGAGGAACCCGAGCGGCTCGTGGGGTTCGAGGTACGGCACAGCGCCCGCGGTGACGGCTGAGCCTCCCGCAGGACACGCGTGCCCGGTACCGCGCCGGGCTGTCGCCGGGCGCGTACGGTGCACACGCCGACGGTCCGGCGGCCGGGCAGGCCTTTCCCCGGCCGCCGGGCTCGTGCTGCGGGTCGAGCGCCGGCCTGTGGTGCCGGTGCGTCTCACATGCCGATGTTCGCCGGCCGGTGGGTGTGGCTCTCGACGTCGGCCGCCGCGCGGCCGACGAGTTCATGGGCCAGTTCGGAGCAGGCTCGGGCCGCCGCCAGCTCCTCCCCGATCTTCGCGTCCGGGCTGTCGCCCGGATTCCGTCGCGCTATGCCCTTGCCTTCGACGCCGGGAGCGTTGGGACCGCTGAGAGAGGCCTTGCAGGCCGTCCGCGTTCCGTCCTCCTCGAACGACAAGTCGATGTTCCAGTGCTGCGTCGTCATGACGGGTCACCTTCGCCGTACGGTTCCGTCGGCCCCGTCCACCGCGGGGCACTGTGTGGTCAGGTGAGGGGGTGCGCCCTTTCCACCAGGTCCTTGAACTGGTGGAGGTCCGCCCGGACGGTCCTTTCGATCGCGGACGACTGGGCAAATCCCCTGGGGCCCCCGAAGGCGTCGTGCGCCTCCGCGGGGTCGTACTCCATGCGTAGCTGCATCCTCGTGTGCGTCGCGTCGATCGGGAGGAGCGAGACGGAACCGCTGAGGTGCGGCGCCTCCGTCGTCCTCCAGGCCATCGTCCGTTGCGGACGGAGGTCGTCCGTGGCCGCGTCGAGCCCGAAAGTGCGCCCCGCCGCGGTCTCCACGTCCATGTGCACGCCGGAGGTTCCCTCGCGCCGGGCGTCCCGGACGCCTCCGACGAACTGCGGATAGTCCTCGACCTGGTGCAGGTGGTCCCAGACCACGTCGCCGGTCGCCGTGATGTCGATCTGTTCCTCGAGAGTGGGCATGACCGTCTCCCTGCCTCTCCCTCCAGGGTGCGTTCCGCGACGCGTCACCGCAACGGTTCAGGGACCGGGCGCGGGGAGCCGAGGGCGTCTCGCGAAGCCGGGTCACGACTGCCAACCGGCCAGTGGGGGAAGGGGTCTTCACCGCCACCCGTGCGGCAAGTCCCCCCCGAAGTCCACCCGCCGAGCGGTCGCGCCCCCGCCCACGGCGACGGAAAGGGCTCGGTGGAGCTCGAATATGATCGACGGGCCGGTCCCCCGGACGGATCGGCCGGGCCGGCGTACCGCCCCACGGGCGGGTCGAGTCCGGGACCTGTGCAAGCACTGGACGAAGGGCGGCACCCATGGCCTGGATTCCCGCAGGGGCGGTCGCGGCGAGCGGCCTCATCGGCGGCTACGGCGTGGCCAGGTGGACCAGGAAGCGGCCGCTCGGCGGGGTCGCGCTGGCGGCTGCCGGGGTCGCCGCGGCGCGCCAGTGGCAGCAGGACGCGGGCGGCAAGGCCGCAGCCGGGCTGAGCGCGGTGTACGTGGCCGCCTTCGCCGGATCGCACCCGCTGGCGAAGAAGGTGGGGGCCTGGCCGGCGGTGTTCACCGTGGCCGGCGGCATGGCGCTCGCGTCGTGGGCCGTCACCCGCCGGGCCGGTCGCTGAAGAGCACGCTCACGGCGCGGCCGCTCCCCGAGAAGGAGCCCTCCGCGCCGGGGACGGGCCGAATGCGGTCCACAGGGCATTGAACGGGGGCGGCTGCCCGTCCGTATTCAGGGGCAACTCCCCCATGGTGGCTGGGTGCGTAACCGGAAGACAGGGTCCGGTTACGCACCCAGCGCTTTTTGCACGGCTTCCTCGTCGTTTCGCGGTGGCGTGCCCCGTCGCGTCCGGGCGGCGCACCCCGTCACTTCTCCGACGACATCCCCGTCGCTTCGGCACTCCTTCCTCGCCGCAGGCACACCGTCGCCCCGGGTCCGTCGCCCCGGGCACCCCGTCACCGGCTCCCCCGCGCGCCCGCTCAGCCGCCGAGCGCGTGCGCCACCGTGTAGATCAGGAGGCCGGTGAGCGCACCGACGACCGTGCCGTTGATCCGGATGAACTGCAGGTCACGGCCGATGTGCGCCTCGATCTTGCGCGAGGTGTGCTCGGCGTCCCAGCTCGCGACCGTGTCGCTGATCAGGGACGTGATCTCCTCGCGGTACGTCGTCACCACGTGCACCGCGGTGTTCTCGATCCAGCCCTCCAGCTTGCGCTGCAGCCTGCCGTCCGTCGCCAGCCGGGCGCCGAGGGACATCAGGGAGGCACGGGCCCGCAGCCGCAGTTCGCTGCGCTCGTCCTCGGCCGCAGAGATGATCATGGCGCGTACGGACGACCAGGCCGACGCGATGATGTCCTGCACCTCGGGGCGGGAGAGCATGTCGGACTTCATGCGCTCCACCCGCGTCCGGGTGTCGGTGTCGGCCTGGAGGTCGGAGGCGAAGTCGGCGAGGAAGCGGTCGATCGCGGTGCGCGCGGGGTGGTTGGGGGCGTCACGCATCTCGGTGACGAAGCGGATCAGTTCCTTGTAGACCCGCTCGCCGACCTTCCTGTCGACGAAGCGCGGCGTCCAGCCCGGGGCTCCGCCCTGGACGGCGTCGATGACGGAATCGCCGTGGGTGATCAGCCAATTGTGGGCACGGGCACAGATCAGGTCGACCGCGCGGTGGTGGGCACCGTCGGCGACGATCCTGTCGAGGGTCTTGCCGATGCCCGGCGCGATCTCGACGGTCTCCGCACGGCGGGTGATCGCCTCACCGACGACGGCCTGGACGTCCGAGTCCCGCAGGACGGCGAGCGCGCCGCGCAGGGCCGTGGACAGTTCGGCGGTGACGCGGTCGGCGTGCGCGGGCTCGGCGAGCCAGGCGCCGAGCCGGCCGCCGAGGGAGAGGCCGCGCAGCCGGGTGCGTACGACGTCCTCGGACAGGAAGTTCTCCCCTACGAAGTTCCCGAGGGAGGCGCCGAGCTGGTCCTTCTTGTTGGGGATGATCGCGGTGTGCGGGATGGGGATGCCGAGGGGGTGCCGGAACAGTGCGGTGACCGCGAACCAGTCGGCCAGGGCACCGACCATGCCCGCCTCGGCGGCCGCGGCCACATAGCCGGGCCAGCCCTGGACACCGGAGTTCTCGGCCCATGTGGCGAGCGTGAAGACCAGCGCCACGAGGAGGAGCAGACCGGTGGCCGTGGTCTTCATCCGGCGCACGCCTCGGCGCTTCTCCTCGTCGGCGGCGGTGTACGCGAAGGAGGCGAGCGGCGCGGGGTGTGGGGGACGGGCGCGGCCGGGGGCGGCCCCGTCGGCCGTGTTCGCCCTGTCGGCCGCGGACGTCCCGTCCGCCGGGTCCGCCGTATCGGCCCTGTCCGCCCTGCCGGCCGTATCGGCCCCGTCCGCCGGGTCCGCCGTCCCGGCCGCGGACGCCGTACCTGCGCCGTCCGCCGTCCCGGCCGCGGACGCCGTACCTGCGCCGTCCGCCGTCCCGGCCGCGGACGCGGGGCCACCGGCCTTGCTCACGCCGTCCGTGCCACCGGGCCGTGCCCAGGCTCCGGGGCGATGACCGGCGCCCCGGCCCTCGGCCCCCGGCCACCCACCACGGGCGTCCCCTGATCCGCCCAGGCGGCCCGCCCCCGGGCCCTCGGCCCCGGTACGGCCCTCCGCACCCGGCCCCCCGGCCCCCGCGCTTCCCCCTCCGGGCCCCGGACCTGACCGGCCGCCCTCCACGTCGTCGGCCGCTGCGTCGGCGGGCGATGCGTCGGCGGGCGATGCGTCGGCGGCCGCTGCGTCGGCGGCCGATGCGGACCCGGGCTCCGCGACCCTGCCGTCGTCCCGGGCGTCCCCTCCCCCTCCGCCGTCACCCGTTCGGCCCAACGCACCCTCGGGCCCGGAGCCGCCGCCCCCGGGGCCGCCGGGACCGTGCCCGCTGCCGGGTGCGCCGGCGGCCGCGCCGCTGTCCGCCGCCGAGGCAACCGACCGGCCTCCGGGGCCCGCTACGTCCGCCGGTGGCAGCGTGGAGGCGCCTCCGGCCTGGCCGTTCCCGTCCGGCGCACCCGGAGTGGGGCCGGGGCGGCCGGCGGCCGGATCCTCGCGCTCAGGTCGTTCAGTTCGCTTCATCGACTCCACCCGTCCGCGTACGCGACGCTCCTACCCGATCGCGGTACGCCTTCTGCCTACCTGTGGTACTCCCGGGGCGCACGTCGAGTTCCCACGGCCATATCGGATGATGTGCTCATGAAAACCCAGCGGGCCGGGTACGGCCTGTTCGCCGCACTCGTCGCCCTGACCCTGCTGATCTGCGGCGCGATCATCACCACCTTCACCCTCGTCGGGCCGGACGACCGGCGCCAGGCGGCCTCCGGGGCCGGAACGGGCGGCCGGACCGGCAACACGACGGCGCAGGCCGTGGGCACGGGAGGCTGGGCCGGGACCTGGTCCGCCGCGCCCGGGAAGGCCGGAGTCGCGCCCGCGGGCGGGCATTCCGTACGGAACGTGGTCCACACCAGCCTCGGCGGCAGCGAGGCCAGGATCACCCTGTCGAACCTCTACGGGACCGAGCCCCTGCACATAGGCCGTGCCTCCATCGCCGTCGCCGCCGGGGGTGCCGCCGCCGTGCCGGGCAGCCTGCGCACGGTGCTCTTCGACGGACGCCGGTCCGTCACGGTGCCGCCCGGCGGGCACGTCGTCGGCGACCCCGCCCTCCTCGCCGTTCCCGAGGACGGCCATCTGCTCGTCACGCTCTTCGTCCCGGCGCCGGGCGGGGGCACGGTCACCCTGCACGCCCGGGCGCGCCAGACCTCGTACCTGGCCGAGGGCGACCGCACCCGCGACACCGACGCGGGCGCCTACACCCGGCGCACGTCCTCCTGGCACCACCTGACGGCCGTGGACGTCCGCAATCCTGCCGCGCGCGGTACGGTGGTCGCCCTCGGCGACTCGCTCACCGACGGCGCGGGATCCACTCCCGACACCGACCGCCGCTGGACCGACCGGCTGGCCGAACGGCTGCGGTCGGGCCGCTGGGGGTACGGCGTCGTCAACCAGGGCATCAGCGGCAACCGGCTCCTCCGGGACGGCATCGGCCCGAGCGGGCTCTCCCGCCTCGACCGTGACGTCGTCGACCGCCCGGGCGCCCGGGTCGTCGTGGTCGCCCTCGGCATCAACGACCTCCTCCGCCCGGCCGGCACCGCGGACCCGGCGAAGGTCACGGCCGGGCTGCGGAGCCTCGCGGAGCGGGCCCGGGCCAGCGGACTGCGGGTGGTCGGGGCGACGCTCATGCCCTTCGAGGGGCACCCCCGCCACAGCCCGGCGCTGGACGCCTCCCGGCAGGAGATCAACGCGGCGATCCGCGCGGGAACGGTCTTCGACGCCGTCGTCGACTTCGACCGGGCACTGCGTGATCCGTACGCCCCCGAGCGGCTCCACCCGGCGTACGACTCCGGGGACCATCTGCACCCGAACGACGCGGGGTACGAGCGGATGGCGCGCAGCGTGGACCTCTCCGTGCTGATAGGCGAACGGGCGGCGGCCCGCCTCTGAGGCGCGGCGGCCGCCCGGGGCCCGCGATCCGGACCCCCTCGGCCCGGCCCTTCGGATCGCCCGGCCCGGCACGCCGTCGGAGTCCCCGGCCCGCCCCCGCACAGGGGTCGGAGTCGCCGGCCCGGTGGCCCGGCCGCCACCCGGCTCGGCCTCGTCCGTGGTCACCGCGGGCGGCGAGCCACTCCACGGCGTTGCCGAGAGACGCCGCTTTCACGGCTCGTCCGACGGCTGCCTCGTCCGTGACCGTGACGTCCTGGAGTCCGTCCCCCCGGCCCGTGCGCTCCATGACGGTCCCTTCCGCAGGGGACGTGCACGGAGGGCGTCTTCTCGATCCGGAGGGGGACGAACCGCCTCGAACCGCGACACCCCGTCCGGATGCCCGGCCCGTTCGCGAACGGCCCGGGACGCCTCAACGGCACCGGGCGGGCCGCCGACCGGGCCCCGGCGTGCGCGGGGGGACTCCGGCCGGCCGCGGTGTGCTCGTCAGAGGCCCAGGTCCTTGATGACCTTCGCCACGTGGCCGGTGGCCTTCACGTTGTAGAGCGCCCGCTCGACCTTGCCGTCCTCGTCCACGACGACCGTCGAGCGGATGACGCCCGTCACCGTCTTGCCGTAGAGCTTCTTCTCGCCGAACGCGCCGTACGCCTCCAGGACCGCCTTCGAAGGGTCGCCGACGAGCGTGACCTTGAGGTTCTCCTTCTCCCGGAACTTCGCGAGCTTCTCCGGCTTGTCCGGAGAGACCCCGATCACGTCGTAGCCGGCGCCCGCCAGCAGGTCGAGGTTGTCGGTGAAGTCGCAGGCCTGCTTGGTGCAGCCAGGGGTCAGGGCCGCCGGGTAGAAGTACACGATGACCTTGCGGCCCTTGTGGTCGGCGAGCGAGACCTCGTTGCCGTCCGCGTCGGGCAGGGTGAAGTCCGGGGCGGTGTCGCCGGGCTGCAGTCGCTCGCTCATTCTCGGTTCTCCTCAGGGATGTGGGCGTACGGCACCGAGCGTAATAGGGGTGCCGTGGGGTGCGGTCGGCGTCGAGCTGACAGACTGTCGAGGAAGGATTACCGGATACGACGACGGAGGCGGCGCGGTGTCGGACGCCAGGACCCCTGCGCAGATCGAGGCGGACATCGTCCGCCGGCGCGACCAGCTCGCCGAGACGCTCGACGAGATCGGGGTGCGGATGCACCCGAAGACGATCATCGGGGACGCGAAGGCGAAGGTCGCCTCGACCGTGGACCAGACCGCCGGGCGGGCGTTCGTGGCCGCGAATCGTGTGGTGACCGATGTGAGGAACCGGTTCGTGCACCCGGACGGCGCGCCCCGGCTGGAGCGTGCGGTGCCGGTGGCGCTGGCCCTGGTGGGCGTGGTGAGTCTGCTCGCCCTGGCCGCCAGGAAGCGGAAGGCGTGAGCCCGCTCCGCCCCGGCGGCGGCCGGACCGGCGCCCGGCAGGTAGGTTCGATGTCGTGAGCGACAACACCCTCGACAAGCACGACAAGCTGCCCATCAAGATGCTGCACGACCGGGTTCTGGTCCGGTCGGACGCCCCCGAGGGCGAGCGGCGGTCCGGCGGCGGCATCCTGATTCCGGCGACCGCTGCGGTCGGCCGGCGTCTGGCCTGGGCGGAAGTGGTCGCCGTCGGGCAGAACGTCCGTACGGTCGAGGCCGGTGACCGCGTGCTGTACGACCCGGAGGACCGCGCAGAGGTCGAGGTGCGCGGCGTGGCGTACGTACTGATGCGGGAGCGCGATCTGCACGCCGTCGCGGCGGACCGCTTCGAGGGCGCCGAGGACTCGACGGGGCTGTACCTGTAGGGCCCCGCCCGGACCTTCGACGGCCGGCCCGGGGGCTGCGACGGCCCCGTCCGGCGCGGGTGACAGCCCGCCCGGGGGTCCGGCCACGCCGCCGCCCGGTACGCCTGGCGGGCCCGCCCCGTGCGCCGGCCTGCCCGTCACCCCGTCCGCCCCGTCCCGTGGCGGTACGCACCGTCCGGCGCACGCCCGAGGCACACGCCCGGACGAGGCAGGCGCCCGCCGGGATCGGAAGGGCAGGCGCCCGCCCGGCTCGGAAGGGCAGACGCCCGCCCGGCTCGGAGGGGCAGACGCCCCGACGAAGCGAGCGGCCCTCGGCGGCGGCAGCGGCCTCGCGGCAGGGAAAAGGCCTGGTGACACCGGTCACCAGGCCTTCCTCACGCCTTTGCTACGGTGGGATCACCCGACGAGACGCGCCGTACCGGGCAGGCAAAGACGACGCACCGCACGAAGTCCGCGTCTCGGAGGTGCCTGTCATGGCCTGGGTCCTGCTCCTTCTCGCCGGTCTGCTCGAGGTCGGCTGGTCGATCGGCATGAAGTTCACGGAGGGCTTCACCCGGCTGTGGCCGAGTGTGTTCACGGCCGCCGGGATCGTCGCCAGCATGCTGCTGCTGTCCCATGCCGCCCGGACGCTGCCCATCGGCACCGCGTACGGAGTCTGGGTCGGCATCGGGGCGGCCGGGGCCGCGATCGTGGGGATGGCGGTCCTCGGCGAGCCCGCGACCACCGCCCGGATCTTCTTCGTGGTGCTGCTCCTGGTCGCCGTGGTCGGCCTGAAGGCGACCTCGGGCCACTGATCCCGACCCGCCTCCCCGACGCTCACGGCCGGTCCGGGAACACCCCCCAGTCGTCCGTGCCGCCCGTCCCCTGCGTCCCCGGCCCGCCGTCGCCGCCGCCGGTGGTCCCCCGGGTGACTCCGCCCTGTGCCCCGCTCTGGCCGGTACCGCCGCCGGGTCCGCCGCCCGTCACCGGGCCGCCGGTGGCCTGCCCCGCGGTCGACGGGCGGACGCCGGTGGTTCCGCCCGACGGCGGAGTACCTCCGTCGGGCGGCGTCCCGCCGTCCGTCGCACCGACGGCGCCCGCCCCGTTCGCCGCCGGCGGCGAGACGCCGGCGGAACGGCCGTCCTCTCCACGTCCACGGTCCTCGCCCCAGGCCGGCCCGGAAGGGTCGGCACCGGGCCCACCCGGCTCTTCGGGCGGGTAGAACTCCTCCTCCGCGCCCTCGGCGATGGTCAGGTCGAAGTCCTCCGCCTCGCTGCCGGCCAGCGCGGCCGCCGTGAACTCGCCCCAGATCGCCGCGGGCGCCCCGCCTCCGTTGATCCTCGGCAGGCCCAGCGCCCCGTAGAGCGACTTCTGGACGCCGGTGTCGGGGTCCTGGCCCATGACGGCGACGACCGTCGCCAGATCCGGCGTGTAGCCGGCGAACCAGGCGGCCTTGTCGCCCTCCGCCGTGCCCGTCTTGCCCGCCGCGGGCCGCCCCGCGGACAGCGCCGCCATGCCCGACCCCTCCCGCACCACGCCCATCAGCACGGACGTGGTGGTGTCCGCGGCCTCGCGGCTGATGACCTGTCTGGCCGGCGTCTCGGGCAGCTCCAGCTCCATGCCGTCCTTGGTGATGCGCTCGACGAGCGTGTACGTGCCGTGCCGGCCGTGGTTGGCGAGCGTCGCGTACGCCTCGGCCATGTCCAGCACGCTCGCCGTCGCCACGCCGAGGGCGATGGACGGTGTCGCGGTCAGGTCCGGGGTGCCCTCCGGGACGCCGAGGGCGATGGCGGTCTCCCGTACCCTGCGCGGCCCGACGTCCTGGGCGAGCTGCGCGTACACCGAGTTGACCGACTGGTCCGTGGCCAGGCGCAGGCTCAGCGGACCGTACGAGACGTTGTCCTCGTTCTCCGGCGCGTAGCCCGTCGGACCGTACCTGCCCTGCACCTGGCGCCGATCCGTGCCGTCGTAGAGCGTGTCGGGGGTGATCCGGCGGCCGTCCTGGGTCAGGGAGCCGTTCTCGACGGCCGCGGCGAGGACGAACGGCTTGAACGTCGAACCGACCTGGTAGTCACGGCGGGTGGCGTTGTTGACGTACTGCTTGGTGTAGTCGATGCCGCCGTACATGGCGACGACCTTGCCGCTCGCCGGGTCGATCGACGCCCCGCCGACGCGGACGTTGCGGTCGGCGGCGCGGCCGGGATCGCGCCGGGACATCACGTGCCGGTCGACGGCGGCGGCGAAGGCGTCCTGCTTCCTCCGCTCCAGAGTGGTCGTGATCCGGTAACCGCCGCGCGCCAGGGTCTTCTCGTCGACGATCCCGTTGCCGGTGATCCAGTCCTCGACGGCCTGGACGATGTAGCCGCGCTGTCCGGACAGCCCCGTCGCGGGACCCGCCGTCTGCGGCATCGGGAAGATCATGGTGGCCCGCTCGGAGAGGGGCAGCCAGTGCTCCGTCACCATGCCGTCGAGCGTGTAGTTCCAGCGGGCGAGCGCCCTGGGCCGGTTCTCGGGGTGGGCGGCGACGTCGTAGGCGCTGGGCGCGTTGAGCAGCGAGGCCAGGTAGGCGCCCTCGGCGGTGTCGACCGCGCCGATGTCCTTGCCGTAGTAGGCGTGGGCGGCGGCCTGGATGCCGTAGGCGTTGCGGCCGAAGTAGCTGGTGTTGAGGTAGCCCTCCAGGATGTCGGCCTTGCTCTGCTCCCGGTCGAGCTTGATCGCGATGAAGAACTCCTTCACCTTGCGGGTGACCGTCTGCTCCTGGGCCAGGTAGTAGTTCTTGACGTACTGCTGGGTGATGGTGGAGCCGGACTGCCTCCCCTTGCCGGTGACCGTGTTCCACGCGGCCCGGACCATCGCCTGGGGGTCCACGGCCCGTTCGGAGTAGAAGTCGCGGTCCTCGGCGGCGAGCACCGCGTGCTGGACGGACAGGGGGATCTGGGAGAGCCGGACGCTCTGCCGGTTGACCTCACCGTCGCGGGCGATCTGCGTGCCGTCCCTGTAGAGGTACACGTTCGACTGGGCCGTGGCGGCGGAGTTGGCCGGGGGGATCTCGACCAGCAGATACCCGGTGACGAACCCGCCGAGCAGCACGAGGGCGAAGAGCAGCGACGCGCCGAGCACCGTCCGCCAGGTGGGGACGGCCCGCCGCAGACCGGTGCGCCGGGGGCGGGTGCGCCCGGGGCGGGACTCCGCGGGCGGCGCCTCCGCCCGGACCTCCCGGTCCTCGCGCCCCTCCGGAGCCTCCCCGCCGTCCCTGCCGGCCCGCACCTCCCCGCCGTCCCTGCCGGCCCGCGCCTCCCCGCCCTGTTCGCGCGGCGGGCCGGGCACCGGGCCGACGGCCGTCGGATCCCTCGGGTCCCGGCGCTGCTGCAGTGGCTCGTGACTCATGGCTGTGGAGACTCCTCGGCCCCGCCCGGGAGAACACCCCGGACCGACACGGACATTTCGGGCGATTCGCTGAGTGCCCATACTGCACTTCCCACCCCCCTAACCCCCGCACCGCCGCCCGGAATACGGTCGCGGCGACCCGTACCCCTGAGCTAGGGTCATGCGCTTTGGTGCGTCCGCCCCGGACGCGGCGCTCCCCGCGACGATTCCTGCTCAAGGAGGCTGTGGTGCGGCTCTACGCAGTCGTCGTGGCAGGTGGCTTCCGGCGCTATGCGACGTACCGGATCGCGACGGCGGCGGGCGTCTTCACCAACACCGTCTTCGGCTTCATCATGGCCTACACCTATATCGCCCTCTGGGACGAACGCCCTCGGCTCGGCGGCTACGACCTCTCCCAGGCCGTCACCTATGTGTGGCTGGGCCAGGCGCTACTGATGACCTGCGCCATGATGGGCGGCGGCTTCGAGGACGAACTCATCGAACGCATCCGCACCGGCGACATCGCCATCGACCTCTACCGCCCCGCCGACCTCCAACTGTTCTGGCTCGCGGGCGACCTGGGCCGCGCCGCCTTCCACCTCCTCGGCCGCGGCGCCGTCCCCCTGCTGCTCGGCGCCCTCGCCTTCGACCTCGCGCTGCCCACGTCGCCGCTCCCCTGGCTGGCCTTCCTCACCGCCGTGGTCCTGGGCGTCGTCGTCAGCTTCGCCCTCCGCTACCTCGCCGCCCTCTCGGCGTTCTGGCTCATGGACGGCGCCGGCGTCCTCCAGTTCACCTGGCTGGCCGGGCTGTTCTTCTCCGGCATGCTGCTGCCTCTCACCCTCTTCCCCGGTGCCCTCGGCGAACTCGCCCGCCTCCTCCCCTGGTCCTCGCTGCTCCAGATCCCCGCCGACGTCCTCCTCGGCAAACGCACCGGCTGGGGACTCGTCCACGCCTACGCCTTCCAGCTGGGGTGGGCGGCCGCGCTCCTCGGCGCCGGCCGGATCCTGCAGTCGGCCGCCACGAGAAGGGTGGTCGTCCAAGGTGGCTGAACAACCACGCTCCGGCGGACCTCCGCAACTCGCCGAACACCTGCGCACACTGCGCTCCGGACTGCGCGCCTACGGACTCATCGCCGCCATGTGGATGCGCTCCACCATGACCTACCGCGCCTCCTTCGCCATGACCGCGCTCGCCAACCTCGCCGCCACGTCCTTCGACTTCGTCGTCATCCTGCTGATGTTCGCGCACGTCGACACCCTCGCCGGATACAGCCTCCCGGAGATCGCCCTCCTCTACGGAGCGGCCGGAACCGCCTTCGGCCTCGCCGACCTCGCCATGGGCTCCATGGACCGGCTCGGGCGACGCGTGCGCGACGGCACGCTCGACACCCTCCTCGTACGACCCGCCCCCGTACTCGCCCAGGTCGCCGCCGACCGCTTCGCCCTCCGCCGCCTCGGCCGCATCACCCAGGGCCTGCTCGTCCTCGGCTACGCCCTCCTCGCCCTGGACATCGCCTGGACCCCGCTCAAGGCCGCCATGGTGCCGATGATGCTGCTCAGCGGAGCCACGATCTTCGCCGCCGTGTTCGTGGCCGGCGCCGCCTTCCAGTTCGTCGCCCAGGACGCCGCCGAAGTGCAGAACTCCTTCACCTACGGCGGCAACACCCTGCTCCAGTACCCGCCCACCGTCTTCGCCAAGGACCTCGTGCGGGGCGTCACCTTCGTCGTACCGCTCGCCTTCGTCAACTGGCTGCCCGCGCTCTACGTCCTCGGACAGCCCTATCCGCTCGACCTGCCCCACTGGCTCGCCTTCACGCCACCGCTCGTCGCCGCCGTGTGCTGCGCGCTCGCCGGGGCCGCGTGGCGGGCGGGCCTCCGTACGTACCGCAGCACCGGGAGCTGAACCGTGACCGAGGAAGCCACCGACACCGCGCACCCCGTCCGGACCGCGAACCTGATCGAACTGGAAGGCGTGGAGAAGGTCTTCGACGTACGCCGCAGATCGGGCCTGCTGCGCCGCGAGAAGACACGCGTACGAGCCGTCGACGGCATCAGCTTCACCGTGCCGCGCGGCGAGATGGTCGGCTACATCGGACCCAACGGCGCCGGGAAGTCCACCACCATCAAGATGCTGACGGGCATTCTGACCCCCAGCGGAGGCCGGCTGCGCGTCGCCGGGATCGACCCGTCACGCGAACGCACCCGGCTCGCCCGGCGCATCGGCGTGGTCTTCGGGCAGCGCACGACGCTCTGGTGGGACCTGCCGCTCATCGACTCGTACCGGCTCGTGCACCGCATGTACCGGATCCCGGACGCGCGCTACCGGCAGAACCTGGAGCGCTGCGTCGAACTGCTGGACCTCGGCGCCCTGCTGGACGTACCCGTACGCCAGCTCTCCCTCGGACAGCGCATGCGCGGCGACATCGCCGCGGCCCTGCTGCACGACCCCGAAGTGCTGTACCTCGACGAACCCACCATCGGCCTCGACGTCGTCTCCAAGGCGAAGGTGCGCGAGTTCCTGCGCGACCTCAACGCCGAACGCGCCACGACCGTCCTCCTCACCACCCACGACCTCACCGACATCGAGCAACTGTGCAAACGCGTCATGGTCATCGACCACGGGCGGCTCGTCTACGACGGCACCCTCGCCGGACTCCACGAGATCGCGCCGGGCGAGCGCACCCTCGTCGTGGACCTCGAACGCCGGCTCCCGCCCATCGAGGTGGCGGGCGCACGCCCGGTACGGGTCGAGGGTCCGCGCCAGTGGCTGGCCTTCCCGGCCTCGGCCTCGGCGGCACCGATCGTCGCGGCCCTCGCCGCCGACTACCCGCTGGTGGACCTGTCGGTGCGGGAGCCCGACATCGAGGCCGTGATCGCGAAGATGTACGCGGAGCGTTCGACGGCGCCGTGAGCGCCCCGATTGACTAGGCTGATCGTATGACGAGCGACCTTCCGGACATGCGGGCCTCCGACGCCGAGCGGGAGCGGATCGCCGAACGACTGCGGGACGCCGTCGCCGAGGGCCGCCTCGACATGGACGAGTTCGAGGAGCGGCTCGACGCCGCCTACAAGGCACGCACGCACGGGGAACTGGAACCCCTCGTCCGGGACCTCCCCGCCCCGGGCGGCAGCCCGGCGCTTCCACTCGCCAACCCGGCGCCGGGCGCAGGCGCCGCGGACTACGCACGGCGCATCGGCCAACCCGCCACCTCCAAGGGCGCGTTCGCCTTCTGGAGCGGCTTCGGCCGCAAGGGCACCTGGACCGTCGCCCGCAGATTCACCGCCGTCGTCCTGCAGGGCGGCGGCGAGATCGACCTGCGGGAGGCCGGCTTCGAGGACCGGGACGTCGTCATCCGCTGCTTCACGGTCATGGGCGGCATCCAGGTCACCGTGCCCCCGGACATGCACGTCGACGTCAGGGGCTTCGGCTTCATGGGCGGCTTCGGCGAGACGGGCCCCGGCGGCGACCCGGACGACATCGCCCCCGGCTCACCCCGGGTGACCGTCACCGGCTTCGCCCTGATGGGCGGCGTCGGCGTCGAGCGCAAGCTCCGCAAGGCCGACAGACAGCGCCTCAAGGAGGCCCGCCGGCGGGAACGGCTGGAGAAGCGCGAGGGCGGCGGGGCACGGGACGAGCTGGAGTAGCCCCACCCCGGCGGGGACGGGCGGACACCGGGCGTGACCATCCGACCGTCGGTTCGTTACTCCGTGCGAGGCCACGAACACACGGCCGAGCACGGAGGGGGACGCGAGGCATGCCGGAGAGCCCGCACACACGAGAACGCCTGACGGAGGCGGCGAGGACGTCGCGGACGCTGTCCGAGGCACTGGGGAAGCTGGGGGTGGAGGCGCGGGGGGCTTCACGGCGGTACGTCCACGACCGGATGAAGCGGATGGGTGTGGACACCTCGCACTTCGAGCGCGAGGGAGCCCGGTGGACGAAGGACGTCCTCGAACCCGTGGTCGCGGTCTCGACCAGCGTCACCGAGGTTCTGCGCCGGCTCGGCCTGGACGTGGTCGGCGGCCACCACGCCAACATCAGCCGGCGGATCCGGGGCTACGGCATCGACACCTCGCACTTCGTCACGCCGTCGAGGGCAGGCGCGGGCGGGGATTCGAAGAAGCCCGGAGGGCTCCTGGTGGAACAGCCCCGGGAGAACGCCCGGCGGACCGCCGGCCGTCGATTGCGACGCGCCCTGGCCGAGGCGGGCGTACCGGAGCGGTGCGCGCTCTGCGGGACCGGACCCGAGTGGCGCGGGCGTCCGCTGCCCCTGGAGGTCGATCACATCGACGGCAACTGGCACGACAACCGTCCCGAGAACCTGCGCCTGCTCTGCCCCAACTGCCACTCGGCGACGGACAACTACCGGGGACGCGGCAAAGCCCGGCGCCGGGAGCCCCGATGAGCCGGCACTTCCTCGGCGACGACGTGCCGCACCCTCCGCGGCGCGCCTACCCCAGGGCGGGCGACCGGCCCCCGGCGGCGGAACTGGCCGCAGCCGTCAGCGCCTCGTCCTCACTGGCCGAGGTGCTGCGCCGCCTGCTGCGGCCCGACAACACCAGCCGGCGCACGAACCTCAAGCGGTGGATCGCGGACGACGGTCTCGGCACCGACCACTTCCTCGGCCAGGCGCACATGAGGGGCAGACCGGGAACCCGGGCGCGGCGCGCCACGGCGGTCCTGGTGAAGCGGGAATCGGGTCGGCGCACCAGAACTCCGCACCTGCGGCGTGCGCTCCGGGAGATCGGCGTACCCGACGAGTGCGCCGGCTGCGGCACCGGCCCCGAGTGGTTCGGGCGGGCCATGACGCTCGAGGTCGACCACATCAACGGCGACCGGCTGGACGACCGCCCCGGCAATCTGCGCCTGCTCTGCCCCAACTGCCACGCGACCACCGCCACATGGTGCCGGGGTGGCCGCCGCCCCGGCACCTGAGGGGACTCTCCGCACCGGATGCCGACCGCGCCCAGTACAGTGGGCGCGGAAGCATGCGCCCGTACGCCAAGGGCTGAGCGGCGATCTTTAGGTGGTCGTGTTTGTCGGTTCGAATCCGACCGGGCGCACCACGACCGAGGGCTCGGCTCGCATCCCGCGAGCCCAGCCCTCCGGGCGAACGCCTCAGCCCAGCAGTTCCCGCACCACCGGCACCAGCGCCCGGAACGCCCTCCCCCGGTGGCTGATCGCGTTCTTCTCCTCCGGGCTCAACTGCGCGCACGTCCGCGTCTCGCCGTCCGGCTGGAGGATCGGGTCGTAACCGAAGCCGTTCGTGCCGGCCGGGGCGTGGCGGAGGGTCCCGCGCAGGCGGCCCTCGACCACGCGTTCCGTGCCGTCGGGGAGGGCGAGGGCGGCCGCGCAGGCGAAGTGGGCGGCGCGGTGTTCCTCGGAGATGTCGGAGAGCTGGGCGAGCAGCAGTTCGAGGTTGGCCGTGTCGTCGCCGTGGGTGCCGGACCAGCGCGCGGAGAAGATGCCCGGGGCGCCGCCGAGGACGTCGACGCAGAGGCCGGAGTCGTCGGCGACGGCGGGGTGGCCGGTGGCCTGGGCGAGGGCGTGCGCCTTGAGCAGGGCGTTCTCGGCGAAGGTGACGCCGGTTTCCTTGACGTCGGGGATGTCGGGGTAGGCGTCGGCGCCGACGAGTTCGTGGCTGAGTCCGGCGTCGGCGAGGATCGCGTGGAGCTCGGTGATCTTCCCGGGGTTGCGGGTGGCGAGGATCAGGCGGGTCATGCGCCCAGTATCTCCGTGGCGGTGACGGCGCGGGCGCCGTGGGGGGTTCCCGCGGCGCCCGGGGGTCGGCGTCGGTTCAGGAGGTGCAGACCTTGCCGAGTTCGGTCGCGGCGTCGGTGACGGGCTTGATGTCGGGGGTGGCGTCGCCGTTCTCGACGGAGGTGCGGACGCTCTCGACTCCCTTGGAGAGGTCGTCGACGGCCTTGGAGAGGTCGGCGTTGTCGGTGGTGTCCTTGAGGTTGCCGAGTTCCTTGTCGATGTCGTTGAGGGCTTCGGTGAGCTGTGTCGGGTCCTCGGAGGCGGTGGAGACGGCCTGGGAGAGGCGGTCGACGCTGGTGGCTATGGCGTCGGCGGTCTTGACGCAGTCCAGGGCCTTGTCGAGGGCACCGCAGCCGACGGCTCCGGTGAGCGCGACGGCGGTGACGACGGCGAGTGCGATACGGCGGCTGCGCATGGAGCAGTCCCTCCCCTGTTCTCGGACGGGCGTACGGTTCGGCCCGTACGCCCGTACCTGCTGTGACGCCGGCAGTGGCGTTCTTGGTTGCTTCTTTACCTTCGGAGGGCGGCGGCGCCCGGGGTCACCGTCCGCGTGGGGTGCCGGCTCCCTGGCGGTGGGCGCCTCGGGGCTCGGGCCGGGCGGTGCGGCTCACTCGCCGAGTGCGGTGGCGAGGGCGGCGGTCTGGAGGGCGGCGAGGTCGGCGCAGCCGCCGGTGGCGAGGTCGAGGAGCGCGTTGAGCTCCTTGCGGTCGAAGGGTTCGGCCTCGGCGGTGCCCTGGACCTCGACGAAGCGGCCGTCGCCGGTGCAGACGACGTTCATGTCGGTCTCAGCGCGGACGTCCTCCTCGTAGCAGAGGTCGAGGAGGGGCGTGCCGTCGACGATGCCGACGGAAACGGCGGCGACGGTGCCGGTGAGGGGCTTGCGGCCGGCTTTGACGAGCTTGTGGGCCTGGGCCCAGGAGACGGCGTCGGCGAGGGCGACGTAGGCGCCGGTGATGGCGGCGGTGCGGGTGCCGCCGTCGGCCTGGAGGACGTCGCAGTCGAGGACGATGGTGTTCTCGCCGAGGGCTTTGTAGTCGATGACGGCGCGCAGGGACCGGCCGATGAGCCGGGAGATCTCGTGGGTGCGGCCGCCGATCCTGCCGCGGACGGACTCGCGGTCGCCGCGGGTGTTGGTGGAGCGCGGCAGCATGGAGTACTCGGCGGTGACCCAGCCTTCGCCGCTGCCCTTGCGCCAGCGGGGGACGCCTTCGGTGACGGAGGCGGTGCAGAAGACCTTGGTGTCGCCGAACGCGATGAGGACGGAGCCCTCTGCGTGCTTGCTCCATCCGCGTTCGATGGTGACGGGGCGGAGCTGTTCGGGGGTGCGGCCGTCGATACGAGACATGCGGTGAGCCTATCCGTACGCGCGTGAGGGGCCCGTTCCGGTGGTGAACGGGCCCCTCACGGGTGAGACCTCTCCGGGGTGGACCGGGGTCCGCGGTCAGCGGTCAGCGGTCAGCGGTCAGCGGTGCGGTCTCGCGCGGGTGGGCGGGGAGGCGGCTCGCGCGGGGGTCACATCATGTCTTCGATGTCCGCGGCGATGGGGTCGGCGTCGGTGCCGATGACGACCTGGATGGCGGTGCCCATCTTGACGACGCCGTGGGCGCCGGCGGCCTTCAGCGCGGCTTCGTCGACCTTGCCCGGGTCCACGACCTCGGTGCGGAGGCGGGTGATGCAGCCCTCGACCTCTTCGATGTTCTCGATACCGCCGAGCCCGGCGACGATCTTCTCAGCCTTGCTGGCCATGTCTTTCTCCCTGCGTTCGAGAGGCCCGTTCGGGGCGCTCAGCGCTGCCTCGGCCCACCGTCGGTCCGTTTCGTCACGGTAATGCACGGTTGGCCCATCTTCATGAGCGGGTGACCGCCACCTGCCGAATGATGACGATCACTGGTGCCCGCTTCCGTGACGGACCTCGATCGGACCACGGGGGAACCGGGCCGGACCGGGGCCGTACGAAAACTGGTCTACACCAGTCTGCAACACCTGCCAAACCAGGTGACTTCCGGGAGGACGCCGATGAGCACCGAGAGCGCGGCCGTACCGCGGCCGACGTGGCGGCACAGGTCGTTCCAGGTGCTCCAGAAGATGGGGCGCAGCCTGCAGCTCCCCATCGCCGTGCTGCCCGCGGCCGGCATCCTCAACCGCCTCGGGCAGCCGGACGTCTTCGGAGACCAGGGTCTCGGCTGGACGAACGTCGCCAAGGTGATGGACGGGGCCGGAGGGGCGCTGCTGGATTCCGGCCTCGGCCTCCCGATGCTCTTCTGCGTGGGCGTCGCGATCGGCATGGCGAAGAAGGCGGACGGCTCGACGGCGCTCGCCGCGGTGGCGGGTTTCCTCGTGTACTACGGCGTGATCCAGCAGTTCCCGGAGGAGTGCGTCGATCCCGCGACGCCGGCGGCGACCGGCTGCCGGGCCGTGGACGGTTCGATCACGGCCTTCACGTACCAGAACCCCGGTGTCTTCGGCGGGATCGTGATGGGGCTGACGACCGCCTACATCTGGCAGCGCTATCACCGTACGAAGCTGGTGGACTGGCTCGGCTTCTTCAACGGCCGCCGGTTGGTGCCGATCATCATGTCGTTCGTCGCGATCGCGTTCGCCGCGCTGTGCCTGTGGGTCTGGCCGCCGATCGGCGCGGGGCTGGAGAGCTTCAGCAACTGGCTGCAGGACCTGGGGTCGTGGGGCGCCGGCATCTTCGGGGTGGCGAACCGGGCACTGCTGGTGGTGGGGCTGCACCAGTTCCTGAACGTGCCGCTGTGGTTCCAGTTCGGCTCGTACACCAAGCCGGACGGCACGGTGGTGCACGGCGACATCAACATGTTCCTGAACGGGGACCCGAACGCGGGCCTGTTCACCACGGGCTTCTTCCCGATCATGATGTTCGCCCTGCCGGCCGCGGCGCTGGCGATCACGCACTGCGCGAAGCCGCACCGGCGTGCGGAGGTGGGCGGCCTGATGATGTCGGCGGCGCTGACGTCGTTCGTCACGGGCATCACGGAGCCGCTGGAGTACTCGTTCATGTTCGTCGCACCCGTGCTGTACGCGATCCACGCGGTGCTCACCGGTGTCTCGATGGCCGTGACCTGGGCACTGGGCGTCAAGGACGGCTTCTCCTTCTCGGCGGGCTTCATCGACTACGTGATCAACTGGGGCCTGGCGACGAGACCGTGGCTCATCGTGCCGATCGGCCTGGGCTTCGCGGCGGTGTACTACGCGATCTTCCGCTTCGCGATCACCAAGTTCGACATCAGGACGCCGGGGCGCGAGCCGGACGAGATCGGTGACGAGATGGAGCGCGAGGTCACGAAGTAGAGGTGCCGTGGACGAGCGGCGAAGCAGGTGACAAGTAACCCGCCAGGGGCGGTACCGCACCGGGCGTATCCCACTCTCGTGGGCTTCGCCTGGGCCTCCGGCACGGCGGCGTCGATGGCCGGGCCCATCTCCCAGGCCCGGCCGGGGCCACGGTCGGCGGGGGTGTGCACGTCGAGTTCGGCGCGGAGCTGGGTGACGAGCGGTTCTGCGAGCTCTGGCATGCCGCGGAAGCGATCGCGGGGGCATTGTGCGAAAGCTGTTTTGCGAGAGGTTGTGAGAACGAAGATCAGGGGCAAACCGGACACGGTCCGGCGGGGGTCTCCGTTCTCTCAGAACTACTCATTCCTGCGAACCGGACGAGCTACATCCGGGTCCGCGCGTACGCCTGCAGCGCGTCGCGGACGAACGTCGCCCCCGCGGCATCGTCGTACATGCCGGCGAAGCGAGGGTCGTCGACGTACATGTCCCCCAGACCCTTCACCATCTCGATCGAGCGCTCCCGGTCGCCCTCGGCCGTGGGGGTACCCGGGATCTGACTCAGCCACTGGACGTGCCGGGCAGCCAGTGACTGAGCGTGTTCCGAAGTCGGAGAAACCCCGGCCTTCACCGCGGCGACCCATGCGGCGACGAGGTCCTCGGTGGCCTGCTTCCAGGCCCGCTGCTGGTCAAGGGACTTGCCGTGCCACCAGTCGTTGCTCACTTGGAACGCGCGCTCGCCCCAGCGTGAGATCACCTCGTCCCTGTAGCCGTCGTTGAACCCCGCCAACATCACGTCCAGCTGCGGTTCCGCCCCCGCCTGCAGGGCCTCCAGCGTGTGACGCCCGGACCGGATCTGCCGTTCGATGCGCTCCCGCTCCTCTTCCAGCGCGGCGATATGGGCGCGGAGCCCGTCGCACCTGTCCACCTCGTCGGCCAGGACCTTGGCGATGGCCGGCAAGCCCATGCCGAGCCGACGCATGAGGAGGATCCGCTGGAGCCGGGCGACCGCGCCCGGGTCGTAGTAGCGGTACCCGTTCGCGCCGACCCGGGACGGAGCCAAGAGCCCGACGCGGTCGTAGTGACGCAGGGTGCGGCTGGTGATGCCGGCCCTCGTCGCGAGTTCCTGGATCGTCCACTCCATCGTTCCAGTGTTGCCCGCGGCGTTACCCGCGGCGGAGCGTGGCGGCGATGATCTCCGAGCTGTCGGCGTGCAGGGCCTGCGCCGCCGTCTGCCCGGTCGCCGCCAGGTAGGTGTCCACCAGCCGGTTGCCCGCGGCGTACCCGGCGCCCATCGGCAGTCCCACCGGGGCGAGGCCGAAGCGCTCGGCGCTGGGGTCGCCGTGCACCCAGGCAGTGAAGTTCTGCATGCCTGTCACGTCGAGCCCGGGGAGCACTTTGGCGAAGATCTGGTCGTCGCGCAGGTGCGGCACGCCGATGCGGGTGGGGCCGAGCTCGTCGCCGTAGAGCTGTCGGGCGAAGGCGTCGGCCAGGCCCTCGGAGACGATGTGATCGCCGACCGTGACGGTCATCGGGTCCCACACAACCCCGCCCGGGCCGAACCGCAGGTTGTGGTGGAGTTCGTGCACGGCGGTGGCCTCCAGCCGTTCCACGTTCTCGGGGAAGGGCCAGAGCGTGATCACGATGTGGCCCGGGATGCCGCCGAACCCGGTCACTCCTTGGCAAGGACCCATGAAGTGCCCGTCACCCGGATCGCCGAGCACGAACAGCACGGTGATGTCCGGGGACCCCAGCCCCGGCGTCGCCTCCAGCAGCACGGTGAGAGCGTCGTCGAGGGCGCGTTGCATTCGCTCCCAGGCCCCGGCCGCCGCCAGGGTTTCGAGCGCGTCGAGGCAACGCTCCTCGTCGCGGTCGATGGGGAACCCGGACGCTTCGAGGTGCATGGCCACCAGGTCGACCTCGCCGGGGTGGTAGCGGTACATGCCCCTGGTGGGCTCCAGCATCGAACGCAGCAGGTCAACGCGGTCCGCGACCGGGGCCAGCAGGATCCGCCTCATGGCGGAGCAGGTGTCAAGAACAGTGATCGACATGGCCCCGATGCTAGGAGTTGACGCAGCGTCAAGGTCAAACGACCGGCGCCCTTCGTCGAGGTGCGGCCGGCATGTCGTCACCCAGTTCCGTCATCACCGGCGGTTCTCCGCTGCGATGGACTCACGAGCCGCCGACCGCGGCCCAGATCAACACGATCATCCGCTCCGCACTGCACCAAGCCGACGAGCGCGCCTTCGCCGAGGTCGCCGCCCGGCTCGCGCGAGCCGAGGGCGTTCCCGCCGGCTGGACACGCTGGTCTTCACCGACCCGACCGGTGACCAGGCCATGCAGGGCGACGCGGCGGCACCAGCACACACCACTCTGCCCCCTCGCTACGCCGTCCCGGCGAGGGGGCCGATCTTCGACCTGAAAGCTACTGGCGGGTTGCCTGTCACCTGGTTCGCCGCTCGTCAACGGCACCCCAAGCAGCGGGACGCGGGGCGGAGGTCCCGGCGCGGGGCGTACCCGGGGTCGGGGCGCACCGGGGGTCGGTCGGTGCTGGACCACGCGGCTCGGGCGGGGCGACGACGGGCTCCGGCAGCGGCGGTGCCGGGGCCCGGGCGGGGGCGGCAACGCGGCGCGGCCGGGGGCGACGACGAGGTGTGCCGGCATATGACCGAGGCCTCGAAAATCGCAGGTTCCTTATCTTTCCCTCACGTGCTACAACTGGTCTACACCTCTGACTGGTGTAGACCATGCGGTCCCTACCACCGCATTCCCTGAGACGCCGCCGTCCCCCTCTTCCCCCGGCCGGGCGGCGCCTTGCCCACTGGAGGAAGTTGTGACCACGGCCACCGTCGACACGGCGCCACCCGCGAAGAAATGGGGCTCCGGCCTGTTCCAGGGCCTGCAGAAGGTGGGCCGCAGTCTGCAGCTGCCCATCGCCGTGCTGCCGGCGGCGGGCATCCTGCTGCGCCTCGGCCAGCCCGACGTCTTCGGCAAGGAGGGCCTCGGCTGGGACAAGGTCGCCTCGGTGTTCGCCACCGCCGGCGACGCCGTCTTCGCCAACCTGCCCCTGCTGTTCTGCATAGGCGTCGCGATCGGCTTCGCCAAGAAGTCGGACGGGTCCACCGCGCTCGCGGCACTGGTCGGCTTCCTCGTCTACAAGAACGTCCTCACGGCGTTCCCGGTGACCGAGGCCGTGGTCAACACCACCGCCAACAAGGGTGTCGACGTCGCCGCGACGTACAACAACCCCGGTGTCCTCGGCGGCATCGTCATGGGTCTGCTCTCCGCGGTGCTGTGGCAGCGCTACCACCGTACGAAGCTGGTGGACTGGCTCGGCTTCTTCAACGGCCGCCGGCTCGTGCCGATCATCATGGCCTTCGTCGGCGTGCTCGTCGGCGTCTTCTTCGGTCTCGTCTGGGAGCCGGTCGGCAACGTCATCTCCGACTTCGGCACCTGGATGACCGGCCTGGGCGCGGGCGGCGCCGGACTGTTCGGCCTGATCAACCGGGCGCTGATCCCGATCGGTATGCACCAGTTCGTGAACACCGTCGCCTGGTTCCAGATCGGCGACTTCACGAACGCCGCCGGCGAGGTCGTCCACGGCGACCTGCACCGCTTCTTCGCCGGTGACCCGGAGGCCGGTCTGTTCATGACGGGCTTCTTCCCGATCATGATGTTCGGTCTTCCGGCCGCCGCCCTGGCCATCGCGCACACGGCCCGCCCGGAGCGCCGCAAGGCCGTCACCGGCATGATGCTGTCGCTGGCGCTGACGTCGTTCGTCACCGGTGTGACCGAGCCGATCGAGTTCTCGTTCATGTTCATCGCGCCGCTGCTGTACGCGATCCACGCGCTCCTCACCGCCGTCTCGATGGCTGTGACCTGGGCGTTCGGCGTCCACGCGGGCTTCACCTTCTCCGCCGGCCTGATCGACCTGGGGCTGGGCTGGAACAAGGCGACGAACCCCTGGCTGATCATCCCGATCGGTCTGTGCTTCGCGGTGGTCTACTACGTGGTCTTCCGCTTCGCGATCACCAGGTTCAACCTCCCGACGCCGGGCCGCGAGTCCGACGAGGAACTGGCCGAGCTCGAGAAGGCCGAGGCCAAGTAGCAGCCACGGCCGACGCACACGCAGGCCCCCGCTCTCCTCTCCGGAGCGCGGGGGCCTGCGCCCGTTCGCCGGCTGCACGCCGACCGGCCGCCGGTACGCGGTCTGCCACCCCTGCACCCGCCCGGCCGGTTGCCCCGGCCGCCCGTACACGCCGCCCGTGGTCGGCCCGCGCACCCGTCGTCGGTCCGCGCGCTCAGTCCTCCGCCGCCGGTACGCACAGCACCGGGACCCTCGAGAGGTGCAGCAGCTTGTGCGGGGTCGAGCCGAGGAGGGCGCCGCGCAGTGGGCTCTCGCCGTAGCTGCCGACGACGATGACCCGGGCGTCGTGGCGTTCGGCGGCGTCGAGCAACGCGTCCGCCGGTTTCTGGTCGAGGATCTCGACCGCCGTGGGCACCCCCGCGTCGTCGGCCGCCGCGACCGCGTGGGCGAGAGCGGCCCTGCCGGACTGGCGGACGGCGTCCAGATGGGTCCGGTACTCCTCGCCGAGGGCGCCCGGGGGTGCCGCGCCGAAGACGAGAATCAGTGGCTCACCGAAGGCGGCGGCCACCTCGATGGCCACCCGCAGCGCCCGCACCGAGCCCGGTGACTCGTCGTATCCGAGAACGACGGCCATCTCACGGCCCTCCGGATCCGTTCGTGCGGGTACCGGGCCCTGCGCCCGCTCCGGTGCCGCGCGCCAGGTCGGGGTCGCAGACCCCCGGGCGCTCGTGCCAGAAGCGCTCGCTCGTCAGCCGGCGCGCGATCATGATCAGCAGTCCCACCACGACGATGAAGATGCCGATGACGAGCGGCGGACCGACCCCGAACCACGAGACGCCGCTGTAGGAGTTGGCCGGGTCGGACATGTCGATGACGGACTCCACCAGCAGCCACAGCAGCAGCACGGCACCGATCACCGGTCCGAGGCCGATGAGCAGGAAGTTGCGCACGCTCTCGGTGAGATGGCGCCGGTAGTAGACGGCGCAGGCGATGCCGGTGAGCGCGTAGTAGAACGCGATGAGCAGCGAGAGCGCCGTGAGCGAGTCGAGCAGGGCGTTCTCGCTGATCCGGCTGACGACGAGGTACCAGACGACGGCGACGACCGCGACGGCCCAGGTGCTGACGTGGGGCGTGCGGAAGCGCGGGTGGATCCGGGCGAAGACGGAGGGAAGCGCGCCGCGTCGGGCCATGGAGAGCCCCGTGCGGGAGGCCGGGATGATCGTGGTCTGGGTCGAGGCGAGCGCGGACGTGGAGACGGCCAGCAGGACGAGCCAGTCCCAGCCGCCGAGGACCTGCCCGGCGAGCGAGGCGAAGATGAACTCCTCCTCGGAGGCGTTCTCGGCGAGGTAGGCGGGTCCGGCGTAGGCGACGACCGCGATGGTGACCGAGAGGTACGTGCCCAGCAGGATGATCGTCGACCAGATGCCGGCCCGTCCGGGGGCGCTGGCGGAGTTCTTGACCTCCTCGGTGAGGTTGACCGCCGACTCCCAGCCCCAGTACATGAAGACGCCGAGCAGCAGGCCGGCGGTCAGTGCGGCACCGCCCGCGCCGAAGGGGTTCAGCCAGTCGAGCCGGGGCTCGACGCCGCCGAGCGAGCTGGTGCCCGTGTACACGCGCTGGACGGCCACGACGGCGAACGCCAGGAGCGACGCGACCTGGGCCAGGATGAGCACGTTCTGGACGTGTGCCGACGCCTCGGTGCCGATGACGCAGATGGCGGTCATGACGAGGATGACCACTACGGCGAGCAGTTGGCGTACGAGGTCGTTGGAGGCCAAGCTGTCGAGCCCCACGGTGAGCAGCCCGAAGCCGACGGCCACGTCGGCGAGCGATCCGACGACGAGCACGCCCGTCATCATGATCGCCCAGCCGCCGAACCAGCCGGCCCAGGGGCCCATGGCGCGGGTGACCCAGGAGAAGGTCGTCCCGCAGTCCTGGTCGACCCGGTTGAGGTAGAAGAAGGCCGATGCGATCAGCAGCATCGGCACGAAGGAGGCGAGCACCACGCCGGGCGCGAAGACGCCGACGAGCGCCACGACCGAGCCGATGACGGCGGCCAGCGAGTACGCGGGCGAGGTCGAGTTGATGCCGATGACGAGCGCGTCGAGGAAGCCGATCGCGTTGTGCTTGAGCTCTCCGGGTCCTTCCCGGCTGTGCGAGCTGGGCGGCGGAGGGAGGGTGTCCTTGACGTCATCGGCCATGTTTCCTCGCAGATCAGGACGATGTGTCGCTTTTGATGCGAGTTTAGCCGGACGGGTCACTCCCGGCCTGCGGAGTGGATCTCCCACGCCCCGGAGGGGTGCCGGCGCCGCGACCGGGTGTCAGGACCACCCGGTACGGGGCGTGGCACCGGGCCCGGAGCGCACGGCCCCGGCACCGCTCGGTACCGGGGGCCGGGACGCTCGTGCCGCGGCGCGCCTCACACCTCGTAGACCGCGCCCGGGGCCGCCAGTTCGACGGGGCCCTCGTAGACCTCGCGCGCGTCGGCGAGATTGCGCTCGGCGTCCGTCCACGGCGGGATGTGGGTCAGTACGAGCCGCCCGACCCCGGCGCGGGCGGCGTGGGCGCCTGCCTCGCGGCCGTTGAGGTGGAGGTCCGGAATGTCCTCCTTGCCGTGGGTGAAGGCCGCCTCGCAGAGGAAGAGGTCGGTCCCGTCGGCGAGATCGACCAGCGGGTCGCAGACACCGGTGTCGCCGGAGTACGTCAGGGAGCGGCCGCCGTGCTCGACCCGGATGCCGAAGGTGTCGACGGGGTGCGCGACCTTCTCGGTGCGCACGGAGAAGGGGCCGATCTCGAAGACGCCCGGCTTCAGGGTGTGGAAGTCGAAGACCTCGCTCATCGACTTGTCGGAGGGGGTGTCGGCGTAGGCGGTGGTGAGCCGCTGCTCCGCGCCCTCCGGCGCGTACACCGGGATGGCGTCGCAGCGGCCGCCGTCGTGGCGGTAGTAGCGGGCCACGAAGTACGCGCACATGTCGATGCAGTGGTCCGCATGAAGATGACTCAGGAAGATGGCGTCGAGGTCGTAGAGACCGATGTGGCGCTGCAACTCGCCGAGGGCACCGTTGCCCATGTCGAGGAGCAGCCGGAAGCCGTCGGCCTCTACGAGATAGCTCGAGCAGGCCGATTCCGCGGACGGGAACGACCCCGAGCAGCCGACGACGGTGAGCTTCATGGAGCTTGAACCTCCGTGGACGGTCGTCCGGTGGACGGGGAACGTGGGCGGGTGGCGGGGTGCCGAGGCGTGCGCAGGGGAGGTCGTGCGGTGCGTCGAGCGTAAGGCGCGAAAGGGTTGAGCGCTCCTTCGCACGTGCCCGTTGTGGGGGAACTCACCTGCCCTGTCACCGGATAGGACGACGCGTGACCGGCGGGCGCGCGGCGCGCGCGGCACGGGATGCGCGCCGGTACGGTCTGGTGTATGGACACGTCGTGGTGGCTCGCGCTGGGCGCGGTGGTGGCGGTCGCGCTGCTGGCGGCCGTGACGCGGGTGAGGCCGGCCGGCCGTACGAGGAAGCCCCGCGGGAGACCACCGGGGAGGGTGCCGGCGAGGCCGCGGGGGCGGGCCCCGGGCGGTCGGCCCGGCGGGCCGGCGGAGGGCGGCGCGCGGCCCGGTCCGGCGCGGCGGCCGCAGCCGGGCGAGATCTGGTGGGCGGACGTTCCGTTCGAGGACGGGCCCGGCTCCAAGGACCGGCCCTGCCTGGTCCTGTCCGTGCACGGGGGCGCGGCGCGCGTCGCCAAGATCTCCAGTCGCTATCACGACGAGCGGCCGGGCGTGATCCCGCTCCCGCCGGGCACGGTCGGCGACGCACACGGACGCCCGAGCTTCCTGGAGACGGACGAGCTGCGTGACGTCCGGGTACGGGACTTCCGCCGGCGGGTGGGCGTGGTGGACCCGCTGTTGTGGGACCAGCTGCGTCATCTGTGACGCGCGGTCGGGGCCGCACGACGCCGCGAGCGGAACGGCCGCGCCGTCGTCCGGGGCCCCCGCGAGGCGACCCGCCCGCGCCGCCCGGGACCGGGGGCCGGGCCCGGGTCCCGAGTCGGCGTCGGCGTCGGGGCCGTGTCCGGCGTCAGGCCCAGAGCTGTCCCTGGACGGCTTCGATCGCCGCTTCGGTGGTCGGGGCCGTGTAGACGCCCGTGGAGAGGTACTTCCAGCCGCCGTCGGCCACGATGAAGACGATGTCCGCGGACTCCCCCGCCTTCAGCGCCTTCCTGCCCACGCCGATCGCCGCGTGCAGGACCGCGCCGGTGGAGACGCCCGCGAAGATGCCCTCCTGCTGGAGGAGCTCACGGGTGCGGGTGACGGCGTCGGCCGAGCCGACCGAGAAGCGGGTCGTGAGGACGGACGCGTCGTACAGCTCGGGGACGAAGCCCTCGTCGAGGTTGCGCAGGCCGTAGACGAGATCGTCGTAACGCGGCTCGGCGGCCACGATCTTGACGTCGGGCTTGTGCTCGCGCAGGAAGCGGCCAACGCCCATGAGGGTGCCGGTCGTACCGAGGCCCGCGACGAAGTGGGTGACCGACGGAAGGTCGGCGAGGATCTCCGGGCCGGTGGTGGCGTAGTGGGCGCCCGCGTTGTCCGGGTTGCCGTACTGGTAGAGCATCACCCACGACGGGTTCTGCGCGGCGAGTTCCTTGGCCACCCGCACGGCCGTGTTGGAGCCGCCCGCCGCGGGCGACGAGACGATCTCGGCACCCCACATCGCGAGGAGCTGCCGGCGCTCCTCACTGGTGTTCTCCGGCATGACGCAGACGATCCGGTAGCCCTTGAGCCTGGCCGCCATCGCCAGCGAGATGCCGGTGTTCCCGCTGGTCGGCTCCAGGATCGTGCAGCCGGGCGTGAGCCGGCCGTCCTTCTCGGCCTGCTCGATCATGTAGAGCGCGGGGCGGTCCTTGACCGAGCCGGTCGGGTTGCGGTCCTCCAGCTTGGCCCAGATGCGGACGTCCTCGGAGGGGGACAGCCGGGGCAGCCGGACGAGGGGCGTGTTGCCGACCGCGGCGAGCGGGGAGTCGTAGCGCATGGGGTGATCCGGCCGATCAGGCCATACCGCCGGCGACGGCCGGCAGGATCGTCACGCTGTCGCCGTCGGACAGCTTGGTGGAGATGCCGTCGAGGAAGCGGACGTCCTCGTCGTTGAGGTAGACGTTCACGAAGCGGCGCAGCTGCTCGCCGTTCGCCTCGTCCACGATCCGGGCCTGGATTCCGGGGTGCCGGGTCTCGAGGTCGGCGAACAGCTCGGCGAGCGTGTCCCCGCTGCCCTCGACGGCCTTGGCGCCGTCGGTGTAGGTGCGGAGGATGGTCGGGATGCGGACCTCGATGGCCATGGCGTGGGCTCCTGTCGGGAGGGACGTAAGGGCGTTGCGTACGGGCGCGCGGCTCGGCCCCCGCGCAGGGGCTGGTGCTGGACTGCTGCGTTCGTGGGCCGTGGGCTCAGGCCGTACGGCTGTCCGCGCAGCGCGTACAGATGGCGCTGGAAAGGCGGCACAGGTCGACGTGCAGGCGCGCCACGAGCAGCGGCGTGCCCGGCGTCTTCTCGCTCACGTCGTGGGGAACCATGCGGTCATCGTAACGATTCCCCATCCGGCCCCCGGCATGTGATCTCGCATCGTGGACTCTATCCGTCCGTCTGGCGGACGGATGCCGTCAGTACGCCTCGACGACCTCGACCTCCTCCTCCGTGACCTCGCCGTCGAGGATCCGGAAGGAGCGGAACTGGAACGGGCCGGCGTCGTCGGTGTCCGCCGTGGAGACGAGCACGTAGTGGGCGCCGGGCTCGTTGGCGTACGAGATGTCGGTGCGGGAGGGGTACGCCTCGGTCGCCGTGTGGGAGTGGTAGATGATCACCGGCTCCTCGTCCCGGTCGTCCATCTCCCGGTAGAGCTTGAGCAGGTCCGACGAGTCGAACTCGTAGAACGTGGGCGAGCGGGCGGCGTTGAGCATGGGAATGAAGCGCTCGGGCCGCCCCTCGCCGACGGGCCCCGCGACCACGCCGCACGCCTCGTCGGGGTGGTCCTCGCGGGCGTGGGCGACGATCCGGTCGTACAGGGCCTGGGTGATGGTCAGCATGAGGACGAGAATAGGCGGAGGGTTCCCGGTTCTGAGATCCGGGGACCATGGGGTGAGACCGAGAGCGGGGCGCCGGTGGCGAGGCGCCGCCAGGGGGCTCCGGCACGGCGGGGAGGACCGGCGGACCCTCACCCATTTCAAGATCCCTCAGCCGAGACCTGCCTCACCCGTCCACAACCTCCCCCGACAGAACACCTAGGTCGCCGCAGGGCCGGCCGGGTCCGGCGCGGGCTCCCCGTCGGTCACGGCGAGCAGCGCGTGCACCGTGGACTCCATCGTCCGGCGGGCGGCTTCGGGGTCGAGCCCGCTGCTGCGCCAGTGGTACCAGGCGCCCCATGTGGTCACCGCGTCCAGCCCGTTGAGCAGGTCCGCCCGGCGGTTCCCGGACAGCCGGTCCAGTTCCTCGGCGAAGACCTCGGTCAGCCGACGGCGGGCGAAGTCGAGCACCTGGCGGGTGGCGAACTCGACCCGCTCGGACGGGTTGTCCAGCCGCATCATCGTCAGCCGCGCCGGAGTGATCCACTCCAGGATCCGCGCCCGCTGCTCGACGAGCGCGGCCACCCTCGACCCTCTGGGCCCTTCGGTCGGCAGGGGCCCGATCCGCGCGGCCAGCTGGTCGAGCCGCCGGGCGATGGCGGTGTCCTGGAGCTGGCCCATGTCGGCGAAGTGGTGGAACACCAGGCGCCGTGACACCCCGGCCCGCTCGGCCACCCGGTCCGCGGGGAACTGCGTCTCCCCGTCGTCGAGCAGCGAGAGCATCGCGTCGGCGATCTTCTCCCGGGTCCGGCGCCCGCGTTCGGTACGTCCGTCCTGGGCCGGTCCGCCGCCGGCGTCCGGGCGTACGCCTCCGCTTCCCGGAGCACGATCCCGCGCCTGCCGGTCCGACTGGTTCACCTGGGCTCCTCCCTCTCCGCGTTGACATTGTTGCACTCGTGATGCAACCGTGCCGCTTGCACACCGAGTGCAATAACTTGGGGCCCCATCGCGGGCCGCCGCACGAGCGGGCCCGTAGGGCCGCCGCACGAGAGGGACGGCTTCCTGATGCTCCTGGCCGTTGGGCGCTGGTGCGCCCGCAGACCGAGACGGACCGTGGCCGCCTGGCTTCTGCTGCTCGTCGCCCTGGCCTCCGCCGTGGGGGCCTTCGGGAGGGTCACCAGCGAGGCCGTGACGATCCCGGGCAGCGACAGCCAGGCGGCGCGCGACACGGCCGGGGCGTTCGACGACGCGGCCTCGGGCCGGCAGCCCGTGGTCCTGTACGCACCGGCGGGCACCGCGCCGCTCAGCTCCTCCGGGCAGCGCCGGGCCGTCGAGGAGGCGGCGCGGGCGGTCGAGGGCGTCGACCACGTCGTGGCCGTCACCACCCCGTACGAACCGGGGGGCGGCGGCCTCGGCGCCGACGGCCGCACGGGCCGGCTGACGGTCGAGCTCGACGTCGGCGGCCGGGACATCACCCCGGAGACCACCCGCGCCGTCACGGACGCGGCCGCCCCCGCCGCGCGGGCGGGGATCGAGGTGACGGCCGGGGGTGATCTCGCAGCGGCGGCCGACAAGGGCTCCACCGGGCACAGCGAGATCATCGGCCTGGCGGCGGCGTTCGTCGTCCTCGCACTGGGGTTCGGGAGTCTGGTCGCGGCCGGGGTCCCGCTGCTCACGGGAGCGGTCGGGCTGGGCGCGTCCCTCTGCCTGATCGGCCTGGCGGGCCATCTGATGGACATGCCGTCCTCCGGCGCGACCATCGCGGCGATGATCGGCCTCGGTGTCGGTATCGACTACACGCTCTTCTGTCTGACCCGGTTCCGTGAACTTCTCGCGGCCGGCGTGGGCGTCGAGGACGCGGCGGCGCGCACCACGGCCGGTTCCGGCAAGGCCGTCGTGTTCGCGGGCAGCGCGGTCGTCGCCGCGCTCGCCGGGCTCGCGCTGGGCGGACTTCCCCTGCTGCACGCGCTGGCGCTCGCGCCGGGCATCGCCGTGCTGGTCGCGATGGCGGCGACGCTCACGCTGCTGCCCGCGGTGCTGTCGTTGATCGGGCCGCGGCTCACCCCCGGGGTGCGGGCCGGACGGACGGTGCGCGCGGCACGGCGGGCGAGGGCCGAACGCAAAGCGCCGGACGACGAGGCGCCGTACGAGAAGACGCCGGGCGACGAGGCGCCGCGCACCGACGCGCCGCACCGGACGCCGGACGACGAGGCGCCCGGCGCGAACGCGCTGCCGCAAGCGGAGGATCGGGGCGAGCGGCGGGAGGGACCCGCTCCCGCCGGGTGGGGCCGGATCGCCGCGTTCGTCGCCTCCCGGCCGTGGCGCTGCCTGCTCGGCGGGCTCGTCCTGACCGGCGTGCTCGCCGCCCCGGCCACCCAGTTGACGTTCGGTCAACTGGACGCGGGCGACAAGGCCGTCGGCACGGCGAGCCGCACCGCGTACGACCGCGTGGCCGACGCCTTCGGCCCCGGCGCCAACGGTCCGCTCCAGGTCGTGTCCACGCTGCCCGCGCCCGCCTCCGGCCCGGACGACACCCGGATCACGTCCGTCACGGCCGCCCTGCGCACGACCGGCGGCGTCGCGTCCGTCGGGCCCCCCCAACTGGACGCGAGCGGCACCCGTGTGCGCTGGCAGGTCATCCCCGCCACCGCACCGGCCGACCCGGACACGGTCGCGCTGGTGCACCGGCTGCGGGACGAGACCCTGCCCGCGGCCACCGGGGGAACCGGCCTGGTGACCCATGTCGGCGGGGCCACGGCCGCCCAGGCCGATCTGAACGAACGGCTGACCGAGCGGATGCCGTTGGTCGTCGGTTTCGTGCTCGCCGTCGCCGCGCTGCTCCTGCTCGTGGCCTTCCGCTCCCCGGTCGTGGCGTTGAAGGCCGCGCTGATGAACCTGGTCTCGGTCGCCGCCTCCTACGGCGTGCTCACGGCGGTCTTCCAGTGGGGACGGGGCGCGTCGCTGATCGGGCTGGAGGGCCCGGTGCCGATCCCGGGGTACGTACCGCTGCTGATGTTCGCCGTGCTGTTCGGTCTGGCCATGGACTACGAGGTCTTCCTGCTGAGCGCCGTGCGCGCGGCGTACCTGCGCGACGGGGACAACCGGGGCGCGGTGGTCTCCGGACTCTCCGGAACGGGCCGGATCATCACCTCCGCGGCACTGATCATGGTCAGTGTCTTCCTCGGCTATCTGCTGTCCGACGACCCCGTGGTGAAGATGTTCGGCATCGGGCTGGCCACGGCGGTCGCTCTGGACGCCACCGTCGTACGCGGCGTGCTCGTGCCGTCCACGATGGTCCTGCTCGGCCGGGCGAACTGGTGGCTGCCCGGCGTCCTGGACCGGCTGCTGCCGCGGCTGGCGATCGAGGACGACGGCCACGACGGCGCCGTGCCCCCGGCTTCCCCGGCCGGCGACGCGCCCCTGGCGGACGCCCGGAGCACGTCGTGACGCGGCGCCGGGCGGACCGCGGACGGCGACTGCTGTGGAGGTGCCTGGTGGCGGCCGTGCTGCTGGTGGCCCTGCCGGCCGCCGACAGGGTCTCCGCCGCCGTCGCCGAGAAACGGCTCGCGGAGCGGATCGCCGCACGGCAGCAGGCGTTGGCGGGGGCACCGCGGGTGAGCATCGGCGGATTCCCGTTCCTGCTGAGCGCGGCGCGGGGGTCCTATCCGAGGGTCGGGGTGCGGGCGGACGCCGTGACCGAGGAGGGCAGGCCGGTGCGGGCGTCGGTGGAGCTGCGCGACGTAGCCGAGCGGGGCGGCGGGTACACGGCCGCGTCCGTGGACGCCCGCTTCACGGCACCGTTCGATTCCCTGGGAGCGGGACTCGGTGCGGGCGCGACACTCTCGGCGGACGGGACCGGTCGGCTGCGCGTCGACGGTGAGCTGCTGGGCCTGCCGCTGACCGTCGTGGCCGAGCCCCGGCTGACCGGGCGCACGATCACCGTCGTGCCCGTCGCGGCGTCGTTCGCGGGCCGCCCGGTCGATCCGTCCGGCCCTCGGATCTCGGCGGCCTTCGCCGCCAGGGAACTCGTCGTCCCGGACCTGCCCGCCGGTCTCGCGCCGACCCGGGTGTCGGTCGGCGAGGCGGGGGTGACGCTCCACGCCCGGGGGAGTGACGTCCGGCTCGTGTGAACCGGCGGCCGGTCACCGCCCGTCGGCACCCGCTCCCCCACGAGGCCGAGCGCCCGGCGCCCCGGCCGTTGGGCGTTCGTCCCGACGGCATCGGGCCGTGCCGGGCGGAAGTCGCCCGGCACGGCCCGATGACCGGTGCGGATGGAGCGTGCCCTACTTGGCCGCGTCCGCGTACTCGGCGGGACGCTCGGTGAGCTGCGGGTTGCGCTTCTTGAGGATCGCCCAGCCGACCGCCAGTCCGATGCCCCAGACCGCGCCCACGACCAGGGAGATCCGGGAATCCTTGTCGTAGGCGATCATGCCGGTCACGGCGATCAGGAAGATCAGGGCGACCCAGCTGAACTTGGCACCGCCGGGGGCCGGGAAGGACGAGGCGGGCAGGCTGCCGGCCTCGACCGCGCGGCGGTAGCGGATGTGGCTGACGAGGATCATCATCCACGTCCAGATACCGGCGGCGGTGGCCACCGAGACGACGTAGCCGAACGCCTTCTCCGGGACGACGTAGTTGAGGACGACGCCGATGCCCATGAGCGCGACGGAGACGGCGATGCCCACGGCCGGGGTCTTGCGGGCGTTCAGGCGTCCGAAGGCCTGCGGGGCCTCGCCGTTGGACGCCAGGTCGCGCAGCATGCGGCCGGTGGAGTACATGCCGGAGTTGCACGAGGAGAGCGCGGCGGTCAGCACCACGAAGTTGACGATGCCGGCGGCGAGCGGGATGCCGATCTTGTCGAAGGCGTGGACGAACGGGCTCTCACCCGCGGAGAACTCGGTCCACTTCACGACGGAGAGGATCACCACGAGGGCGCCGACGTAGAAGATGATGATGCGCCAGGGCAGCGTGTTGATGGCCTTGGGGAGCGTCTTCTCGGGGTTCTCGGACTCGCCGGCGGTGACGCCGACCAGTTCGACGGCGAGGTAGGCGAACATGACGCCCTGAAGGGTCATCAGGCTGGAGCCGATGCCGTTCGGGAAGATGCCGTCGTGCGCCCAGAGGTTGGAGGCCGCGGCGGTGTCACCGGCGTCGGAGAAGCCGAGGGTGAGCACGCCGAGACCGATCACGATCATGCCGATGATCGCGGTGACCTTGACCATCGAGAACCAGAACTCGACCTCGCCGAAGATCTTCACCGAGATCAGGTTGACGCCGAAGAGCACCACCAGGAACACCAGGGCGCTGACCCACTGCGGGATCTCCGGGAACCAGAAGTGCATGTAGATGGCGGCCGCGGTGAGTTCCGCCATGCCGGTGACGACCCACATCAGCCAGTACGTCCAGCCGGTGACGAACCCGAAGAACGGGCCGAGGAACTCGCGGGCGTACTCCGCGAAGGAGCCCGAGACGGGCCGGTACAGCAGGAGTTCGCCCAGCGCCCGCATGATGAAGAAGATCACCACGCCCGCGAGGGCGTACATCAGGATGATGCTGGGTCCGGCCTTGGCGATGTTCGCCCCGGCACCCATGAAGAGGCCCACGCCGATGGCGCCGCCGATGGCGATCATCTGGACCTGTCGGCTGCCGAGCCCTCGCTCGTAGCCTTCCTGCGGAGTGCCCCCGGCCTCGCCGGCGTGCTTGTCGACCTGCAACGAGGTCATGGTTGATGCGCCTTTCTCCATGCTGATCCGCGCCGACTGGACTCGGCTGCGGACCAGGTCCTGATCCCCCCGGATACCGATGGAGTGCCACCGGCGGTCTGCCGGTCCAAGCGCTCCCGGGGACATGGGTGGCGTCCCCGGCAGGTCGTGAAGATTTATCACGGTGGCAACGTTGATCGATCCGGGGCGATGTGGCGCACCCCACAGGGAGAAGCGGACAATTCACCCTTGTTGCGGCAAACGCGGGTGCCCGAGTGATGTGATCGTTATCCGGATTTGAGCGTCCGTTGAGCGAACATCGGGTGTCTCGAAGGGGTTCACAGCTACGGCCGGTGACGCATTTTGCGTCCTGGCGCGCCGTCCGCTACGGGCCGTGACGAGAGCGCCGCGCTCGCACGTGCGTCACCCCACGGCCGCCCGCGTCACCTCAGCGGGCCCGCGCACCCGACGCGGCAGCCGCCCCTGCGGCCGCCGCCCCTCCGGCAACCCGCCCGCGGCCGGACCGGCTACGGCATCAGGGTCTCGACCAGCGTCTCCTGCAGCGCCCCGAGCCAGAGGTACGCCATGACCATCGGTTTGCGCGGATCGGTGTCCGGCAGCCGGTACAGGTCGCCGGTCTCGTCGTCGTCGGTGACCTCGAGCCGGGTGCCGATGGTCAGCCGCAGGTCGTTGAGCGCCCCGAGCCAGTGCAGCGAGTCCTCGGGGGTGAGTTTGAGGACGGCCCCGCCCTCTCCCGTCGCGGTGAGCGCGTCGAGGTTGCGGACGACGGCGAGGGCGTCGTCGCGCTTGCGGGCGCGCAGGTCGTTCTCCGTGAAGCGGCGGAACTCGGCCGAGAACTCGCGGAGTTCCTCGTCCTCGCCCTGCTCGGTGTCCGGCTTCGCGTACGCGTCCGGGAAGAGCCGCGCGAGCGCGGGGTCGGACGGGGGCTCGCTCGGCCCCTCCGCGAAGAGCGCGGCGAGCGGGTCCGCGTCCTCGGCGGGCTCGTCACCCGGGCCGATCAGCTCCAGCAGCTGGACGGCGAGCGAGCGCAGGATGGAGATCTCGACCTCGTCGAGCGCGACGGCCGCGCCGCCGCCCGGCAGCGCCTCGAACTGTCCTGCCATCACTGACGTTCCTGGGAGAGCGTGGCCCACAGCCCGTATCCGTGCATCGCCTGCACGTCGCGTTCCATTTCCTCGCGGGTGCCGCTGGAGACGACCGCGCGCCCCTTGTGGTGGACGTCGAGCATGAGCTTGTGCGCCTTGTCCTTGGAGTAGCCGAAGTACGCCTGGAAAACGTAGGTGACGTAGCTCATCAGATTGACCGGATCGTTGTGGACGATCGTCACCCAGGGAACATCGGGTTCGGGTACGGCGAACGTCTCCTCGGCCGACCGGGTCTGCTCGATCTCTAGGGGCACAGTCACTCCACCCATGCTGCCACCCGAGGGGGCCTGTCGCACAAACGCCCCCGGCCGATCCGACGACATCTCGTCACTTTGACGAAATCTGCGCTAGCATCGCACGTATGAACACTGCGGATCTGGGTCTGCCGGTCTCCGTGCCGTCGACCGCGCTCTTCACCGACCAGTACGAGTTCACGATGCTGCAGGCGGCCCTGAAGGCGGGCACCGCGGACCGCCGGTCGGTCTTCGAGGTCTTCACCCGCCGGCTGCCCGAGGGCCGCCGGTACGGCGTGGTCGCCGGCACCGGTCGCGTCCTGGACGCCGTGGAGAACTTCCGCTTCGACGAGAGCGTGCTCGCCTTCCTCCGGGACCACGGCATCGTGGACGAGCCGACGCTCCAGTGGCTGGCCGGCTACCGCTTCGGCGGCGACATCCACGGCTACCCGGAGGGCGAGGTCTACTTCCCCGGCTCGCCGGTCCTGCGCGTGGAGGGCTCCTTCGCCGAGTGCGTGCTGCTGGAGACCGTGGTCCTGTCGGTCCTCAACCACGACTCGGCGATCGCGGCCGCCGCGTCCCGGATGTCGGCCGCCGCCGCGGGCCGCAGGCTCATCGAGATGGGTGCCCGGCGCACCCACGAGCTCGCCGCCGTCGCCTCCGCGCGCGCGGCGTACGTCGGGGGCTTCCACTCCACCTCCGACCTCGCCGCGGGCTTCCGCTACGGCATCCCCACGGTGGGCACCAGCGCGCACGCGTTCACCCTTCTGCATGACACCGAGCGGGACGCCTTCCGGGCCCAGGTCGACTCGCTGGGGCGCGGCACCACCCTGCTCGTCGACACCTACGACGTCGCCGAGGCCGTCCGTACGGCCGTGGAGATCGCCGGCACCGGCCTCGGGGCCGTGCGCATCGACTCCGGGGACCTGCTGATGGTCGCCCACCGGGTCCGCCGGCAGCTCGACGACCTCGGCGCCCGCGACACGAGGATCGTGGTGACCTCCGACCTCGACGAGTACGCCATCGCCTCGCTGGCCGCGGCACCCGTGGACGCCTACGGCGTGGGGACGCAGCTGGTCACCGGCAGCGGCCAGCCGACCTGCTCGATGGTCTACAAGCTGGTCGCCCGGGCCGAGTCGGCCGACCCGGACGCGCCGCTCGTACCGGTGGCGAAGAAGTCGACGGGCGGCAAGCTGTCCGTGGGCGGGCGCAAGTGGGCCGCCCGGCGGCGGGACGAGTACGGCGTCGCCGAGGCCGAGGTGCTCGGCACCGGCCCGGTGCCGGAGTCACTGGTCGACGGGCAGCTGCTGACGGAGCTGGTCAAGGGCGGCGAGGTGGTCGCCCGTGAGCCGTTGGACGCGGCGCGCGAGCGGCACATCGAGGCACGCGCGGCGCTGCCGATCTCCGCTACCCAGCTGTCCCGCGGTGAGCCGGTGATCCCCACGGAGTACCTCATGTGAGCCGGATGAACACGAGGAGAGCCGAGAGACGACTGCGACGGCGCTAGCAGGCAAAGGCCCTCTCCCGCAAGGCGGTTGAAGTCTCTACCCTCGGAACGTTGCCGCCCGACCGTTTCCCCCGCCCGCCGCATCCACCGAAGGACACCCGCCATGCACCGCGCATTGATCGTCGTCGACGTTCAGAACGACTTCTGCGAAGGGGGCAGCCTCGCGGTGGCCGGGGGCGCGGACGTCGCCGCCGCCATCACCGACTACATCGGCCAGGCCCAGCCCGGCTACCGCCACGTGGTGGCCACCCGCGACCACCACGTCGACCCGGGCGGCCACTTCTCCGAGCAGCCGGACTACGTCGACTCGTGGCCGGCGCACTGCGTCGCCGGGACGGAGGGCGTGGGCTTCCACCCGAACTTCGCCCCCGCGGTCGCCTGCGGATCGGTCGAGGCGGTCTTCGACAAGGGGGCCCACGAGGCCGCGTACAGCGGCTTCGAGGGCGCCGACGAGAACGGCGTGACGCTGGCGGAGTGGCTGCGCTCCCGCGACGTGACCGAGGTCGACGTCGTGGGCATCGCCACCGACCACTGCGTGCGCGCCACCTCGCTGGACGCCGTGCGCGAGGGCTTCCGCACGCATGTGCTGCTCGACCTCACCGCCGGGGTCTCGGAGGAGACGACGGACCGGGCCCTGGAGCAGATGCGGCGTGCGGGCGTGGAGCTCTCCGGCAAGCCGGTGGTCTGACGGCCTGACGGCGCTCCCCGCCTCCCTGCTGTGGCGCGGCCCCGGCACTACGCCCCGCCCGCCGGGCGCAGCAGGGCGCGGATGGGGTGCCAGAGCTCCTGGGTGAGCGGCTCGTGGGTGCGCCAGAGCAGCCCGTCCGGATGGTGCAGCACCGCCGTGATCTCGTCCGGCGTCGGTGGCTCCGCGTTACCGCGCAGATACACCGCCCGCAGCCCCAGGTTCCGCAGTCGCGTCAGGGCGCGCGCACGGTTCGCCGCGTGCACCAGCACACGCACCGTACGGCCGCCGCCTGCCGGGTCGGGCAGACCTATCGCGACCACGACACTGCCTCCTGGCAGCTTGCAGAAACCTCCGCCGGGCACGCCGCATCACTCCCCCGTGAGCTCGCTGTCAATAAGAACTTCGTCAGACGCACCTAAACACGATCGGCCGCCGCCCGCTAGAGGGCATCGGCCGATCACGCTCTGACCTGGCCTTTTAGCGATGGATCAGCGAGGAGGGACCCGCTTCCGGCTCCCCTTCGGGACATCTCGCCCACTCCGGGGTCGGGCGAGCGTCAACAAACGGCCACCCCGGCGCAACCTGCTCTCCGGACTCCGACCACCGTCGCCGGGGCCGATCACCGCGGACGGCGGGCCGCTCCGGCCGGGCGCCGGGAGCGGCCCGGCACGGCGAAGCGGGGTGCCCGCGCGACGAGCGCGCGGACACCCCGCTCCCTGTGCCGTGCTACGGCCTACTTGACCGAAGGACCGACCTGGACCGTGATCGTCTGGCCGCTCTTCGGCTCCTTGACGATCGAGATCTTGGTGTTGGTGTTCGGGACCTGAACACCGGCGGTCGGGTTCTCCTCGAACCAGTAGACGCCCTTGCGGTCGTCGAAGACCGAGTTGCCCTTGTGGGAGGCGATCCGCACGGGGACGTCCGCCTTGTGCAGGGTGAGCGCGTCCGAGCGGAAGGTGCTGAAGGTCGAGTCGAACGCCTGGATGCGGTTGCGCATCAGCGTGCCGTCGGCCCACTTGAGGGCCTTGGGGTTGGCGTCGACCGGCAGGATCAGACCCTTGCCCGGGTGCTGGCTCGTGTTGTTGTCCTTCTGGGAGGTGTCCCACAGCCAGACGAGCAGACCGTTCTGGTACGGGTAGTGCTCGACCCAGCCGTCCTTCGGCGCCTTGAAGCCGAAGTTGTACGGACCGACCTTGAGGGTCTGGTCGTACGAGACGTACTGGCGGTTCTCGGCGAGGTAGTACTGCTCGTACTCGTCCGTGAAGGACTCACCGATGCGGGAGAAGCCCTTGGCGGTCCAGCCGGCCGCCTCGGTCTCGGCGTTGTCGCTGAAGACCGGGGCGCCGTCCGCGGTGACGACGATGCCGTCCGCCGCGAAGCCCTTGCCCGCCACGCCACCGTCCGTCTGGTAGCGGAAGCGGACGTCGACCTTCTTGCCGGCGTACGCGTCGAGCGCGTACACGAGCTTCTTGTGCGCGCCCGACGGGCCGGTCAGCGCCGGCTTGTCGGAGGCGTCGCGGGTGATCGGCGCGCCGTCGGCGGTGCCTTCCACGGCCTCCCAGTTGGCGCCGCCGTCCGTCGACACCTCGGTGTAGAGGTAGTCGTAGTCGGCCTCGATGTCCCACCAGCCGGTGAGCTCCAGGGACGCCTTGGACTTGCCGGTGAGGTCGACGGAGCGGGTGAGGGTGTTCTTGAGGTCGTCACCCATGTCGCTCCACCACTGCATGGAGCCCTCGGCGGGCTTCACGATGCTGGTGGTGACCTTCTTCTTCGGCAGCTCGACGACGAGGGCCTGCGGGTTCTTGGTGTTGTACTCCGCCACGCCCAGCTTGTGGGCGGACTTCGTCGCCGCCTTGGCCTTGGTGTAGTTGAGCCAGCCGAGCTGCAGCTTGTCCCAGGCGTTCATGTCGCCCGGCAGGTCGCCGATGGCGTCCCGGCCGGTGCCGAGCCAGGAGCCGGACGACATCAGGGACCAGAACCCGGTGGAGTTCTCGCCGCCGCCGGAGGTGTCGTACAGGTCCGGCAGACCGAGGTCGTGACCGTACTCGTGGGCGAAGACGCCGAGGCCGCCGTTCTCCGGCTGCATGGTGTAGTCGCCGACCCAGATCCCGGTGCTGCCGATCTGGGTGCCGCCGGCCTTGTTGTTCGCCGGGCCGGTCTTGCCGGCGTCGGTGCCGTAGGCGTACCAGCGGTGGGCCCACAGGGCGTTCGCGCCCTCGGCGCCGCCGCCGGCCGACTCGTCCTCGCCCGCGTGGACGATCTGGAAGTGGTCGATGTAGCCGTCGGCCTCGTTGAAGTTGCCGTCGGCATCGAAGTCGTAGCGGTCCCACTGGTCGTACTGCGCCAGGTCGGCCTTGATCTGGGCGTCGGTACGGCCCTTGGCCTTCTGGTCGGCGGTCCAGGCGGTGACGCCGTCACGGACCGCGTCCCACACGTTGTTGCAGTTGGACTGGCCGCAGTAGTTGGAGCCGTAGCGGGCCTCGTTCCAGTCGACCTTGACCCAGTCCGAGACCGTGCCCTCGACCGAGTACCGGCCGGAGGAGGTGCGCTCGTAGTAGGTCTTCAGCGAGTGCTTGGGGTTCCCCTTCTTATCCTTGCCCTCGCCGAAGTACAGGTCCTGGAAGTGCTGCCGGTTGTAGTCCTTCTGCCAGGCGGTCGAGTTGTCCACCTTGCGGTCCGGCTGCGCGATCTTGTTGTGCAGCGGACCGGGGGTGCCGCCGAACTTCTGGACGGGCGGCTTGGGGCCGTCGCCGTCCGGGTCGAACATCGTGGTGTCGTCGACCTTGTCGCCGAACTCCACCAGGATCGTGAAGATCTTGTCGGTCTTCTCCCGGCCCAGCTCGACGTACTTCTTGTCGTCGAGCTTCACGACCTTGGACGCGCCGCGCTTCTGCACGGTCGCGTCCCCGGATATGACCTGCTCCAGCGCCGCTTGGCGCTGCTGCTCCTGCTGCTTGCTGAACGGACCCTCGAGATCGTGGTCCACGTGGCCCTTCTGGGCCTTGTTGTGGTCGGAGCCGGGCGCCGGATCGTGGCGCTCGACCCCGGGGGCCCCGGAGGGCCGGTTCTCGGCCTGGGCGGTGGTGAGTGCCGCGGCCGTTGCCCCTGTCGTGGCCAGTGCCACGAGCACCGCGGACGCTCTGATCGCCCGTCGCTTGCCTGTCACTTGAAGGTGTCCTCCCCCGCGCGCCGGCGTACCGCGGGTCCAAGGAATGTGGGGTGGATCCGCTCGCGGCAGCGCGTCACAAGTGACGACATTCGACCGGAGTTGACGGAGAAAAAACAGACCTTGACTTGAACAGGCCAACTGCACTATGCAGTAGTGCAGTTCCGAATAGCGGACGCACTCCACGCGTGCACGACCGGGTCCGCCGCGGCGGCCCTCCCGTGACCCGGCCGTCCGGTCAACAGGCGCATCCGCCCGGCCGGTTGCCGAGACACGTGACTCGATGCGCCCCCAGTGCACCGGTACCGTGGGTTAGGTCACGCTTACTGCCGGTTCCGCTCGGGCATCCACCCTCGTAGGGTCGCCGGACAGGGCGACCCGTTGCGACACACCACCGACATCGCCGCTTCGAGGGACGGAAACCGTCATGCCGCGTCCGACTGCCGCACAGCTCGCCTACGGTTCGGCCACCGTCGTCGTCTCGACCGTCGCCATGCTTCTCGTCTCCCGTGCGACGACGGCGCTCGAGGTCGCCGTCGTCGGGGTCACCGCCCTCGCCCTGGGCCTGCTGGTCGCCGTGAGCGTACCGGTGCCGGACAGGGCGAAGGCGGCGCGCACGGCCGGTCGAAGCCGTGCGGCCGCCGTCGAGGACCGCTCCCTGCCCGCGGAGTCCTCCTCGCGGGTGCCCGTCGCCCACGCGGCGGACCGGCACCGCGTCGGGCAGCACTCAGGACGCCGTTGACACCACCACCGTCTTGGCGGCCTTGTCGTGCAGGCCCTGCTTGTACGGCTTGTCCACCAGGATGAGGATCAGCAGGATCAGCGGCCACAGGCACGGGCAGCAGATCAGCTGCGGCAGCCAGAGCACCGCGGCGCGCGTCAGGGAGGAGCCGGTGTCCGGCGTGCTCCCGTCGTTGAGCATCGCGACCCGCATCTTCATGAGCCGCTTGCCCAGGGTCTGGCCCGACTTGCGCACCATCAGGGTGTCGTAGCCGACGTACGCGATGATCGAGATGAGCTGGAACACCCACTGTCCGCCGGTGTTGCTGTTCGCCACCCAGTCGTCGAAGTCGTCGCCCGACGCGACCCTGTTGTAGATCCCGAACGGGATGCCGATGATCAGCAGCGGGATGGCGACGATCAGCCAGTCGACGATGCGCGCGAGGATGCGCTTGCCGGAGTCGGCCAGCGGGGGCATCCCGTGCAGCGGATCGCCGCCTCCGTAGGGGTCGCCCCCGTAGGCGTGCGGATCGTACGGCGGAGGCGGCCCCCCGTAGGGCGAGCCGTACGGGGAACCGGCCCCGGGCGGCGGAGCCCCGTGCGGGCCGCCTCCGGGCGGTGGGGTGCCGTAGGGACCGCCGCCACCGGGAGGGGGCGCACCGTAGGGCCCCTCACTCGGCGGGGGACCACCGGGAGGCGGCTGCCCGCCCGGCGGTGGACCGCCCGGGGGCATGGGCTCCTGCGGCCCTTGCGGCTCCTGGGGCCTCTTGCGGAACGGATCGTCCTCGGGTGGCGGTCCGGGCGGCTGGTCGTTGCTCATGGGGGCAGTGCACCCCGCCCCGCCGGGCCCCGCAACGGCTCACGAGCCGTTCGGGGGACGGCAGGGCCGACGGGACCAACGGGCCGTCAGCCGGCCACGAAGGTGTGCGCGGCCTTGTCGTGCCAGCACTGCCGCCAGGGCCGGTCGAAGACGCACCACAGCACGTTGAGGACGCCGACGACGAGCACGCCCAGGACTCCGTGCACCAGCCAGCGCAGCAGGGCCGCCACGAACGACGGCGGCTCGTGCGACTCGATGTCCCGCACCTGGAGCCCCAGCAGCCGCTTGCCGAGCGTGCGTCCCCACCGGGCGGTGGGCAGCGCCTCGTAGAGCGTGCCGAGCACGAGCATGGTGATGAGCGAGAGCCCGAGGTGGAAGGCGGTCGTGCCGTCGATCAGCCAGACGGTGACCGTCTCCCCGGACAGCTTCGCCGCCTGGATCTTCTCGTCGATGTGCGCGAGCGCGGCGGAGACGAACGGGTACGACGCGGCGCCCACGAGCCCGCCCAGCACCGCGGTGTCGATCAGCCGGGCCCCCAAGCGCCTGCCGAGCGGCGCGGGCCGGGCCGAGGCCTGGGCCTGGGCGGCCAGCAGGAACGGATCGCTCACCGGGGGCTTCCAGGGAACGACCGGCGGCTCCTCCTCCGGTGTCTGCGCCAGCCGGTGGACCTGCTGCGCCCAGGAGGCGGACCCGCCGCCCGACCCCGCGGACACCGGCGGCTGCTGCGGCCGGCCGGCCGGCGACTGCCGGGGCGACGGTTGCTGGGGCTGCTGCGGCTGCTGCGCGGGGGGCGCCGGCTGCTGGGCCGGTACCTGCGGCTGCGGCGGCGCCTGGGCGGGGGCCTGCGCCTGGGCCGTGGGCGGCTGCGGGGAGGGCGTCATCGTACGGATCGACATCGTGCCCTCGGCGTGCGGCGTGCCGCGCTGCGGCCGCTGGTCCCGGTTCGGGACCGTGCCGGACGGCACCGGCCGCTCCGGCTCCTCGGCGGGCCCGCCGACGCTGCGCACACCCGGCAGGGCGCCACCGGTCGGGTCCGGCCCGGTGCCCGCGGACTCCGCCCGGTCCTCGTCGGCGAGGGCCGGCCTGCCGGCCGCCCGGTCGAACCGGACGCCGGAGGGTCCGCCGCCCTCGCCGGCGCCCGCTCCCGCCGGGCTCCCCGTGAACGGGTCCTGTGCCGTGGCGCCCGGCCGGTCCCAGGCCTGGCCCGCGACCGGCGCCGAGGCGTCCGCACCGGAGCCCGGCAGGCCCCCGGCACGCGGGTCCTGGGGTCCGGAACCCCAGGAGACCCGGCGGTCGCGGTCGCCGCCGAAGCCCGTCTGGCGCGAGGCGTCGGCCTGCCAGGCGGCGGACGGATCGGGGCGGCCGCCGACCGGATCCGGGTCCTCGTCCAGGAAGACGGGACCGGTCTCCTCGACTGCGGGAACGGGCGGCGGTACCGCCTGGGGCGGTACGGAGGTCGCGTGTGCGGAGGGCGGGGACGCCGGCATCGTCTCGCCGTCCTTGGGCGCCGGACGGCTCGTGCCCGGCACCCACGCCGTGCCGTTCCAGTACCGGACGTAGCCCGGAATGGACGGATCGGGGTAGTAGCCAGGCGTGGGGCTGCCGTCGCCGGTTGCCGGGGTGGGGGCGCTCATCACCGTGGTCCCGTATCTCCTGGAAGACATCGAGGGAATCGAGGGGGTCGATTCGAGGGTCCACATCTATCAGACCGCCGCGCCGTGCTGGGCCCGTCCCGGCGTAAGGCCCACTTTCCGGTAACGCTGTGCCGCACTGCCGCGACCGTGCGGCAGGAGACTGAGAAGTTGGTGGCGGAAGTCGCGTAATAGTCGGCGGGGATGGCGCTCTCTCCCTGCGTGGTCCGCTCCAGGGCCTCGTACCAGGAAAGGAAGTCGCAGTCTCATGCACACCGTGGTGGAACGCGAGCTGGAGCTCAAACTGGTCCTGTCGCCGGAGCGCAGTGTCCCCGTGCCGGCCAGGCTCACCTACCGGGGAGATGACGCGTATGCCGTGCACATCACCTTCCACATCGGGTCCGAGCAGCCCGTGCACTGGACCTTCGCCCGTGAACTCCTGGTGGAAGGGGTCTTCCGGGCGTGCGGGGAGGGGGACGTCCGGGTCTGGCCGACGAAGGACGGCGGGCGGAGCGTCATCCACATAGCGCTGAGTTCGCCGGACGGCGACGCCCTGCTGGAGGCCCCGTCCGCGCAGCTGTCGGCGTGGCTGGAGCGGACGCTGCGGGCCGTGCCGCCGGGGACGGAGTCCGAACACCTGGGGTTCGAGGCCGGGCTGGCGGAGCTGCTCGCGCCGGCCCCGGCGGACGGGCTCCACGGCCGCGACCCCTCGCCGGCTCTGGGCGGCGACGGCACCCGGCCGGCGGAGGAGTCGAAGGACGGTGAGGCGTAGCCGTGGGGCGGCCGCGCGGGGGACGGCCCGGCGGTGCCGGGAGGAGCGGGGCCCCGGACGCGCGTGACCTTCCCGGCAGACCTTCCGGTCCGGGCACCGCGACGCGTCGCGAAAGCAGCCGGGACCTTCGCCACACGCTTCAGACGTAGGTGTGGGTGATGAACTCGAGGGAATGGCCGTCGGGGTCGTCGATGTAGACCCCGCGGCCGCCGAAGTGGTGGTTGATCCGCTGCGGCTCCGCGTGTGCCGGGTCGGCCCAGTAGGGGAGCTCGCGCTCCTTGATCCGGCCGAAGATCTCGTCGAACTCCTCGTCGCTGACGAGGAAGGCGAGGTGCTGCGAGACGATCCGCGAGCCCGGCTGCTCGTCGAGGTAGTCGAGGGTGACGCCGTTGGCGAGCGGGACGCTGGCGAACGGGCCGAAGGGCTTGGGCTCGGGTGCGTCGATCAGGCCGGTGAGGAAGCGGGCGGCCGCGAATCGGTCGCGGCTGTGGACGATGGTGTGGTCAAGACGTGCGGGCACGGCTCCTCCTTCTTCATCGTGTCCCCTTCACGCTATGCGGTGTGCCGTGCCCCTTCCATCCGGCTCCGGTCCCGTTCCTCGTGGTCCTTCGGACCTAGAACAGCTTGCCGGGGTTGAGGATGCCGAGCGGGTCGAAGGCGTTCTTGATCGCCTGCTGCAACTCGACGCCGACCGGGCCGAGTTCGCGGGCGAGCCACTCCTTCTTCAGGACGCCCACGCCGTGTTCGCCGGTGATCGTGCCGCCGAGCTCCAGCCCGAGGGCCATGATCTCGTCGAACGACTCGCGGGCACGGGCGGATTCGTCCGGGTCGTGGTGGTCGAAGCAGACGACGGGGTGGGTGTTGCCGTCGCCGGCGTGGGCGCAGACGCCGATGGTGAGGTCGTACTTCTCCGCGATGGCCGCGGTGCCGTCGATCATCGCGGCGAGCCGGGAGCGCGGTACGCAGACGTCGTCGATCATCGTCGCGGTCTTGACGGCCTCCAGGGCGGTCAGGGACAGCCGGCGGGCCTGGAGCAGCAGCTCGGACTCGGCCGCGTCCTCGGCCGGGACGACCTGGGTGGCGCCCGCCGCGGCGCACAGCTCCCCGACGGCGGCGAGGTCCGGCCCGGGGTCGGGGGTGTCGAACGCGGCGAGGAGCAGCGCCTCGGTGGTGTCCGGGAGGCCCATCTGCGCCATCTCGTTGACGGCCCGGATGGTCGTACGGTCCATGATCTCCAGCAGCGACGGCGTGTGGCCGCGTTCCATGATCGCGCAGACGGCGTCGCACGCGGTGGCGGCCGAGGGGAACTCGGCGGCGAGGACGAGCTGCTGGGGCGGTTTGGGCCGGAGGGCGAGCACGGCCTTGACGACGACGCCGAGGCTCCCCTCCGAACCGACGAAGAGCCGGGTGAGGTCGTAGCCGGCGACTCCCTTGGCCGTGCGGCGGCCGGTGCTGAGGAGCCGGCCGTCGGCCAGGACGACCTCGAGACCGAGGACGTACTCGGCGGTGACGCCGTACTTCACACAGCACAGTCCGCCGGAGGCGGTGCCGATGTTGCCGCCGATGGTGCACATCTCCCAGCTGGACGGATCCGGCGGGTAGTACAGCCCGTGCTCGCCGACGGCGCGTGAGAGCACGGCGTTGACGACACCGGGCTCCACGACGGCGATCCGGTCGACCGGGCTGATCTCCAGGATGCGGTCCATCTTGACGAGGGAGAGGACGATGCAGCCGTCGGAGGCGTTGGCGGCGCCGGACAGGCCGGTGCGGGCCCCCTGCGGTACGACGGGGACGCGCAGCTCGGTCGCGGTGCGCATGACGTGCTGGACCTGCTCGACGGTGCGTGGCAGCACCACGACGGCCGGGGTGCCCGCGTCACAGAAGCTCGCCATGTCGTTGCTGTAGGAGGCCGTGACGTCGGGGTCGGTGATCAGGGCTTCGGGCGGGAGGTTCTCGCCGAGCCGGGAGAGGAGATCGTCCATGATCCCAGATTCGCACCGGGGGCCATCGGTGTGAACCCGTCCGCGATCCGCGTCGCTCCGCCGGGTGGGCACTTCGTACGGGACCGGAGGGTGGCGCACAGTGATCGCCATGAAGAAGCGATACACGCCACTTGCCAGGAATGCCGTGATCGCGTCGCTGGTAGCCGGGGCGGTCGCCACCGGGATCGTGGTCCTCGGCCCGGGCCGGGACGGCGGGCCGCCGTCGCCCGCGCCGGGTCCCGCGGCCCGGACGGTGCTGGCGGAGGGCCCCGGAGCGGCCCTGTCCGCGACTGAACTGTCGGCACTGATCGCGGGGCAGGAGCACCGGCTGGCCGGGAGCCCCGGCGACCATCTGTCGTGGGCGGTGCTGGGCTCGGCCTACCTGGCACAGGGAGCCCTCCTGGGTGACCGTACCGACTTCCGCCGGGCGGAGAAGGCACTGCGGCGTTCGCTGGAGGCGCTGCCGGGAGAGAAGGGCAACGCGGACGCCCAGCTGGGGATGGCGGCGCTGGCGAACGCGCGGCGGGACTTCGCCACGGCGAGACGCTGGGCCGAGAGCGTCCGGGCGCGGTCGCCGGAGCAGTGGACGGCGTATCCGGTGCTGATCGACGCGTACAGCGGGCTCGGCTCCTACGCGGCGGCCGCGCGGGCCCTGCACACGCTGGAGGAGCTGCGCCCCCGCACCGTGCAGACCCTGATGCGGGGCTCCCAGGTCCACCGGGACAACGGCCGGCACGAGGACGCCGAGGCGCTGGCGGACGAGGCGTCGTCCCGGGCGGGCGGCAAGGCGGAACGGGCCGCGGCGCTGTACCGGCTCGGCGAGCTGGCCTGGGAGCGGGGCGAGCCCAAGCAGGCGGCGGCGTACTTCGACACGGCGCTTCAGCTGGAGCCCGGCCACCATCCGTCCCTGGCGGGGCGGGGACGGGCCTCGGCGGCACTCGGACGCACCGACGACGCGCTGCGGGACTACCACGCGGCCATCGAGCGGGCGCCGATGCCGGAGTACGCGCTGCAGGCGGGTGAGCTGTACGAGTCGCTGGGCATGGCCGGCGAGGCGCGGGCGCACCACGAGAAGGTCCGCCGGCTGGCCGCGAAGGCCCGGAAGTACGGGGTGAGCGAGGAGGTGACGCTCGCGCGGTACGAGGCCGACCACGGGCTGGCGAAGGCCGCGGTGCAGCGCCTCGCGCAGGAGTGGAAGCGGGGACACCGCAGTGCGCACGTCTCGGACGCCCTGGGGTGGGCGCTGCACCGGGCGGGGCGGGGGAAGGAGGGGCTGAAGTACCTGAAGCGCGCGACGACGCGGGGGCTCCGCAGCGCGCTGTCCCTGTACCACCAGGGCGAGGTCGAGCGCTCCCTCGGTCAGGACGGTCCGGCGCGCCGGCACCTTCGCGAGGCGCTGCGCCTCAACCCGTACTTCTCGCCGCTGCTCGTGCCGCGGGCGAAGCGCGCGGTCTCGGTCCTGGGCAACCCGCCTCCCGGCGGCCCCGTGGACGTCGAGGGCGAGCCGTGGACGACGGACGAGGAGCTTCCGCCGGAGGACGACGGGCAGAGGGAGGAGGACGGGCCGGCGGAGGAGCGTGAGGAGGGCTCGTCCCGACGGCCGGACGGGGACGCCTCCGGCGAGCCCCGGGGCACCGGGTCCGCCCGGCCCCGCGAACGCGACTCCCGGGACCCGCGGGGGGCCGGGGAAGCGGGGGAAGCCGGGGATTCCAGGGATTCCAGGAATTCCAGGGAGGCTCAGGCCGGCGAACCGTCCGCAACGGCTTCGCGCCGTTCGTCGCCGTCCGGGGAGTGAGACCGCCCCACCGCTTCCGGACGGTCGCGTGCGGGCCGCCGGGGCACGGGCGGCGGCAGGGCCGGGGCGGGCGCAGCGGGACCGGCGGTCCCCGCCGGACGTCCGGGGGCGCGGGCCTCGGGGGGCGTCCGGGGCGGGCGAGACGGTGAGGCCCGGCAGACGATGTGCCCGTCCCGGGCGCGGGGGGATCGTCCGGGGCCAGGGGCGTCCGGGACCGACGGGCCCCGCCGGACGTCCGGGGGCGCGGGCCTCGGGGGGCGTCCAGGGGCGCGGGCCTCGGGAGGCGTCCGGGGCGGGCGAGACGGTGAGGCCCGGCAGACGATGTGCCCGTCCCGCGCGCGGGGGGATCGTCCGGGACCAGGGGCGTCCGGGGCCGGCGGGCCCCGCCGGACGTCCGGGGGCGCGGGCCTCGGGAGGCGTCCAGGGCGGGCGAGACGGTGAGGCCCGGCAGACGATGTGCCCGTCCCGCGCGCGGGGGCTCGCCCCGGGCGGGCGGTGACCGCTCGGCAGGCCCCGGGGGCCGCCCGGGCACGGGGGGTGGCGGCAGAGGGCGTGCCCGTCCCGGCGGGCCCCGCCGGACGTCCGGGGGCGCGGGCCTCGGGAGGCGTCCAGGGCGGGCGAGACGGTGAGGCCCGGCAGACGATGTGCCCGTCCCGCGCGCGCGGGGGCTCGCCCCGGGCGGGCGGTGACCGCTCGGCAGGCCCCGGGGGCCGCCCGGGCACGGGGGGTGGCGGCAGAGGGCGTGCCCGTCCCGGCGGGCGGGCGGCCCCGCGGGGAGCACCGCCCGCGACCCCGCGAGGGGCTCAGAGCACCGCCGTGCCGATCAGGGCGTTCCGCGGGATCAGACGGGCGAGGGCGGGCTCGTCGAGGCCGGAGGTGCCGGGCGGACGCATCGGGAGGACCATGTAGCGGGTCTCCGAGGTGGAGTCCCAGACCGTGACGCGGGTGGTGTCCGGGAGCCGGACCCCGAACTCCTCGAGCACCGCGCGGGGTTCGCGGACGACGCGGGAGCGGTACGCCTCGCTCTTGTACCAGCTGGGGGACGGCCCCAGCAGGCGTACGGGGTAGCAGGAGCAGAGCGTGCACACGACGACGTTGTGCGTGTCCGGCGTGTTCTCGACGACCCGCAGTCGTTGCGGCTGGACCCCGCCCGCGGACAGGCCCAGTTCGGCGACGCCGGCGGTGCCGTCGGCGAGGAGCCGGGCGCGGAAGTCCGGATCGGTCCAGGCGCGCGCGACGACCCGCGCGCCGTTCGCCGGGGAGGCACCTGACAGGAACGCGTCCAGGGTCTCGTCGAGCGCCGCGCCGGCCACGAGCCCGCGTTCCTCCAGCAGCGTCTCCAGGCGGCGTACCCGCCGGCTGATGTCGGCGTCGGTGTGCTGCCCGCCGGTCATGGCCGTCCGTCCTCTCCGCCGGCCTGCTCCCGGGGCGTCCCGGGAGTCAGGGCGGCCTCGGCCCGGTGCCCCGGGTCGTCCTCCAGATAGCTCTCGAACAGGTCCAGGACGACCTGGTGATCGCCCTCGCCCCACAGCTCGCGGGCCGGGAAGCTCACCGCGTACACCTGCTCCAGCGGCGCGTCACCACGCCCCTGTGCGTTGCGGTCCGCGAGCAGTGCCCGGCCCTCGGGCTCGACGACGGTGCCGCGCTTGCCCCGGGCGTAGCGCGGCAGGCGGGTGTGGTGCGGGGGGTCGTGGTGGACCGTGCGCACGAGTGCCCCGGCGGCGAAGCGGTCAGTCATCGAGTTCGCCCGCCTCGATCACGCCCTTGCGCTCCAGGAGCGTACGGATCGCGAAGAACCAGCGCTCGTAGTAGGACGCCGCCAGGTAGTCGGCGGGCGCCATGGACTCGATCGCGTCGCGGAACTCGTCGAGGTTGTAGACCTTGCCCGCGATCAGCGCGGAGTTCAGCGCGAAGACCCGGGCCTCCCAGTCGGCGTGGAAGGGCTCGGTGTCGTCGGCGGTGTCGACGGGCCCGAAGCCCTGCATCCCGCCGACGTCGTTGATCCTGGCCATGTGGCGACCATAGCCCCGTACCGCGGACGCCGCGCGGCCCCACGGGTCAGGTTCCGTGGGGCCGCGGGGACGGAGCCGGACTCCGTACGGGCTAGAGGTTTCCGCGCTTCTCCTGCTCGCGCTCGATCGCCTCGAAGAGCGCCTTGAAGTTGCCCTTGCCGAAGCCCATCGAACCGTGTCGTTCGATGAGTTCGAAGAAGACCGTCGGCCGGTCCTGCACGGGCTTCGTGAAGATCTGGAGCAGGTAGCCGTCCTCGTCGCGGTCCGCGAGGATCTTCAGCTCACGCAGGGTGTCGATCGGCACCCGGGTGTCGCCGACCCACTCGCCCAGCGTGTCGTAGTACGAGTCGGGGGTGTCCAGGAACCGCACCCCGGCCGCGCGCATCGTGCGCACGGTGGCGACGATGTCGTTCGTGGCGAGCGCGATGTGCTGGACGCCGGCCCCGCCGTAGAACTCGAGGTACTCGTCGATCTGCGACTTCTTCTTCGCGATCGCCGGCTCGTTGATGGGGAACTTCACCTTCAGCGTGCCGTCCGCGACGACCTTGGACATCAGCGCCGAGTACTCGGTCGCGATGTCGTCGCCGACGAACTCCTTCATGTTGGTGAAGCCCATGACGTTGTTGTAGAACGCCACCCACTCGTTCATCCGGCCGAGTTCGACGTTGCCCACGCAGTGGTCGATGGCCTGGAAGGTCCGCTTGGCCGGGGGCTGGACGATCGGGTCGGCGGGCGAGAAGCCCGGCAGGTAGGGGCCGCTGTAGCCGGACCGGTCCACGAGGGTGTGGCGGGTCTTGCCGTACGTGGCGATGGCGGCGAGGACCACCGTGCCGTGCTCGTCCTTGAGCTCGTAGGGCTCCTGGATGCCGCGGGCCCCGTGCGCGGTGGCGTAGGCGTAGGCGGCACGGGCGTCCGGCACCTCGATGGCCAGGTCGACGACCCCGTCACCGTGCTCGGCGACGTGCTCGGCGAGGAACCGGCCCCAGTCGGTGGACGCCTTGATGACGGAGGTGAACACGAAACGGGCGGCGCCGTTGGTCAGGACGTAGGAGGCGGTCTCCCGGCTGCCGGTCTCCGGCCCCGCGTAGGCGACCAGCTTCATGCCGAAGGCCGTGGAGTAGTAGTGGGCGGCCTGCTTGGCGTTGCCGACGGCGAAGACGACCGCGTCCATTCCCTTCACCGGGAAGGGGTCGGCCTGCCTGCCGGTCTCAGGGGTGTGATCCAGGGTCTCAGTCATGGCGGCAGACTCCCGCCGATCCACAAGCTGCGCAATAGTTCGTGTATCTGCTGCGCAATATGCTTAGTCGGCGTCCGGTTTGTTCGGGCGACCTGTACAGGATGACCACTCAGGAGGCTGGTGTGGCGATCGATCATCTGGACGGCCGGCTCATCGTGCTGCTCGCCCGCGAGCCGAGGATCGGGGTCCTGGAGGCGTCCCGCCGGCTGGGGGTCGCGCGGGGCACCGTCCAGGCGCGGCTGGACCGGCTCCAGTCGAACGGGGTCATCCGCGGCTTCGGCCCGGACGTCGACCCGTCCGCCCTGGGCTACCCGGTGACCGCGTTCGCGACGCTGGAGATCAAGCAGGGGCAGGGGGCCGACGTACGGGCGCATCTCGCCACGGTCCCCGAGGTGCTGGAGCTGCACACGACGACCGGCCACGGCGACATGCTGTGCCGGCTGGTCGCACGGTCCAACGCGGACCTCCAGCGGGTGATCGACCGCGTCGTCGGATTCGAGGGCATCGTGCGGGCGTCGACGGCGATCGTCATGGAGAACCCCGTACCGCTGCGGATCATCCCGCTGGTGGAGCAGGCGGCGGAGGACGCCCGCTGACGTCCGGGGCGCGGCGGGGCGCCGCGGACGGGGTGCGGTGAGGCGGGATGGGGGACGTACGCCGCGGCCGGGGCGGGACGGGGCCGAGGGCTGGGCCGTCCGATTCCCGCCGGCCCGTCAGCACTTCGGGATGTCGCCGCCCTTCTGCAGCGACTTGAGCGACGAGACAGCGTCCGTCAGCTCGGTGACGGGGATCAGCGTCATGCCCTCGGGCAGCTGCTCCTCGGCGATGGCGCACTCCGCCTTCGGTACGAGGAACACGGTCGCGCCGTCGCGCGCGGCGGCCTGGGTCTTGAGGGCGACTCCGCCGACCGCGCCGACCTTGCCGTCGGCGTCGATCGTGCCCGTACCGGCGATGTTCCGGCCGCCGGTGAGGTCTCCGCCGGCGCCGTCGCCCGCGAGCTTGTCCACGATGCCGAGGGAGAAGAGGAGCCCGGCGCTCGGGCCGCCGACGTCGGCGAGGTGCAGGGTGACCTTCACCTTCGCGGGGTCCTTCTTCAGGTGGCCCAGGGCCGCGTCGACCGCGCTGTTCTGGGACTTCCGCATCTCGGCGGTGTTGTGCTTCTGGATCTCCTCGTCGGACTGCCCGGAGGGGTACACGGAGTCGTGCGGCAGCACGGCCCGGTCCTTGCGGACCCATGCGTCCGCCACGTCGCCGAGATCGACGTCGACCGAGGGCCCGGTCGCCACGATGGTCGTCATACGCAGCTGCCCCTGGGTCGGCCGTACGGGGGCCCCGGTGATGGTGATCACGGGCTTGCCCCGGTCGGTCCCCAGCACGTTCGTGGTCTGCCCGGGCTGGGCGACGGTGAACGGCAGGGGCGCGAGCGCCGCCACCGCGAGCAGCGCGGCGACGGGCACGGCGCAGACGGCGAGGGCCCGGGGACGGGAGAGACGCGAGAGGCGAGTGAACACGCTGTCAATGTATCGGTCCGCCCGGTGCCCCCGGACCGGGGCCGGGACCGGTCCGACCGGGGACGCAGCACCACCTCGGCGCGGCGGCGCATCCTCGGCGCGGCGGCGCTTCACCGTCGCGGCGGCGCTTCACCGTCGCGGCGGGGCTCCTTGCACGACAGGGGCTCCTCGTACGACAGGGGCTCCTTGTACGACAGGGGCTCAGCGCAGCGCGTCAGCGACCTCGCGGGCCGCGTCGACCACGCGGGGGCCGACGCGTTCGGGGACCGAGTCCGCCAGCATGACGACACCGACGCTGCCCTCGATGCCGGTCACCCCGACGAGCGCCGCGGCGGCCCCGCTCGCGCCCGCCTCCAGTTCGCCGTGCGTGAGGGTGTACGCGGGCTCGGTGAGACCTCCCTGGCGGGCGGCGAGGATGGCCTTGCCCGCGGCTCCCCGGTCCAGCGGGTGGCGGAACCCCGCCCGGTACGCCACGTGGTAGTCCGTCCACGTCGGCTCGACGACCGCCACCGCGAGCGCCTCCGCCCCGTCGACCAGCGTGAGATGGGCGGTCGCGCCGATGTCCTCGGCGAGGGAGCGCAGCGCCGGCAGCGCCGCCTCCCTCACCAGCGGGTGCACCTGACGGCCGAGGCGGAGCACACCGAGTCCCACCCGGGCCCGGCCGCCCAAGTCGCGGCGGACCAGGGCGTGCTGCTCGAGCGTGGCGAGCAGACGGTAGACGACGGTCCGGTTGACGCCCAGCCGGTTGGACAACTCGGTCACGGTCAGCCCGTGGTCGGTGTCGGCGAGCAGCTTGAGGACGCGCAGTCCTCTGTCGAGCGTCTGGGAGGTCTCCGCGGTCACGACGCCCTCTCCTTCGAGGTGAGTGCGGCGACGCTCTCGCGGCCAGCGGCACCGGTCCCATTCGGCGACGCACGGAGAGGCCGCCGGCAGGCCATGGCACACCGGCTGCGCTCCGCGGCGGCGCTGCCACGGGGCGTTTCATTTGCGGGGACAGTAGCGAGCCGGTTCGCTCAGCGGAAGACCTCGTCCAGAATCCGGGCGTCGAAGACCCGTGCCGCCCGCTATCGGTACGCAAGTCGGGACGACCAGCGACTTCGACCGACACGTCCCTCTTCGGCCTCCGCCGAAGAGGGCTTTTCCCCCACCCCTCGACAGGGCGCGGACGCCCGGCCGGGGGCACCGCGGCGGACGAACTCGGCGCGTGCGGGGCGGACTTGCGGGGCGCGCGGATCGGGCGGACGGGAGCCACGGAGAGCGGGGGGAGGCCCCGGGCGGGGGAGGCTCGGGGCGGGCGTGCGGAAGGGGTGCGCTACGGCGTACGACTGCTGCACCGCCGGCGTACGCGGTGCCGCGCGCGAGGACCGCGCGGCGGACCGGCGCACGGAAGCGCGAAAGGGCCCGGGCGGTCCGCCCGAGCCCCGTCGACGCATCCGCGCGCTCACCGCGCAGCCGTCGGCGCGTCCGTGCGCCGACCACACAGCCGTCGACCCGCCCCTGCGCTCGCCACGCGGAGGACGGCCACTCCCTGCGCTCACCACACAGCGCCGGCCCACTTCTCCCTCACCACGCGGCGCCGGCCCGTCCCTGCGCTCGCCACGCGGAGGACGGCCACTCCGTACGCTCACCGCATACGCGTGGCCCACTCCTGGACCTTCTTGATCCGCTCCCGGATCTGCCCCGCCGTCGCCTCCGCGCTCGGCGGCCCCCCGCACACCCGGCGCAGCTCGGTGTGGATCACGCCGTGCGGCTTGCCGCTCTGGTGGACGTACGCGCCCACCATCGTGTTCAGCTGCTTCCGCAGCTCCAGCAGCTCCTTGTGCGAGACCACCGGGCGGCGCTCCGCGGGCAGTTCCAGCAGATCCGCCTCGGCGTCCGGCTTCTTGCGGCTGTGCGCGATCTGCCGCGCCTGCCGCTTCTGGAGCAGCAGTTGCACCTGGTCCGGCTCCAGCAGGCCCGGGATGCCCAGGTAGTCCTGCTCCTCCTCGCTGCCCGGGTGGGCCTGCATGCCGAACTCGGCGCCGTTGTACATCACCCGGTCGAAGACGGCGTCGGACTCCAGCGCCTCGAAGGGCAGCATGTCCTGCTCGCCGGTGTCCTCGTCCTGCTGCTTGTTCGCCTCGTCCATCTCCTGCTCGGACTCGGCGTAGGGGTCCTCCTCCCCTTCCTTCTTCGGCCGGTCGAGCGCGTGGTCCCGCTCGACCTCCATCTCGTTCGCGAAGCTCAGCAGCATCGGGATCGTCGGCAGGAACACCGACGCCGTCTCACCGCGTCGCCGCGACCGGACGAAACGACCCACGGCCTGGGCGAAGAAGAGGGGCGTGGAGATGGTCGTGGCGTACACGCCGACCGCGAGCCGGGGGACGTCGACGCCCTCGGACACCATCCGGACGGCGACCATCCAGCGGTCCTGGTTGTCGCTGAACTCGTCGATGCGCTTCGACGCGCCCGCGTCGTCGGACAGCACGACGGTCGCCTTCGTACCGGTGATCTCCCGGATGAGCTTTGCGTAGGCGCGCGCCGAGTCCTGGTCGGAGGCGATGACGAGACCTCCCGCGTCGGGGATGGCCTTTCTGACCTCGCCCAGCCTCTGGTCGGCGGCGCGCAGCACGTTCGGCATCCAGTCGCCGCGCGGATCGAGCGCGGTGCGCCAGGCCTGCGAGACGGCGTCCTTGGTCATCGGCTCGCCCAGCCGGGCCGCGACCTCGTCGCCGGCCTTGGTGCGCCAGCGCATGTTGCCGCTGTAGGACAGGAAGATCACGGGGCGGACGACACCGTCGGCGAGGGCGTTGCCGTAGCCGTAGGTGTAGTCCGCGGCCGAGCGGCGGATGCCGTCGTTGCCCTCCTCGTACGTGACGAAGGGGATGGGGTTGGTGTCGGAGCGGAAGGGCGTGCCGGTGAGGGCGAGGCGGCGGGTGGCCGGTTCGAACGCCTCCAGGCACGCCTCTCCCCACGACTTGGAGTCACCGGCGTGGTGGATCTCGTCGAGGATGACGAGGGTCTTGCGCTGCTCGCTGCGGTTGCGGTGCAGCATCGGGCGTACGCCTACGCCGGCGTAGGTGACGGCGACCCCGTCGTACTCCTTGCTCAGCGGGCCGGCGCTGTAGTCCGGGTCCAGCTTGATGCCTATGCGCGCGGCCGCGGCCGCCCACTGCTTCTTCAGGTGCTCGGTCGGCGCGACCACGGTGATCTGCTGCACGACGTGGTGGTGCAGCAGCCAGGAGGCGAGGGTGAGCGCGAACGTCGTCTTGCCGGCGCCGGGCGTCGCCACCGCGAGGAAGTCGCGGGGCTGTTCCTGGATGTACTTCTCCATGGCGCCCTGCTGCCAGGCGCGCAGCTTGTTGGCCGTACCCCAGGGGGCACGGCCGGGAAAGGCGGGTGAGAGGTGGTGGGAGGCGGTAGTAGACACGGTCTCCGGTTCGAGGCAGGGCTACGGCGTTACGTACGACAACCGGGCCACCCTACCGGTGCGGTCACGCCCGGGCAGGCCTCACCGGGCCGCGACGGTACGGGGTGAGACCCGCCTCACAGAACGGTCCGTGCGCCGGGACCCGTCGGACCGCCCTCGTTCACAGGGTGCGCAGCACGGCCCCGATCAGAGCCGGATCGGACATCTGGCCGGCCGCGACGGACACGACCAGGTCGTACGCCCGGTCCTGGTCGACATTGACGGGGTCGGCGCCGTTGAGGGCGAGGAAGACCGCCGTCGACAGCCACGCCGTGCGCTTGTTGCCGTCGACGAAGGGGTGGTTCGACGCGATCGCGTGGAGCAGGGCGCCTGCCTGCTCCCACAGGTCCGGGTACGCGGCCACCCCGTACATCCGGGAGCGCGGTCGGTGCACGGCGGACTCCAGGAGACCGCCCGCGCGGAGCTCCGGCGGGTGGCCGCCGAAGGCGAACCGGGCGATCGCCGTCACCTCGCTCACGGTGAGGTGACGCGTCTGGGTCGTGGTCTGGTGGGTCATTCGCCGAGCCTCCTCAGCAGGCCCGCGTGCTGCTGGGCCAGTCGCCCGGCCAGTGCGGCCAGCCGCTCGCTCTGCACCCGCAGATAGTGGTGCACCGCATCGTGCGCGAGCTCCTCCGGGGTCCGGCCCTGGGCGTCGGCGAGGTCGTGCAGTTCGTCGCGTTCCGCGTCGGTGAGGATGATCGTGAGCTCGTGCATGGCCCGATGCTAAGCGCGGCCGGTTCCGGCCGCGCGGTGAATTCCTGGCGTCCGGCGGCGCCCCGAGCGCCGCTGCCGCCCGCTCCCGTCCGCTCGTTTGCGTGCCGCTCCCGGCGGACGTCCGGGGCGCGCCGGCCCGGGGGCGGGCCCGCTGCGCCGGGGTGCGTCGAGCCGGGGACGGTCCGGTGCCGGGGCCGAGCCGGACCGGAGCCGTCCGGGACCGGCGGCGGGTCGGCCATCGGACGGAGCGGGACCGCTGGGCGTCCGAGCCGGACCGGAGCCGTCCGGGACCGGCGGCGGGTCGGCCATCGGATGGAGCGGACCGCTGCGCCGGACCGGGCGGCCGCCCAGCGCCGGCCCGGCTGCCGACCGGGCTACACGGCGTCAGGCGGGGCGGCGCTCGTGCAGCCGGGTGGCGACCCAGGCACCGAGCAGTGCGACCGCCGCCATGGGCAGGAACACCGCGGCGAAGGCGGCCGGGTGGGCGACGCTCTCCGCCCCCGCAGCCGCGACCGCACCGTGGCCGCCCGCCGCTCCCCCGCCCAGCGCGGCGAAGGCTGCGCCGCCCGCGGCCAGCAGCAGGACGTTCGACAGCCCGTCGGAGATCTGGAGCGCGGCGGAGTTCGTACCGGCTTCCGCGGGGGCGGACAGCTTCAGCAGCAGCACGCTGGTCGAGGAGATGACCAGGCCCATGCCGAAGCAGCCCCAGCCCCAGGCGACCCCGACGACCCACACCGGCACGGACGGGATCAGCACGCTCGGTGCCGCCGCGATCGCCGCCGCAACGAGCACCATGCCCGCCACGGTCAGCCGCTCCCGGTACGGCTCCAGCCTCGGCCGGGACTGGACGAACGAGCCCAGCGCCCACGTCGCCCCGCCCACCGCGAGCGACAGGCCCGCCAGCGTCGGCGACAGCCCGCGCTGGGTCACGAGCATCAGCGGTACGAAGGACTCCGCCGCGATGAACGACCCGGCGGCCACACCGCGCAGCAGCACCACCGACGGCAGCCCGCGCGCCGAGCGGAACGTGCCGCGCGGCAGCAGCCCGAGCGCGGCCGGCACGAGCAGCGCTGCACCCGCGACGGCCGGGGCGAGGGAGAGCCACCGCAGGTCCTGGGCCGCGTACTGGAGCACTCCCGCGCCCAGCGAGATTCCGAACGCCAGCCGGATCCTGCGCCGGTCCAGCGCCGGGACGGGCGCCTCCGGATCCACCGGACCCGACGCCCGCCGCCGTATCGCGGGAGCGGCGAGGGCGAGCGGGACGACGACGAGGACGGGGATGCCGACGAAGACCCAGCGCCAGCCGAGGTGTTCGGTGACCGTCCCGGCCGCGAGCGGACCGACGACGGAGGGGATCACCCAGCTCGCGGCGAACGCGGCCATGATCGTCGGCCGCAGGTGCTCGGGGTAGGCCCGGCCGACGACGACGTACAGGGCGACGATCACCAGGCCGCCGCCGAGTCCCTGGACCGCCCGGCCGGCGATGAAGTACCACATCGTGGCGGCAGTGCCGGACAGCAGCAGACCCACACCGAAGGCGGCGATCCCGGCGGTCAGCGGCCCGAGCGGCCCTCTGCGGTCGGCCCACTGCCCGGCCAGCACCATCCCGAACAGGCTGGTCGTGAAGTACGCGGAGAAGGCGAACGCGTACAGCGGCACCCCGTCCAGCTCCCGCGCGGCCACGGGCATGGCCGTACCGACGGCGGTCGCCTCGAACGCGATCAGCAGGACGACGGACACGACGCCGACGCTGAGGGCGCGCAGGCTGCTCCCGAGCACCCCGCCCGTTCCGGCCTCGTCCGTACCGGCAGCGGTGCCGGTCCCACCGAGGCCGTCGCGGGCCTGCTTGACCGCCGCGTCGCCGGTACCGGCCGCGTCACGAGGTTCGAGCGCTGTCATGCGCTCCAGAGTAAGGGGCATGGTCGGACATGGCCCCTGTCGTGGGACGGGCTTCGGATCGGCCGTTGGTCCTAGGCCTCGGCCGGGCGGGCCGGTAGCCGGGCTCGCGGGATCGCACCGGTTCCGTTCCGGTCGGGTCCCCGGCCGGGTGGGCGCGGCCGGCGGGGCAACCGGTGCGAGTACCGCGTCGCGCACCGCCCGGGCCCGGCGCCCACTCCTCCCGCGGGGCCCTTCATGAACGCCGTGTGGCAGTCGCATTGCAGCCCCCGCCCGAACCTTGAGCGCCCTCTCCTCCGCCGCCTACGGTCGACGCATCGAGGAACACAGGACCGTGTGCCCGAGTGGTTGAGGGGCTCGCCTGCAAAGCGAGTTACGTGGGTTCGAATCCCGCCACGGTCTCCACGCTTGAACGCGCGATCACGACCGCGCAGTGCCCGGAGGGCGGACGGCGCCGGCCCGGGAGTGACGAGGGCCGGCTGCGGCGCCGTCGTGGCAGGCGGCACATCCGGGTGTACTCGCCGAGCCCCGGATCACTTTCGCGCGGTCCGGGCCACAGCCTCGGATGTGATCGCAGCCCGGCCCATGGGGTCCTTGGCGACGTCGTACAAGAAGCGTGCAGCGTCGACATCGCCTGGGTGAGGGCGTCCGAGAACTCCCCGGCCGTCTTGGAGATGAATCCGCGCGAGACGCTGGCATTGACTCCGGCCCATTCGGCCCTGTCGGCCTTGGCCTTCATGTCGTCGCGCGCCCGCTTCTCCAGAGTCGTCAGGTTCTTGACGACCGTGCCCCAGTCGCCGATCGCGGTGTTCAGCTGCGACAAGTTGGCGTGGCGGAGCGCTTCGAGGTCCATCAGCGCTTCGTCCCCTCGTCAAAGCCCTTGTCGAGGGTGGCGATGCTGCTGACGGTCGACGCGATGTGGTACTCGTCGCCCGCGTGGGCCTTCTTCGTGAAGTCCATGTGGTTGGAGATGTGGGCGCAGGCGTCCAGCAGAGTGGTCAGGGACTTCTCCCACCGCTCCTGGACCGTGTCCAGATCCCCCGAGCTCGAACTCCTGCGCCTTGAGGTCCTTGGCGGCGTTCTGGCTGCTGGACCAGGCGTCACGGCCGTAGCGGCCGAGGTCCGTGAACAGTTTGAACGCGCTGTCGCCGACCGAGGCCAGGTCCTGCTGGTCGACCTTGAGATCACCCTGCTGCCCGCCGCCGGCGCCTGTCTCGTTCGGCACCTGGTTCAGTTGCATGTGCGAGGAGCTTCTGCTGCCGGCGTCGGCCTTCAGCCGCTCCCATTCGTCCCACGCCATCTGGTGGGCTCCTTCCCCCGTACGGACAAGCAAGAGGTCGACGTTCCGCCCAGGAAACCGCAAAGCGTCCCGGACACGTCAAAGGTCGAGCCTACACAAGCAGTTGGAACGGGAGATCGCGCTACTTCCGCATGGCCATCGAGCACGCCCCGCCGGTTCGAGGAGCCGCGTCGGGCACGAGCAGATCGCGAGGGCCCGCGACGTGCCGGAGCCCTCGGCGGAATCCGGGGTTCGGGCGCCGCGCGTCCGGGGCACCCGCTAACGGCGCCCCGGCCAGGCCGTGTTCAGCACGCCCACACGGCGGGACAGGCGACCGGAGCGGGCCCGGCGGCTCCTACGGCGTGGCCACCGCCGCCTGCGGGCGGATCGGGAGGCGGTTGACCGGGCGGCCCGTGGCCGCGCGGACGGCGGAGGCGACGGCTGCCGGGGAGGTGACGACCGGGACGGCGCTGGCCGCCTTCGCGCCGAAGGGGGCCACCACGTCGCGTTCCTCGACGAGTTTGACGATGCGGATGTCGGGGGCGTCGAGGGCCGTCGGCAGGGCGTAGCCCGTCAGGTCCGGGTGGCGGACCAGGCCGCGGGCCGTGCGGAGGTTCTCGGTGAGCGCGGCGCCGATGCCCTGGGTGACGCCCGCCTCGATCCGGGTGGCGAGCTGGGCGGGGTTGAGGACGCGGCCCACGTCCTGGGCGACGGCCATCTCCACGACGCGCACGGAGCCGAGTTCGATGTCGACGTCGACGACCGCGCGGATCGCGCAGAAGGCGAGACCGACGAAGGCGTCGCCCTGGCCGTGGTCGTCGAGGGGTTCGGTGGGGTGCGGTCGGCACTGGGCGGTGGCCCAGAGCTCCTTGCCGTCCATGGCCTCGGTGACGGTCGTGGACAGGACGCCGTCGTACGAGGTGATCTTGCCGTCGGTGATCTGCAGCAGCTCGGTGGACATGCCGAACTTGTGCGCCAGCGGCTGCAGCAGCTGAGTGCGCACCATCTTCGCCGCGCGCTCGACCGCGCCGCCGGAGACCCAGGTGTGCCGTCCGTGGGCGGCCGGGCCCGCCGGGGGCTGGTCGGTGTCGACGGAGGCGACGTGCACCTCCTCGATGCCGAGCGTCTCCTGCACGATCTGACGGGCGAGGGTGGAGAAGCCCTGCCCGGTCTCGACGGCCGCGCAGATGACCGTGGCCACGCCGTCCTGGACCTTCACCGTGGCCGTGGACACCTCGTCGGTGCCTTCCGCGCCGAGCATGTGGACCATGCCCAGCGCGTAGCCCACGCCGCGCCGCACCGCGCCGGGCTCGCCCGCGCCCTCGGGCCCGCCGGGCAGCAGCCATGCCTCCTCGGGGGTGTCCTTGGGCAGCGGCGGGAGCGGGAAGTCGCGGACGGCCTGCAGCAGTTCGGCGACCGGCGCTGGGCAGGTGACGGTCTGGCCGGTGGGCAGGATGTCGCCGGTGGCGAGCACGTTGCGGAGGCGGACCTCGGCCGGGTCCTGGCCCAGCTTCGCGGCCAGCTTGTCCATCTGGGCCTCGTAGGCGGCGCAGACCTGCAGCGCGCCCTCGCCGCGCACATGGCCGGAGGGCGGGTTGTTGGTGCGGACGGCCCAGCCCTCGATGAAGGCGTGCGGCACGACGTACGGGCCGCAGGCGAAGGCGACGGCGGCGGCGAGGGACTCCGAGGAGGCGTCGGCGTACGCGCCCGCGTCCAGCAGGATCTGCGCCTCGACCTTCAGCAGCTTGCCCTCGGCGTTCGCGTGGTGGCGGTAGCGCAGCAGCGTGGGGTGGCGGTGGGCGTGGCCGAGGAAGGACTCCTCGCGGGTGGCCGCGAGCTTGACCGGGCAGCCGGTGCGCAGGGCGAGCAGCCCGAGCGGGATCTGGAAGCCCGGGTCCTCCCGGTCGCCGGTCGCGCCGGGCACACCGGTGACGACGACCTTCACGCGCTCCTTGTCCAGGCCGAAGCAGGCGGCGGCGAGGTCACGGTCGGTGTGCGGGTCGGTGGAGGCGGTGTACAGCTCGACGCCGCCGTCGGGGCGCGGCACGGCGAGGCCGGCCTCGGCGCCGATGGGTGCGGGGTCCTGGCGGCCGATGCGGTAGAGCCCCTCGACGACGACGTCTCCGTTGACCTCCGGGTCGCCGTAGCTCAGCGGGATGTGGCGGATGAGATTGCCGTCGGGGTGCAGCGGTTCGGCGGCGAAGGCCTTCTCGGGGTCGGTCACCGGTTCGAGTACTTCGTACTCGACGGTGATCGCCGCCGCGGCGAGGCGGGCCGTGTCGGGGTGGTCCGCGGCGACGGCCGCGATGGCCTCACCGTGGTGGCGGACGACGTCCGAGGCGAAGACGGGCCGGTCGGCGACCCCGCGTCCGTAGGCGGCGTCGCCGGGTACGTCGGCGTGGGTGACGACGGCCCGGACGCCGGGCATCTCGGCGGCCGCCGAGGTGTCGATGGCGGTGATCCGGGCGTGGGGGTGCGGGGAGCGCAGGAGCGCCGCCCAGAGCAGGCCCTCGGCCCAGAGGTCCGCGGCGTACGGGAAGGTGCCCTCGGTCTTGGCGCGGGCGTCCGCCTGCGGGAGGGAGGCACCGATGCCGTGAGCGGGTGGTTCCTGCTCGGGACCGTCGACCGCCGGGGCCGCGATGGCCGCGTCGTTGCTCACACCATGCCTCCGTCGTGCGGGTGGGGCTGCACACTACCGGCGCCCGGAGGCGCCTGGTGCGGGATGCGGGCCCCGTCCTGGGGCCCTTCGCGGGGCTCGTCGCCCTCGGCGGCCGCGGCGGCGCTCGCCTCGCGCTCGGCGACCACCTCGCGCACGGCGTCGAGGACGCCCCGGTAGCCGGAGCAGCGGCAGAGGTTGCCGGAGAGGGCCTGGCGCGTCTCGAGCTCCGTGGGGGCGTGGTTGCCCTCGAGCAGGTCGTGCACGGTCATCGCCATGCCGGGGATGCAGAAGCCGCACTGGACGGCTCCGCACCCGGCGAGGGCACGCTGCACGTCCGAGGGCTCGCCGTCCGCGGCCAGGCCCTCGACGGTACGGACCTCGGAACCGGCCGCCGTCGCCGCCGGCACCAGGCAGGAGGCCACCAGCCGGCCGTCGACCTGGACGTTGCAGGCGCCGCACTCGCCCTGGGAGCAGCCGTCCTTGGCGCCCGCGAGGCCGAGGCGCTCGCGCAGCACGTAGAGCAGGGACTCGCCGATCCAGGCGTCGGTGACGGGCCGGTCGGCGCCGTTCACCCGCAGGACGTACGAGGAGTGCGGGTGCTCGTCGTTCGGCGTCGTGCGGGCGGCCGCGAGGGACTCGTCGGCGCCGGACGCGTCCGGGGCGGCGGCGTGCTCGTCCGCGGGCGTGCCGGGGTCCTGAGCGGCCGTGTCGGACGTGCCGGCCGCCGGGTCCCCCAGGTCCTCGGAGCCCTCGTCACGGCCTGCCGCGACGGGCCCGGTCTCGGCGGCGGCGGCCGTTTCGGGCCGGTCCTCCGAGGCCGTTCCGCCCTGCTCCGGGGCGGGCCCGCCGTCGGACTCGTCGCCCCCGGGGTGCGCCTCGTCGTCCCGCGGCCCGTGCCGCCCCTCGTCGGGCTGCTCGGCGCGGGGTTCGGCGGGGGATCCGTCCCGTTCGCCGTGGGCGGGGTATCCCTCGGTCGTCCAGGGGGCGGGCGCGCCGCCGGGGAGGGTGGCGTAGCCCGCTCCGGGCACCGGCGTACCGGCGGCGGGCGTCCCGCCGACGGGGGTGCCCTCGGCCGGCGTGCCGCCGTCGGGTGTCGTGGCCCAGGGGGCGGGGGCGCCGCCCGGCAGGGTGGCCGGCGGGGTGCGGCCGCCCCACTGGGCCGCCAGCGCGGACGTGGTGAACTCACCCGATTCCTCGGGGATGTCGCCCTGGGCGACGGGGATCGTCCACTGGCCGGTGAGGTCTCCCGTGGCCGGTGCGGCGGCGGGGCCGGGCGAGGGCTCGTCCGCCTCCGGGAACGTCCACTGTCCCGTGGCGTGCGGGTCGTGGCCCCCCTGGGGGCCGTGGCCGGGGTGCGCCTCGTGGCCGTCGTGCGGCCCGTCCTCGGCGCGCGGGTCCCGGGCGCCCTGCGGAGCGCCGTCCGGGCCCTGGGCGCCGTACGCGCCCTGCGGGCCGTACGCACCGTGCGGTCCCTGACCGCCCTGCGCACCGGGGCCGGCGTACGACTCGTGGCTGGCGTACGGCTGATGCCCGGCGTACGGCTCGTAGGGGTTCTGCGACTGCGGTGCGCCCGGCGCCGGCCAGTGCTGCGGCCCGTCGCCGTCCGACGCCTGCTGCGGGACGGTCCAGCCGCCCGCGGCAGCCGGGCCCTCCTGGGCCGCCGAGGGGATCTGCGGAGGCACGTAGCCGTGGCCGGGTGCGGCGAGCGGTGCGTCGAGCATGTCCTCGGGCGGGAGCCGGACGAAGGCCGTGGCCTCGGCGTCGTACTCGCCGCCCTGCGGGATCGGCTGCCAGCCGCCGCCGCGCGGGGCGTCGTCCCGGGTCTCGTTCTCCTCGGAGCTCACGACAGCGCCCTCCCCAGTGCTCGTCGGGCCAGCGCGGCGACCACGCGCCGCAGGTGCAGGACCGCGGGCGGCAGCTGCTCGTCGCCCTCCTGGTCCGGGATGCAGGCGGCCGCCACGTACTCGCCGAAGGCCGCCAGCGCCTCTGGGGCGAGTCCGCGCTCGCCGTCCCAGTCGATCAGCGAGGCGATCCAGCGCTCCGCCTCCAGCGGGCGGAGCGGCATGGGGGCGATCGCGCCGACCGCGCAGCGCACCCCGCGCCGCGCCGGGTCGAGGACGACGGCCACGGACGCCGTGGCCCGGCCGGGGCCGGTACGCCCGGTCGCCTTGAGGAACACCTGCGGGGCGTGCAGGAGCGGCACGCGCACGAAGCCGATCAGCTCGGCGGGGCCGAGCATCTCGCGGCCTGCCAGCAGATGGGAGACGGGGATCTCACGGGTCGCCCCGTCCGGCCCCGCGATCACCAGGTCCGCTTCCAGGGCGGCCAGCACCGGCAGGGTGTCGCCGGTGGGCGCCGCGGTGACGATGTTGCCGCCGAGGGTGCCCGCGTTGCGGATCTGCGGCGGTCCGGCGGCCCGGGCGGAGGCGGCGAGCGCCGGGATGAGGGCGGCGAAGTCGGGCCGGCCCATCCTGGAGTGGGTGAGTCCGGCGCCGAGGAGGGCATGGCCGTCCTGGTACTGCCAGCCGCGGATCTCGTTGATGCGGCCGAGGCCCACGAGGCCCGCGGGCCTGAGCCGGCCCTTGTTGACGGCCGCCATCAGGTCCGTGCCCCCGGCGACCGGCACGGCGGCGGGCATGGCGGTGAGCGCCGCCACGGCCTCGTCGAGCGAGGCCGGCAGCGTCACGGACTGCGCCGCCTGCGGTGCGTGCGTGGTCAACCCAGCTGCCCCTTCCCGGTGTCCCGGCTGTCCGCCTGTGTTGCCGTACCGTACGTGCTCACAGCCCGGACGTGGCAACTCTGGCACATTCTCCGAGCGGTCCGACGCGGGGGTCCACGAAGGATGCATCCGTCCCGGACTTCCCTTTGCGGGGGAAATGCCCGAATTGCTACGGCATTGCCGTCACAAGCGGATTGCCGGTCGAAGGCATTCCTTGTACGACTTTTCCCCGTGGGCCTCCACGGTCCCAGGGAGCCGTATCCGGAACACCCCGTTGGGGCAGGGCTCACACGTTTGGGGGCGCCCCCTCGATCGGGCGTCCGAGCACACCCGGTCGCCTCTGCCACGGCAACGGGCCCCCGGGCGGCCGGTGGTCGACGCCGAGCGCGTCAAGGCGGGCGCGGTGGACGGCCATACGCCGCTCGAAGTCGGCGAAGTCCCGGTCGGCGGGGGCGGGCAGCGCGGACCAGGCGACCTCCGCGAAGGCGGCGAGGCGGGGGAAGACCTGGTAGTCCACGCGGGAGCGGTCCTGCATCACCTCGGTCCAGACGTTGGCCTGGGCACCGAGGACACGGGCGGCCTCCGGCGTACCGGCGAGCTGGGGCGGAACGGGCTCGAAACGGAAGACGTCCTCCAGGGTGCGCACGTACCCGATGGGCATCGGCTCGTCCTCGCCGGCGGCCTGCCGGTGGTCGAGATAGACCTGCTGCTCGGGGCACATGACCACGTCGTGCCCCGCGCGGGCGGCGGCGATCCCGCCCGCGTAGCCGCGCCAGGAGGAGACCGCGGCGCCCGGGGTCAGCCCCCGCTCCACCGTGCCGCCCTCCAGGATCTCGTCCCAGCCCATGAGCCGGCGCCCCCGGTCGGCGAGCCAGCGGTCGAAGTGCCGGACGAACCAGGACTGGAGCTCGTCCTCGCCGGCGAGACCCAGCTCCGCGATGCGGGCCTGCGCGGCCGGGGACGCCTTCCACTGGTCCTTGAGGCATTCGTCGCCGCCGATGTGCACGAACGGGGAGACGGAGGCGGGGAAGAGCTCCAGCACCTCCTCGAAGACCCCTTCGTAGAAGCGGAGGGTGGCCTCGGTGGGGGCGAGGACGTTCGGGCTGACGCCCCAGCTGTCCCAGACGGACAGGGCCGTGGTGTCGACCACGTCGGTGTTCCCGAGTTCCGGGTACGCGGCGACGGCGGCCTGCGAGTGTCCGGGGACGTCGATTTCCGGAACGACGGCGATGTGCCGCTCGGCGGCGTACGCGACGATTTCGCGGATGTCGTCCTGGGTGTAGTAACCGCCGTGCGGCGTCTCGTCCCAGAGCTCGGAGGCGCGGTGTCCCCACTTCGTGCGGGAGCGCCAGCCGCCGACCTCGGTGAGGCGCGGGTGGCGCCTGATCTCGATGCGCCAGCCCTGGTCGTCGGTGAGATGGAAGTGGAACGTGTTGAGCTTGTGCGCAGCGAGCAGATCGAGCATCCGCAGGACGTCGTCCTTGGGCCGGAAGTGCCGGGCCACGTCGAGCATGAGACCGCGCCAGCGGAAGCGCGGCGCGTCGTGGATGGTGACGGCGGGTACCTCCCACTCCCGCTTCCCGGCCACGGGAGCACGCCGGAAGGCTTCCGGGCCGAGCAGTTGCCTGAACGTCTGGGCCCCCCAGAACACCCCCGCCTCGCTCGCCCCCTCGATGGCGACGACGAGACCGTCCGCCGTGAAGCGGTACGCCTCCGGGCTGCCGAGTTCTTCCGCGAGCGAGGGCACGATGCGCAGCAGGACGCGGTTCCCGCTGTCCGTGTGCGGCGGGAAGGGGTGGCCGGTGGCCGCGCCGAGGGTCGAGCGCAGCCAGCGCGCGACCCCCTCGGTGCCGGTGCGCGCCTCGATCCCGGTCTCCGCGTCGACGACGTACCCGGTGCCGCCGCCCGGCAGCGAGGCGGCCATGCGGGCCGGAGCCGGAATCAGTTCCGCTCCGGGACCCGGGAAGTGCGAACGCTCGCTCATGTCCTCAGTCCTTCACCGCGCCGCCCAGTCCGGAGACCAGACGCCGCTGTACGAGTACGAAGAAGACGAGTACCGGGACCGTCATCACGGTCGACGCCGCCATGATGCCGCCCCAGTCGTTCTCGTCCGGTTTGAAGAAGACCAGCAGTGCCATCGGCAGGGTGGACTGCGAGGTGTCGCTGATGATGAAGGACTTCGCGAACAGGAAGTCGTTCCACGTCGAGATGAACGAGAAGACGCTCGTCGCCACGAGGCCCGGGAAGACCAGCGGGAAGAGGATCTGCCAGAGGAACCGGGTACGGCTCGCGCCGTCGATGTACGCGGCCTCCTCCAGCGCGTCCGGTACCGCACTGACGAACCCGCGCAGCATCCAGATCGCGAACGGCAGCGAGAAGGCGATGTGCGGAAGGATCAGCGCGCCGAGGGTGTTGAGCTGACCGAGGTCCCGCATCAGGAAGAACAGCGGGATGGTCAGCGCCTCGATCGGCACCATCTGCGCCACCAGGAACATCACGAGCAGGGTCGTGCGGAACCGGAAGCGGAACCGGGTCACCGCGGTCGCCGCGAGAAACGCGATGAGCGCGGAGGCGATCACGACGGTACCGGCGACGAAAAGGCTGTTGAGGAAGTAGCGGCCGAATTCCTGCTGTTCGAAGACGCGGCGGAAGGAGTCCAGGGACGGTGCGAGCGTCCACGGCCGTGCCTCCGTGGACTGGATCTCACCTGCGGGTTTGAAGGCGGAGAGGACCATCCAGTAGAGCGGGAAGGCGACGGCGGCGGCGACGGTCAGGGCGGCCGCCTCCGCCGCGAGACGCCAGGGCCGGCGGATGCCTGTCCGGCAGATGCGTGCGGGACCGGTGCCCCGCGGGGACGGCGGACTCACAGTTCCTCCCCCTGACGGCGCAGCAGCCGCAGATGGATCAGCGTGACGGCGAGCAGGATCAGCAGCATCACGACGCCGATCGCCGATCCGACGCTGTACTGCGAGGACGCGAACGCCTTCTGGTAGGCGTAGACGTTGAGGACGAGATTCTGTCCGGCGATTCCGCCGCCGTTCGTCATGACGTAGATCTGGGTGAAGACCTTGAAGTCCCAGATGACGGACTGGATGGTCACCACGACCAGGATCGGGCGGAGCATCGGGGCGGTGACGGAACGCCAGGTGCGCCAGTGCGAGGCGCCGTCGAGCGAGGCCGCCTCGAGGACTTCCGAGGGGATCGCCTTGATGCCCGCGTACACGGTCACCATCACGAACGGGAACGAGCACCAGACGACTTCGAGGAGGACGAGGGCGAAGGCGCTGTACCGGCCGTAGGTCCAGGAGAAGTCGCCGAGCCCGAGCACCTTGTTGACGGGACCGAAGTCCGGGTCGAAGAGGAACACCCAGACGGTCGACCCGGTGACCGCGGGCGTCGCCCACGCCCCGAGGGCGGCGAGCATCAGCGCGAGCCGCGGCAGTGCGCGCACACGGGTGAGCAGCACGGCCAGCGCGCACCCGACGGCGAGGGTGGCGACGACGCACGCGGCGGCGAAGACGACCGTCGCGAGGAGGACCTGCCAGAACTGGCCGTCGGAGAACAGCGCCGTGTAGTTGCCGAAGCCCTGGAAGGACGTCGGTTCCCCTCCGCTGACCTGGGCCTGGGTGTACTCCAGGAACGAGATCAGACCGAGTTGGTAGATCGGGTAGACCAGCAGCCCGCCCAGCACGACGAGCGCGGGCGCGAGGTAGAGCCACGGGGTCCGGCCGCCGTGGTCCCCCGGGCCCGTCGTCCTGCGGGCGGCGGGCGGCCGCCCGTCGCCTTCGCGGACGCGGACGCGGACGCCGGCGGCACCCGGCCGCGGCGAGGGCACGCGGGCGGCCTCGGGCCCGGACCCGGCACGATGCCCCGCGGCGGCGCCGTGCGGCGCTGAGCCGCCGGCGGAGCCGGAACCGGAAGCACCGGGCCCGCCGGGGGACCCGGAACCCGGGCCCTCCGCACCGACCGGTGACCCGCCGCCCTCGGCACCGGTCCCGGACGGGCCGTCGCCGGAAGCACCGGGCCCACCGGACCACGCGGGCGCCGGGGCGGCGCCGGGCTCGGGCCCGGGCTCGGACCCGGGCTCGGACCCGCCCGCGGCGGGTTCGGGCGGCTGCGGCCCCGTCGTCGCGCGCTTCACCGGTCAGCCCGCGGACGCGAAGGCCGCGTCCATCTTCTTCGCCGCGTCGTCCGCGGCCGAGGCCACGTCCTTCTTGCCGCTGACGATCTCCTGGAACATCGTCGGCAGGACGAGCGACGCGTCGATCTGCCCCCACCCGGGCGAGGCCGGGACGAACTCGGTGCCGGCGGCGAGGGTGTCGATGAACGGCTCGACGAAGGGCTCCTTCGTCGCCGCCCGCGCCCGGACGTCCGTGTACGTCGGCAGGAAGCCCATCGCGTCGAACAGCTTGCCCTGGGTCTCCTTGCCGGTGAGCGACTTCATGAGGTCGACCGCGAGGGTGCGGTGCGAACTGCTCCTCAGCACACCGATGTTGTTGCCGCCCGCGAAGGCAGGGGCGATCGATCCTGCGGTGACGCCGGGCAGCGGGACGACCGCGTACTTGCCCTTCACCTTGCCCGCCTCGACCGCCGCGTGGCTGAAGTCGCCGCCGATCGCCATCGCCGCCTTGCCGGAGGCGAACGCGGTGACGGTCGCGTTGCCGCCCATCGAAGCGCACTTCGCGGCCGGGCAGTTGTCGTCCCCGAACAGCGAGGTGTACGCCTCGATGCCCTTGCGGGCCTGCGGGCTGTTGACGGCCGCCTTGTACGTGCCGCCGCTCTCCGTCGCCAGCTCGCCGCCGTTCGCCCAGATGAACGGCATGGCTCCGTAGGTGTACGCACCGCCGACGGCGAGTCCGTACAGCTCGGGCCGCGCCTTGCGGACCTTCTTCGCCACGGAGACGAGCTCGGCCTGCGACTTGGGCGGCCGGATGCCGAGGTCCTCGAACACGTCCGTGCGGTAGTACAGGGCGCGGACGCCGACGAAGAGCGGGGCGCCGTACACCTTGCCGTCCACCGTCACCGACTCCCTGGCGGTCGGGTCGGTGTCCTTCCTGTCCGCCCAGGCCCCGAACTCCTCGGTGATGTCGGCGAGTCCGCCGTCCCTGACGTAACCGGCCGTGTCCGTGTTGCCGTACTCGATCAGGTCGGGCGCGCTCCCCGGGTCGTTGAAGGCCGCCTTGATCCGCTGGGCGCGGGTGTCGACGGGGATGTACTCGACCTCCACCTTCGCGTCCTTGTGCTCGGCCCGGAACGCCTTGATCGCCGCGTCGACGACCTGCTCCTTCGGCTTGTTGTTGACCTCCTGGAACAGCCAGACGCGGAGCATGCCGCTCCTGTCGTCGGTCCGCGCGCCGTTGCCGGACGTCTGCGGGGCGCAGCCGGTGGCGGTGAGCCCCGCCAGGGCAAGTGCGGTGACCGGCGCGGCTATTCGGGCAGGAAGCTTCATGGCGGGGTCCCCTCCGGCAAGTTGTTGCAACATACGCAACGCACGTTTCGCGGTGCACAACACGCAGGAGGTTAGGGCTGCCCCCACGGAGCGACAAGAGGTCTCAACCACTCTGTGACCGGCGGACGCACCCCGTGCAACGGAGGCCGGGGCGGACGGGGCGGACGGGGCGAACAGGGCGGACGGGTGCCGGGAAAACACGAACGGCCCCGGGGCGCACAGTCGTGCGACCCCGGGGGCCGTTCCCGAGCCGGAGGGAAGTCCGGAGGCCGGCGGACCGGCCGTCCGGCTACTTCTTGTCCTTGCCGCCCTTGTCCTTGTCCCCGCCGGCACCCATGGACTCGTAGATCTCCTTGCACATCGGGCACACCGGGTACTTCTTGGGGTCGCGCCCCGGCACCCAGACCTTGCCGCACAGTGCCACCACGGGAGTGCCGTCGAGGGCGCTCGCCATGATCTTGTCCTTCTGGACGTAATGGGCGAAGCGCTCGTGGTCGCCGTCGCCGTGCGACACCTGGGGTGTCGGCTCCACGAGGGTGCCCGTACCTGCCCCGCGCTCGGGCTCGAGAGTGCTCATAGGTGCCAAGGGTACTCAAGCCGCGCGGATTCAGTTCAGCGACGGGTCGTCCGGATAGGTGGCCACCATCGCCAGTTCGTTGCGCTGCCGGCGGAGCACGGACCGCCACAGCGCCTCCGGCCGCGGTGAGGACACGTCGCCGGGCTCGGACTCCACGACGTACCAGGCGCCCTCGTTCAGCTCGCCCTCCAGCTGGCCCGGGCCCCAGCCCGCGTACCCCGCGAAGATCCGCAGCGAGCCGAGCGAGGAGGCGAGCAGTTCGGGCGGGGCCTCCAGGTCGACGAGGCCGATCGCCCCGTGGACCCTGCGCCAGCCGAGGGGGCCCTCGTCGCCGGGGATGACGGCGATCCCGAGCGCGGAGTCGAGGGAGACGGGGCCGCCCTGGAAGACGACGCCGGGCTCACCGGCCAGACCGGCCCACGTTTCCAGGATGTCGCCGACGCCGACGGGGGTGGGCCGGTTGAGGACCACGCCGAGGGACCCCTCCTCGTCGTGGTCGAGCAGGAGCACCACCGCGCGGTCGAAGTTCGGGTCCGCGAGGGCCGGAGTGGCGACGAGCAGCCGCCCTGTGAGCGAGGACACCTCGGTCATGGGAGACATGATCCCGCATCTTCCCCCTCCGCGGGGAGCGGGCGTCCCGGTCCGGACCGACGCAGCTCAGGGCGCACCGCGGCAGCGGGAGGGCGCGCCCGCGGAAGCCAAGCGGATGGTGACCCTCCGGAGGCGCGCCGAAACAGAATGTATTGTGCCGAATTCATTACACCTGTGGTGTGCCCTTGGCCTTACGAGACAGGGGTAGGAGGGCCTTAACCTTTTCTCTGGCCCCTGCCCGACCTCCTCCCGGCTCCACAGGGAGGACCCTCCGGAACGCGAGATTCATGACCGGCACAGACGATGTACTGCTTGTCCACGGCGGAACCCCGCTGGAGGGCGAGATCCGCGTCCGCGGCGCCAAGAACCTGGTGCCGAAGGCTATGGTCGCCGCGCTGCTCGGCAGCGAGCCGAGCCGGCTGCGCAACGTGCCCGACATCCGCGACGTGCGGGTGGTGCGCGGGCTGCTGCAGCTGCACGGTGTGACGGTGCGGCCCGGTGACGAGCCAGGCGAACTGGTGCTCGACCCGACGTACGTCGAGAGCGCGAACGTCGCGGACATCGATGCCCACGCCGGTTCCTCGCGCATCCCGATCCTGTTCTGCGGCCCGCTGCTGCACCGGCTCGGTCACGCCTTCATCCCGGGTCTGGGCGGCTGCGACATCGGCGGCCGGCCGATCGACTTCCACTTCGACGTGCTGCGGCAGTTCGGCGCGAAGATCGAGAAGCGGGCGGACGGGCAGTACCTGGAGGCCCCGCAGCGGCTTCGCGGATGCAAGATCCGCCTGCCGTACCCGTCGGTCGGCTCCACCGAGCAGGTGCTGCTGACCGCGGTGCTGGCCGAGGGCGTCACGGAGCTGTCGAACGCGGCGGTGGAGCCGGAGATCGAGGACCTGATCTGCGTCCTGCAGAAAATGGGCGCGATCATTTCGATGGACACCGACCGGACGATCCGGATCACCGGCGTCGACCGCCTCGGCGGCTACACCCACCGGGCGCTGCCGGACCGGCTGGAGGCGGCGTCCTGGGCCTCGGCGGCGCTCGCGACCGAGGGCAACATCTACGTGCGCGGTGCGCAGCAGCGCTCGATGATGACCTTCCTCAACACGTACCGGAAGGTCGGCGGCGCCTTCGAGATCGACGACGAGGGCATCCGCTTCTGGCACCCGGGCGGCTCCCTCAACGCGATCGCGCTGGAGACGGACGTGCACCCCGGCTTCCAGACGGACTGGCAGCAGCCCCTGGTGGTGGCGCTGACGCAGGCGGCGGGCCTGTCGATCGTGCACGAGACGGTGTACGAGTCGCGGCTCGGCTTCACGTCGGCGCTCAATCAGATGGGTGCGCACATCCAGCTGTACCGGGAGTGCCTGGGCGGTTCGGACTGCCGCTTCGGCCAGCGCAACTTCCTGCACTCGGCCGTCGTGTCCGGCCCGACGAAGCTCCAGGGCGCGGATCTGGTGATCCCCGACCTGCGCGGCGGCTTCTCCTACCTGATCGCGGCGCTGGCGGCGCAGGGGACGTCCCGGGTGCACGGCATCGACCTGATCAACCGCGGCTACGAGAACTTCATGGAGAAGCTCGTGGAGCTCGGCGCGAAGGTCGAGCTGCCGCGCGGCGCGGTCGTCTGATCTCACCCCCACCTCTCCGAGCGCCGGTCCGGCCGCCCTACGGCCACCGGCGCTCGGCGCGTTCCCGTACGCGACGAAGCGGGGCGCGCCGGACCCCGCACGGGGATGGCACCCGGCTTCCGCACGCGACCGCGGGCACCCGCCCCCGTGGTACCCGGCCGCAGGCACGCGCCTCCGTGTACCGCCGCACGCAGGCCCCGTCAGTACACGCGCGTGGCCCCCGGCGTACACAGCCGCAAGCACGCACCCCCTGCGCCGCACGCAGACCCTCCCCCGCACCGCCACGGACAGGCCCCGTCCGCACACGCCCGTGGCCCCCGGCGTACACACCCGGCCGCAGGCGAGCCCTCCGTACACCGACCGCCGGCACCCGTGCCCCGTGCGCGGCCGTCCACGCGCACCGACGGCCAGAAGCGGCGCCGGCCGAAAGCCCGCGACGGGTGAAAACGGCGCTCACACAGGCCGTAAGCCGCACGCCTGGGCGCGACGAGCCGCCCACGGGGGCCGTACGCCCCGCCCCGGTGGGCAACGCCGGCCCCTGCGCGGCGAGGCTCGGCGGCCCGGCGCGCGAGGCGTGACCTGGGCGACGGGGCCCGTCACGGCCCCGGACAACACAAGGGCGGCCACCCCCCGACGGGAAGTGGCCGCCCTCGCGGTCTGAGGCTTACTTGCCCTTCGCGGCTTCCTTGAGCTTGGAGCCCGCGGAGACCTTCACGCTGTAGCCGGCCGGGATCTGGATCGGGTCGCCGGTCTGCGGGTTACGAGCGGTGCGAGCGGCACGGTGGGTGCGCTCGAAGGTCAGGAAACCGGGGATGGTGACCTTCTCGTCGCCCTTGGCGACGATCTCGCCGACGACCTCGGCGAAAGCGGCCAGCACAGCGTCGGCGTCCTTGCGGGTCACCTCGGCACGGTCGGCCAGCGCGGCCACCAGCTCACTGCGGTTCATGTTCTTACTCCCGTGTTCTTCTTGCCTGTGAGGCGTGAGATCGAAGCCGATGCTGCCAGGGCCCTCGGACAGTTCCCCGGACCCGGGTCTGCTGTCAGACCCTCGCGCCCAATTGAGCATCCTGCCCCCACCAGCGGCGGGAAAGCCAATCCGGCACCCTCCGGAGTCACACGAAAAGCGCCACTGGCTCGTTCCGGTGACGTTCCGTCGACTCCGTGCGGACTCCACGGAGCCGAAACGGTCCGGAGGAGCCTCCGGAGGACCGGCCTCCGGAGTCGTGCGGCCCGTCGCGGGCTCATGGTCCGCCACCCTAAGGGCGGATTTCCGGGCCCGCGACTCGCGACGCGCCGGACTCAGGACGGGGTGGGGCCCGTCACGGCCGCGCCGGCAGCCCTCGCGGCGTCCCGGACGGCCCCGGCGACCGCTCCCGCGACCTTGTCGTTGAAGACGGACGGGATGATGTAGTTCGGGTTGAGCTCGTCCTCGGTGACGACGCCCGCCAGTGCCGTGGCCGCGGCGAGCATCATCTCCGTGTTGACCGTGCGCGACTGCGCGTCCAGGAGGCCGCGGAAGACACCCGGGAAGACCAGCACGTTGTTGATCTGGTTCGGGAAGTCGCTGCGGCCGGTGGCCACAACTGCCGCGGTCTGGCGGGCGATTGCCGGGTCCACCTCGGGGTCGGGATTCGCGAGCGCGAACACGATCGCGTCGTCCGCCATCCCCGCGACGTCCTCCGCCCCGAGCACGTTCGGGGCGGAGACGCCGATGAACACGTCGGCACCGCGCACCGCTTCCTTCAGCGTGCCCGTGACGCCCTCGGGGTTGGTGTTGTCGGCGATCCAGCGCAGCGCCGACCCGGGGGCGGCGTCCACGAGGTCCTCGCGGCCGGCGTGCACGACACCGTGGATGTCGGCCACGACGGCGTGCTTGACGCCCGCCGCGATGAGCAGCTTCAGGATGGCCGTACCGGCAGCGCCGGCGCCGGACATGACGACCCTGACGTCCCCGACCGCCTTGCCGACCACGCGCAGTGCGTTGGTGAGGGCCGCGAGCACGACGATCGCGGTGCCGTGCTGGTCGTCGTGGAAGACGGGGATGTCGAGGGCCTCGCGCAGCCGTGCCTCGATCTCGAAGCAGCGGGGAGCGGAGATGTCCTCCAGGTTGATGCCGGCGAAGCCGGGGGCGATGGCCTTGACGATCTCGACGATGGCGTCGGTGTCCTGGGTGTCCAGGCAGATCGGCCACGCGTCGATGCCGGCGAAGCGCTTGAAGAGGGCCGCCTTGCCCTCCATGACGGGCAGGGCGGCCTTCGGGCCGATGTTGCCGAGACCGAGGACGGCGGAGCCGTCCGTCACGACTGCGACGGAGTTGCGCTTGATCGTGAGGCGGCGGGCGTCCTCGGGATTCTCGGCGATGGCCATGCAGACGCGGGCCACACCCGGGGTGTAGACCATGGAGAGGTCGTCACGGTTGCGGATGGGGTGCTTCGACTGCATCTCGATCTTGCCGCCGAGGTGCATGAGGAAGGTCCGGTCGGACACCTTGCCCAGGGTGACGCCCTCGATACCGCGCAGCTTCTCGACGATCTCGTCCGCGTGCGTCGTCGAGGTCGCCGCGATGGTGACGTCGATCCGGAGCTTCTCGTGGCCGGACGCGGTGACGTCGAGACCGGTGACCGATCCGCCGGAGGACTCGACGGCCGTGGTGAGCTGCGAGACTGCGGTTCCGCTCGCGGGCACCTCCAGCCGGACCGTCATCGAGTACGAGACGCTGGGCGCCGTTGCCATGGCCGAGTTCCTCTGCTTTCCCTAGCTTCGTTGCCGCACCGCCCGGTGGTGGCCGGGCGGGGCCATCCGATGGTCGCACCTACCTGCCAGTAGCAGGTAATACTGGTCGTTTTGGTTTCGGAAAACTTTTTCCACCATACGAGAAGCTATGGAAAAACAGAAGAACGGATGAGCGGCGCAGGAAAGAGCGCCGAACGGAAGAGGTCCGCGTCACCGTGGCGACGCGGACCTCTTGCCGATGCTCTGGTGACACCGACCCGCCATGCTCGCCTCGCGGCAAGTGGTCCCTCTGAGGGACGAAGGTTGGGCCCGGGGGCTTGGATCGAGCCGGTGCCACACACAGGCTAACAAAGAGTCCCAGAAGGTGATTCCCCGCTCGGCGAGTTGACCCCCGTTCGGTCGCTCGCCCCACCTCGTCCGGCCCCGCGTTCCGTCAACCGGCCCGCAGTCCGTCAACGGATCCGGGCGGCCCCCCGTTCCCTCGACAGGAAGGGCGGCCTGCGGTTCCGCGACATGTCGGCTGGTTCCTCAACACGTCGGGGCGGGCCCTCAGTCCCTCAGCAGGTCCGGGACCCCGTCCGCGTCCGGCTCGTCGCGCCGGCCCGAGACCACGGTGAGCTGCTGGGTGGCACGGGTGAGCGCCACGTACAGCACCCGCAGGCCGGCCGGCGACTCGTCGGCGATCTCGGCGGGCGAGACGACCACCGTCGCGTCGTACTCCAGGCCCTTCGCCTCCAGCGAACCGAGGGCGACCGCGCGGTCGCCGAGGCCCTCGAGCCAGCGGGCGGCCTCCGCGCGCCGGTCCATCGCGACCACGACACCGACGGTGCCGTCGACCTCGTCCAGGAGGCGCTCGGTCTCCTGCCGCACGGTCCGCTCGAGGTCGTCACGGGCCACCGCGAACCGGGGCCGCAGGCCCGTCGAGCGGACGGCGCGGGGCGCCACCATCCCCGGCATGGCCAGCGTCAGCACCCGGGCGGCGAGCTCGGCGACCTCGGAGGGGTTGCGGTAGTTCACGGTGAGTTCGAAACGGCGGCGCGGCCGGGTGCCGAGGGCGTCGTCGCGGGCCTCGGCGGCCTCGTCCGGGTCGGACCAGGACGACTGGGCGGGGTCGCCCACGATCGTCCAGGTGGCGTGCCGGCCGCGGCGGCCGACCATCCGCCACTGCATGGGCGTGAGGTCCTGGGCCTCGTCGACGATGACGTGGGCGTACTCGGTGCGCTCCGCCGCCAGCCGCTCGGCCCGCTCGCGCTGGGACTCCTCGCGCTGCGGCATCAGCTCCTCCAGCCCGGTGAGCTGGTCGAGAGGATCGGCCTCGCGCTTCTTCTTCGGGCGGACGGGGGTGCCGAGGATCGCCTGCAGTTCGTCGAGGACCGCCACGTCGTGCACGGACCGTCCCTCGCGTCTCAGGCTGCGGGCGAGTCTTCGCACCTCGCCGGGGTTGAGGACCCGGCGTGACCAGCGGCCGAGACGGCGCTCGTCGGCCATCGCCGCGAGCACCCCGAGCGGCGTCAGCTCGGGCCACCAGGCGTCCAGGAAGTCGAGGAACGAGTCCTCCGTGCTGACGTCGTCGTCGAAGGAGGAGCGCAGCTCGGCGGCGAGCTCCGGGTCGGTGTGCCGGCCGGCGGCGCCCGACTTCGCGTACAGGGCGTCCAGCAGCAGTCTGCGGGCGCGCGGCCGCAGCAGGTTCACGGGCGCGGTGCCGCCGAGGACGTTGTGGCGGATGCGCTGGAGCTCGTCGGACTCCAGTTCCAGCCGGCGGCCGAAGGCCACCACCCGCAGCCGGTCGGGGGTGTCGCCGAGCTCCAGGGCGCCGCGGGCCGCCTTGCGCAGCACCTTCAGCATCCGCAGGGAGCCCTTGACGCGGGCGACGGCCGGATCGTCGTACGTGGTGGCCTCGGCGCCGTCCACGAGGGAGCCGACCGCCCTGATCGCCACCTGCCCCTCCTCGCCCAGCGAGGGCAGCACGCCCTCGGTGTAGGCGACCAGCAGCGGGGTGGGCGAGACGACGAGGATGCCGCCCGCGTACCGGCGCCGGTCCTGGTAGAGCAGGTACGCGGCGCGGTGCAGCGCGACGGCCGTCTTGCCGGTGCCGGGGCCGCCCGAGACCTCCGTGACCGAGGCGGCGGGTGCCCTGATCACCAGGTCCTGCTCGGCCTGGATGGAGGACACGATGTCGCGCATGGTGTGGGTGCGGGCCTGGCCGAGCGCCGCCATCAGGGCGCCGTCGCCGATCACGGGAAGTACGGCGCCGCCGAGGCGGGCTGTCAGCTCGGGGCGCATCAGGTCGTCCTCGACCCCGAGGACCCGGCGGCCCTTGGAGCGGATGACCCGCCGGCGCACCACGCGGCCGGGGTCGACCGGCGTGGAGCGGTAGAAGGGCGCGGCGGCCGGGGCGCGCCAGTCGATGACCAGGGGCGCGTAGTCGGCGTCGAGCACGCCGATGCGGCCGATGTGCAGGGTCTCGGCGATGTCGGCGTACTGCTCCGCCCCGTCCGCCCGTACGGCGTCCTCGGCCGGCTCGACGGAGGTGTACGCCCCGTCGGGCCCCTTCTTGCCGTCCTTGCCGCGCAGCAGGTCGATCCTGCCGAACAGGAAGTCCTCGAACTCGCTGTTGAGCCGGTTGAGGTGGATCCCGGCGCGGAACACCTGGGCGTCCCGCTCGGCGAACGCGCCGGGCGTGCCGACCTGGCCGCGTTTGGCGGCGTCGTCCATCAGGAACTCCGCCTCGTGGATCTTCTCCTCGAGGCGGCGGTACACCTGGTCCAGATGCTCCTGTTCGACAAGGATCTCGCGGTCCCGGACCGAGTCGACAGCGGCTTCCTGCGCGGCCACCGTGGCCCCCTTCTGACGTGCACTGGGCAGCCGTCAACCGTACGCGAAGGGGGGCCGTTGTGTCAGGCCGAAGGTCCGCTGTCGCGGTCCGGGTGTCCGCGGCTCAGGCGCCGACCTCCACCAGGCGCTCGCCGTCGAAGGTACGGACCTCGAAGTGGTCGATCTCGTTGCGGTCCATCGCGGCACCGCCGTGGATGTACAGGGGCTTCTTGGCCTCTTTGTTCGTACTGTCCGCGATGCCGTACCCGCGCTCGGGGACGGACCAGGAGGTCACGACCTCCTCCTCGCCGCTCTTGGAGACGGCGATGAGGTTGCACTTCAGCGGGCCCTTGACGTTCTTGAGCTCCAGGACCGCGTGGGTGCCCCAGCCCTTCTCCTCCAGGCCGACGGTGGCGGTGACCTTGGTGGTCGCGTCCGTCGCCTCGACCTTCTCCTTCATGCCGTCGAAGAACTCGGTCTCCGCGGGGCTGGTCGGATGGGGCCCCGCGACGTTCCCCGCGGTGGCGTCGTCCTGGGTGACCACCACGGCCACGGCGGGACCGCCGAGGATCAGCACCGCCGATGCGGCGATCATGTACATGCTGCGGCGGCGCTTCCGGGAGCGCTTCACCGCGACCTCGTCCACGAGCCGGTCCAGCAGCTGCGGGCTCGGCGCCGTCGGGACCGTGGCGGTGGGCCGGGGCGGCGGCTGCATGATCCTGCTGTCGAAGGGCAGCGCGGTCGGCTGCCGTGGCACGGCCGGCTGCGCGGGGGCCTCGGCGAGCATCGCCAGCATCGGCTCCATGCCCGCGAACTCCTCGAGGTGGGCGGCACAGATGTCGCAGCCGGCGAGATGCGCCTCGAACGCGGTGGCTTCCGCGTCGTCGAGGATGCCGAGGACGTACGCCCCGACCGTCTCGTGGACCGACCCCTCTTCGGACTGTCCGAACTGCCCGAACTGGTCCTGCCTGTTCATGCCGTGACCCCCCTCTCCTCCAGAGCGAGCTTCATGGAACGCAGTGCGTAGAACACACGGGACCGCACGGTCCCGCTGGGTATGCCGAGCTTCTCGGCCGCCTCATTGACCGTACGCCCTTTGAAATACGTCTCGACGAGTACTTCCCTGTGAGCAGGGGTCAAATCATCGAGCGCATCGGATAGCGTCATCAGCCACAACGCCTTGTCGATCTCGTCCTCCGCGGGCATGACCTCCAGCGGCGACGGATCGACCTCCTGCGGCCGGGCCTGCCGGCTGCGGTGACCGTCGATGACGATACGCCGTGCGACCGTCACCAGCCAGGGTCGGACAGAGCCGGTGGCCCGATTGAGCTGACCGGCGTTCTTCCAGGCACGGATGAGCGTCTCCTGTACCACGTCCTCGGCGCGCTGGCGGTCGCCGGCCACGAGGCGGAGCACATAGGCAAGGAGGGGTCCGGCGTGCTCCTGATACAGCACGCGCATCAGCTCCTCGTCAGGGACGGATGTGCTGGTGCGCGACGAGTCGGCGCGATGCCGGGCCCTGCCTGAACGGTCATCGGCCACGGCGGCATCCTTGCGCACCTGAACCTCCCGGTCGAGACCCTGTCTGATGTCTGACTGCTTGTCTGTCGTCCATCACTACGGAGGGCCCCGCCGATCCACTCAACGCGACGGAGAAAAACTTTCAAGATCTTTTGGCGCTCCGTCGCCGGGCGCGGCGAAGTGGCCGGCAATCCCGGCCATAACGCTGTGAAATGACCGCCTGTCAGGCTCGGGAGAGCGCCGTGCGACGCCGATGCCGCGCCACGCGCTCCCGGTTGCCGCACACCTCGCTGGAGCACCAGCGACGACGCCGGCCCCGGGATGTGTCGAGATACACACGGCGGCAGTTGTCGCCCTCGCAACGGCGGAGCCGTGCGCGGGCCACGGGATCGGTGAGCAGGTCCACGGCGTCGCGGGCGACGGCGGCGAGCAGTGCGGCGCACTCGGGGTGGGCGAGCGGGGCCCGGACGAGTTCGCCCTCGTCGTCGCGCACGGCGGTGACGGCGGGCGGGGCGGAGGCGGAGGCGAACGCGTTGAGCCGGGCGAGGGCGCCGTCCGGACCGTCGTGGCGCCCGGGAGCGGGTGCGGGTGCGGGTGCGGGTGCGCCCGGGCGGTGGTCGATCCGGGCGTCCACCAGACCCTGCACACAGGCACGGAGTTCGCGGAACGGGCGCACCCAGTGCACGGTCACCGCGCCCAGTGGAGTGCCCGGCGGCAGCAGGCCGGCGGCCATGAGCCACCGTCCGAGTGCTTCGGGGCCCACCGGCCCCGCCGCCACGAGATCCAGGCAGACGCGCCCGGAGTCGAACCGCCCGTCGTACGAGCCGATGCCCATGGACTCAGGGTGCCCCCGCGAGCGCGCCCCGGGAACCCCCCGGGCGCGCCCCCTCGCGCGGCAGACCGGATCGTCGCGCACGGGAGCGGGGGCCATCGCGCCGTACGGGCCGGGCGTCCCGTGGCGCGGGCCCGTCCCGTACAAGCCGGTCAGGAGTCCGCGTACTTGGTGTCGACCGCGGGGTCGAGTGCCAGGCGGTAGCCGCGCTTCACCACGGTCTGGATGAGGTTGGGGACGCCGAGCGCCGAACGCAGTCGGGCCATGGCGGTCTCCACGGCGTGCTCGTCACGGCCGGCACCGGGCAGGGCGCGCAGCAGTTCGGCGCGGGAGACGACCCAGCCGGGGCGGCGGGCCAGCGTGTTGAGCAGCGACATCCCGGCGGGTGGCACCGGGCGGACGTCCCCGTCCACGAGGACGGCGTGGCCGCGGATCTCGACCTGGCGGCCCGCCACCGGCAGGGCCCGGGCCCGCGAGGGAAGTTCGACGCAGAGCAGCTGGACGAGCGGGCCCAGCCGGAAGCGGTCGGGCTGGACCGTGTCCAGCCCTCGTGCCTGGAGCGGAAGGGCCGTGACCGGTCCCACGCACGCCGGCAGCACGTCGTGGGCGAGCGCGTCGAGCAGCTCCGGCAGCATCCCCCGGTCCTCGGCGCGGGAGAACAGCGACGCCGCGGCCGGGGCGCTGGTGAACGTCACGGCGTCCAGCGAGCGCCCCACCGTCGCGTCGAGCAGCCGGTCCAGCGGCGCCAGGTCCTCCGGCGGCATCCACCGGTAGACGGGGACGACGACGACCTCGGCGCCCCCGGCCCGCAGGGCCTCCACGAACCCGGGCAGCGGCTCGCCGTGCAACTGCAGTGCCACCCGCCGGTCCGCGACGCCCTCGTCGAGGAGCCGGTCGAGGACCTCGGCCATCGACTCTGACGTGGGCGACCACTCCTCCGTCAGCCCGGCCGCCCGGATCGCGCCCTTCACCTTCGGGCCGCGGGCGAGGAGTTCGACACCGCGCAGGCAGGCGAGCAGTTCCTCCCCGAAGCCCCAGCCGTCGGCGGCCTCCACCCAGCCCCGGAATCCGATCGCGGTGGTGGCGACCACCACGTCCGGGGCGTTGTCGATGAGCTCCTTGGTGGCGGCGAGCAACTCGCCGTCGTCCGCGAGCGGCACGATCCGCAGGGCGGGTGCGTGGAGCACCGTCGCCCCGCGGCGCTGCAGCAGCGCGCCCAGTTCGTCCGCGCGCCGGGCCGCCGTGACTCCGACCGTGAAGCCCGAGAGCGGGGCGACCGCGGGAGCGCCGTGCTGTTCGTGGTACATGCCGGCCGAGCCTGGCAAGAGAGCGTGACAGGCTCGGTTCGGCTGCGTTTCCCCGTGGTTACGAGGCACTCCTGCTCACACCTCGGCGTAGCTGAGCTGCGGCTTCGTCTCGGTCGTGGCGGCCGGCGCGGCGGTGCGGGCGGGCCTGCGAAGGTATACCGCCCAGGTGACCGTGAAGCACACCGCGTAGCAGGCGAGGAAGGCGACGAAGGCACCCGTCCCCGTCCCGGCCGTGAGGAACGACTGCCGGAAGGCCAGGTTGATCGCGAGTCCGCCGAGCGCGCCCACCGCACCGATGAGCCCCATCGACGCCCCGGACAGCCGGCGCCCGTACGCCTCGGCCGCCTCTCCCGTCATGCCCTTGGCCAGCGCCTTGGCCTGGAAGATGCCGGGGATCATCTTGTACGTGGAGCCGTTGCCGAGCCCGCTGAGGACGAACAGGGCGATGAAGCCGACCAGGAAGACCGGCAGCGACTCGGACACGGAGGCGAATACGACGACGCCGGTGGCCGCGGCCATCGCGGCGAAGGTCCACAGGGTGATCCTGGCCCCGCCGAAGCGGTCGGCGAGCGAGCCGCCGACGGGCCGGATGAGGGAGCCGAGCAGCGGTCCGACGAAGGTGAGCGACGCCGCCTGGAGCGGGGTGCGCCCGAACTGGGTCTGGAGCACGAGGCCGAAGGCGAAGCTGTAGCCGATGAAGGAGCCGAACGTCCCGATGTAGAGGAACGACATGATCCAGGTGTGCGGGTCCCGGACCGCCTCCTTCGCGGCGCCGGTGTCGTTCTTCACGGGGGCCAGGTTGTCCATGAACAGCGCGGCGCACAGCGCGGAGACCACAATCAGCGGGATGTAGACGCCGAGCACGATCCTGGGATGGGCGGCGCCCGCCACCCCGATGACGAGCAGCCCGACGAGCTGGACCACCGGCACGCCGATGTTGCCGCCGCCCGCGTTCAGCCCGAGCGCCCAGCCCTTCTTCCGCAGCGGGAAGAAGGAGTTGATGTTGGTCATCGAGGAGGCGAAGTTGCCGCCGCCGACGCCGGTGAGGGCGGCCACCGCGAGGAACGTCCCGTACGACGTCCCCGGCTCCATCACCAGGAACGCGGCCCCGGTCGGCAGCAGCAGCATCAGCGCGCTGAACACCGTCCAGTTGCGGCCGCCGAAGCGGGCGACGGCGAAGGTGTACGGCACCCGGATCACGGCCCCGACCAGGGTCGCGGTCGCGATCAGGAAGAACTTTCCGGCCGGGTCGACCCCGTACTCGGGCCCCATGAACAGGACCATCACGGACCACAGCGTCCAGATGGAGAAGCCGATGTGCTCGGACAGGACGGAGAAGAGGAGGTTACGCCGGGCGATCCCCTCCCCCTTCTCCCTCCAGAAGGTCTCGTCCTCCGGGTCCCACTGCTCGATCCACCTGCCGGCCATGGTCTGCCTCCACTGCTGCTCCGGGTAGTGGAGGCGACGTTAGGCACGGCGGGTTTCAGTCCCGTGGCACGAGATGACCGGTGTGGAACCTTGCTCTCACCCGGTGCTCAGGCGCGGTGTGAGCGCCCCCGTCCGCGCGCCGCCCTGGCCCGCGACGCCTTCTCGGGCGTCGTGCCGTTGGGCCAGAGCCGGGGCCGGCGCTTGGCGGCGACGTCCTCCAGCCACCCGACGGCCATGATCATCAGACCGATCAGCGGAAAGACGACGATCAGCATGAGCACGGGGTACGCACGCTCCAGGTAGCCCGAGTACGTCGGCCAGACGCCCGGGATCCTCCACAGCAGGTCGATGACCGGGATCGTCGCCATGATCAGCAGGTTGTGCCAGAGGTAGATCGTCACCGCGCGGTTGTTGGACAGGGTGATCAGGCTGTCGAAGTGCGCGAGCTTCCCCGGGAGCCGCTGCCAGGACGGCGAGTACGCGAGCAGGATCACGCAGAAACCGAACGACCAGGTGGCCTGGGCGAGCGGGATGTCGTTGAGGTCCCAGCCGTCCGGCCCCAGATGCCACGACGCCCACCACAGGCCGAAGGCCATGATCAGCGAGGACACGGACACGAAGACGTACCGCGGGAGCTTCTCGAACACGCCCTCCTGGTGGGCGAAGCCGAGCACCCAGCAGGATCCGTAGGTGGCGAAGTCGGTGATGACGTTGCCCGTCTCGCCGGGGATCTTGAACAGCCCGGAGCCGACGACCGCCGTGAGCGCGAGGGGGCCGAAGAGCGTCGCCCACGGCAGCCTGCGGAAGGCCCACAGGAGCAGCGGCGAGGCGATGACGAACCACAGATAGGCCCGGATGTACCAGAGCGGACCCGCCGCCTGGACCGCCCAGGTGTCCTCGAGCAGGCCAGAGGCGTCACCGCTGTGCCAGGGGTACGGCGGCGCGCCGACCGGGACGATGTACCAGGCCAGCTTGACGAACCACCAGATCCCCTCCTCCTTCACCGGCTTCCAGCCGAAGTAGAAGATCACGGGCAGAACGAAGGCCGAGAACGCCCACATCGGCGGCAGCAGCCGCCGGACGCGGCCGCGGATGACGCCCCACGCGGGCCGCGCCAGCGAGCGCGCCATCAGCGAGCCGGCGAGCGCGAACATCACGCCCATCGACGGGAAGAGCACCGTCAGCCAGGCCCAGCCGAAGATGTGGTAGACGATCACGCGGAGCAGGGCGATGGAGCGCAGCAGGTCGAGATAGCGGTCCCGGCCGGGCCGCTTCGGCGCGGCGGCGGGAGCCGCCGTCGCCGTCGTGTCGGCACGGTACCGGGCCCCGGCACGGGGAGCGCCGCCCGTGTCGAGCGAGGGCGAGGTCATCCGACCGGCCTCCGCTCGTCACTGCCCTGGCGCTGGGTCGGTATCGAGCCCGGCGCCTCCACCACTCCGGTGCGCCGCAGCTTCTGCCAGCGGAGCCGGCCGCCGGTGAGGGCGGTGATCCAGGACTGCAGCAGCACGACGTACATGAGCTGCCGGTACAGCAGCTGCTGGAGGGGCAGGGAGATCAGGTGCACCATGCGTTCCTTGTCGAGGCGGAACGCGTATGCGGCGCACACGGCCTGGATGGCGAGGACGCCGAGCCAGGCGACGACCGTCTTCTGCGTGGGGCCGAAGACGAGTCCGTAGAGCAGGAAGACGTCGATCAGCGGGGCGAGCAGCGGGAACAGCACCATGAACAGGGAGACGAGCGGCAGGCCGACCCGGCCGAAGCGGCCGGAGGGACCGCTGTCGATCACGGAGCGGCGGTGCTTCCAGATCGCCTGCATCGTGCCGTACGACCACCGGTAGCGCTGGGACCACAGCTGCTGCACCGACTCCGGGGCCTCGGTCCACGCCCGGGCCCGCTCGGCGTACACCACGCGCCAGCCGTCGCGGTGGATGGCCATGGTGATGTCGGTGTCCTCGGCGAGGGTGTCGTCGCTCATGCCGCCGACCCGCTCCAGGGCCTGGCGGCGGAAGGCGCCGACCGCGCCGGGGATCGTGGGCATGCACCGCAGCACGTCGTACATGCGGCGGTCGAGGTTGAAGCCCATGACGTACTCGATGTGCTGCCAGGCACCGATCAGGCTGTCCCGGTTGCCGACCTTGGCGTTGCCCGCGACGGCGCCGACGCGCGGGTCGCCGAAGGGCTGGACGAGTTCGCGGACGGTGGACGGCTCGAAGACGGTGTCCCCGTCCATCATCACGATGATGTCGTGGCGGGCGTTGCGGATGCCGTTGTTGAGGGCTTCCGGCTTGCCCGCGTTGGCCTGTCGGACGACCCTGACGTTGGGCAGCCACATGTCGTCGACGATGTCGGCGGTGCCGTCCGACGACCCGTCGTCGATGACGATGACCTCGATCGGGTGGTCGCTCTCCATCAGCGAGCGCACCGTGTTCTCGATGCACTCCTTCTCGTTGTACGCCGGGACCAGCACCGTCACGGGTTCGGTGACGGCGGGACCCCAGCGGAAACGGCGGCGGCGCACCTTGCGGGCGTGGCCGAAGGAGAGCAGCAGCATGAGCCCGAAGCGGAGGAAGACCAGGACACCGATGACGGCGAGGCCGACGGTCAGGGCCGAGGTGGTCTTCTCGGAGACGGCGACGGCGCCGACCCACGCCTTGCCCTTCCACAGGTCCGGTCCCGTGACCGGTGTGTGGGCGCTGGGCGCGCCGAGGGCCTCGGTGAGGTTGGCGAACCGGTAGCCGCGCTCCTTCATGTCGGGCAGGAAGCGGCTCAGGGCGGCCACGGTCTGGGAGCGGTCACCGCCGGAGTCGTGCATCAGCACGATGGAGCCCTTGGTGCCCTTGGGGGTGGCGCGCTTGATGATCGCCTCGACGCCCGGGCGCTTCCAGTCCTCGCTGTCGGTGTCGTTGAAGGCGGTGATGTAGCCGCGGCTGCCGATGTACTCGGTGACCGGCCAGGACTTGTCGTCCAGGGCGGCCGAGAACGACGAGTACGGCGGCCGGAACAGCGAGGTGCGGATGCCGGCGGCGCCGGCGAGCGCCAGCTGGTTCTGGGAGAGCTCCCAGTCGATCCGGCTCTGCGTCTGGAGGGCCAGGTCCGGGTGGTTGAAGGTGTGCAGGCCGAGCTCGTGGCCCTCCGCGACCATCCGCTGCACCAGCTCCGGGTGGCGGGAGGCCATGGTGCCGGTCACGAAGAACACCGCGTGGGCGTCGTACTGCTTCAGCTTGTCGAGGACCTTCGGCGTCCACACCGGGTCGGGGCCGTCGTCGAAGGTCAGCACCAGGTTCTTGTCCGGGACCCTGAGCGCCTTGGGCGCGCCCGGGGTGCGGGCGTCGATGACCGGACCGCCGTTCAGGACGTCCTTGGGCACCTGGCCGCTGGAGGCCGGGGGGCGTACGCGGTGGTCGGCGAGGATCTCGCTGTGCACGTAGCCGCGCAGCATGAGCATCGCGAGGAGCGCGACGAGGAAGAGCGTGGGCAGCAGATAGCGCATGGGCAGCCTGCGCCGAATCGCGGACCGCCTGACGCTCTTCTGGCGTCGGGCCGCCCGCCTGCCGGAGGCGGTCATCTAGCGGGCACCTTCCCCGGCCAGTTGCCGGCCCTGCGCCACCGGCTCGCCGGTGGGTTCCTCCGTCGCGGTCTCGGTGGGAGTCGTCGGATCGACCGGGTCCGGCGGCGGCTCCTCGCCGCCCGTGCCGCCGGCGCCACCGGGCGGCGTGGACACGGTGGGCTTCGGGTCGGCCGTCGCACCGCCGGCGCCACCGGCACCGCCGGTGGTGGTGGCCGCGCCCGTGCCGGAGGCGCCGGCCGGGCCGCTGCTCCGGTCGCCGCCCGGCTCGCCGGCGGACCCGGCGGGCTGCCGCGGCACGGCGGCCGGGCTGCCGGAGGGCGAGGGGACGCCGGCGACGACCTCGGCGCCGGCGGGCGCGGGGGCGGACGGGGCGTCGGAGGGCCCGGGGGTCTCCTCGGCGGTGTCCGCCTTGTCGTCGGCGGGCCCCGGTATGAGAAGCGACGGCGCGTTGGAGTTGCCGCCGATGAGGGCGACCACGAGGGTCACCGCGTAGCCGGCGCAGACCAGCGCCAGCACCCATCCGATACGGCGGAACTTCTTGCTGCGACGGCCGCTCTCGTCGACGAACACCGGTCCGTCGGCGCTTTCCCGAGGGGCCTCAGGGGTCATCTGGGCAGCCTGGAGTCGTCTGAACTCCACGCTGTCGATCTGGATGGTGACCTCGTTGGGGTCATGGGTGTGCCCTATTCGGGACTTTTCTCGCCTGTTTTCCACTGCTGTACGCTCTTCCCCCACTGAACGGAGAGGTGGGAGCGCCGGCGGAACCGGACGCCTGCCGTCGGACCGAGCCCCCTAAACCCGGACCGAGCACCCCCTACCACGTTGCACCCGGACCATGAATGTAGCGCACGCCGGGGACGGCCGGGCCGCGGAGTCAGGTGTTCCGCGCCATAGCGGCACGGTCCTCGTCCGGCAGCCAGCCGTCCGGCGGCACGTCCAGCCACCCCTCCGACGCGGCGAGTTCGGCCATGACGGAACGCAGGACGCCGAGGCCGGGGTGGCTCAGGCCCCGCCGCCAGACGAGCGAGACCGGGGACAGCGGCACGGGGTCGACGAGCGGCCGGACGACCATGCCCGGCACGGGGAGGAACTCGGTGCTCGCCAGCACCGACCAGCCCTGCTTGCGCACCACCCGGACGAACTCCTCCTGCCCGGCGATCTCGGGGAAGGGGGCGGCCATGCGGATTCCGCGGCCGGCGAAGAGCCGGCCGGCGAGGTCGGTCCACTCCGCGGTGGCCGCGTTGCCCGCGCCCGCGTAAAGGGTCTCCCCCGCCAGTGCGTCCAACGGCACCTCGGGGAGCTCCGCGAGGGGATGGCCGTCGCGGAGCAGTACGGCCATCCGCTCGTACCGCACCGGCTCGTGGGCCAGTTCGGAGCGCAGGGCCGGGTCGATCCCGGCGATCCTGCCGGAGGAGACGTCGAGCCGGCCGGCGACGATCTCCGCCGCCGCACCCGTGAGTCCGCTCAGGTAGCGGGCCACGAACTCCAGGCCGGGGGCCGCGCGGCGGGCCTCGTCGAGCATCCGGTAGGCCGTGCCCACCGGGGCGCCCACGTCGACGAGCAGCGGCCGCTCCGTGTCGGCGAGGGCCGAGGCCAGCGCATCGTGGGCGTCCATCACCCGCCGCGCGTACGGCAGCAGCCGCTCGCCCTCGGCGGTGAGCCGCACCTGCCGGGTGGTCCGGACGAACAGCTCCGACCCCAACGTCCGCTCCAGCCGCCGGATGTCGCGGCTGAGCGCCTGCTGGGCCACGTACAGCCGGGCCGCGGCCCTGGTGAAGTGCAGTTCGGCCGCGACGGCGAGGAAGGCGCGGAGCAGACGGGGTTCGAGGTCCTGGGGCACCCCGAGAACTTACAACAGGAGTGCGTCAATGAGCCTCGAACAGGTGTTGGACCCCCGAGGGCCCCCGCCGCGACCCTTGATCCATGCCGCAATCGACTTCTCCCCAGATGACCACGTCCGGCGGGACGCTGGTCCTGGCGCCCCGGGACCGGGAGCCGGGACCCTCCCGTCCGCCGGGCCCCTACCGCCGGCTCTTCGCCGTCCCCGGGGCACGTGCCTTCACCGCGGGGAACCTCCTCGCCCGGCTGCCCATGGGCATGTTCAGCGTCAGCGCCGTGATCATGATCGCCGGGCAGCGCGGTTCGTACGCCCTCGCGGGCGCCGTCACGGCGACCGGCCTGGCCGCCACCGCGATCGTCGCCCCCTGGACCGCACGGCTCGTCGACCGGTACGGCCAGGCCCGCGTCGCCGTCCCGGCGACCGCGCTGGCCGTGCTGGGCTCACTCGCCCTGGTGCTGTGCGTCCGTCACGGCGCCCCCGACTGGACGCTCTTCGCCGCGTACGCCGCGACCGCGACGACGCCCAACACGGGCGGGATGTCACGCGCCCGCTGGGCACATCTGCTGAAGGGCGACGCGGCCGCCCGGCACACCGCGAACTCCTTCGAACAGGCCGCCGACGAGCTGTGCTTCATGCTCGGACCGGTCCTCGCCGCCTGGCTCTGCGCGGGGCTCTTCCCGGAGGCCGGGACCCTCGTCGGCGCGGGGCTGCTGCTCACGGGCGTGGTCCTGTTCGCGGCCCAGCGGTCCACCGAGCCGCCGGTCTCCGGCGGGACCGCGGGGCGCCGCTCCCCGCTGCGCACGCCCGGCATGGTCCCGATGCTCGCCGTCTTCCTCGCCACGGGAGCCGTCTTCGGTGCGATGGAGGTCGTCACGATCGCCTTCGCGGACGGCCCGGCGGCGGGTGCGGTGCTGGCCCTCCAGGCCGCCGGCTCGTGTCTCGCGGGCCTGGCGTACGGCCGGGCCCGCCGTACCGCCCGGCTGCGGACCTGCCTGGCCGCGATGACGGTCCTCATGGCCCTGCCGCTGCTCGCCGCGGCGGGCACGGGCTCCCTGCTCGCCGTCGCGGGCGCGCTCCTGGTCGCCGGGATGGCGACGGCGCCCACGATGGTGACCGGCATGACCGCGATCCAGCGCCTCACCCCGGAGGGGCAGCTGAACGAGGGCATGACCCTGGCCGTGACGGCGCTGCTCGGCGGCATCGCCGCCGGTTCGGCGGCGGGCGGCTGGACGGTGGAGCACGCCGGCGCCTCCCACGGCTACGCGATCCCGGTCACGGCGGCGGCCCTGGCACTGGCGCTGTCGCTGCTGCCGGCACGTACGACGAAGGCCCGGCTGTCATGACAGCCGGGCCTCGCCCACATGGGGTGCGGTGCCTGGGGGCGGTGCCCCCAGATCGTCCACTGGTGGAGATGGCGGGAATCGAACCCGCGTCCAACGGTGCGGAATCAGGGCTTCTCCGTGTGCAGTCCGCTGCGATTTTCTCGGCCCCGGAGATCACGCGGACAAGTCTCCGACGGGCTCAGTCACTGTTTGATTTCCCTCCAGACCCCGTGACCGGGTCTAGAGGTTTAGTCCCCTAGCTGATGCCAGGATCCGGGTCGGGAACAGCCCCGGGCTGACACTTCGCAAGTCGCTACTTAGGCAGCGAGGGCGAAGGAATCGCGCTTGGTGTTGGCGATTATTGGTTGCGACATATGGTTTACGAGATCATTGCCGCTTCCTCGACACGCTTCCCCTGCTTCGACAGCCGCTGTCGAAACCGATCATCCCCATGTTGATTTTTCAAACCTGCCCCCTCGGGGAGGGCAGGAGCCATCGTACGTGACCAACGCACGACCGTGCCAGCGTATTCCGCGCGGACGGCTCAGGCCCGCTGCCAGCCGCCGCGCCGCGCCCGGCTCAGGCCCGCTGCCGCCGCCGCGCCGCGGACATCGCCCGGTCCGCCTCGCGGCGGTCCTGCTTCTCCCGCAGGGTCTGCCGCTTGTCGTACTCCTTCTTGCCCTTCGCCAGGGCGATCTCGACCTTGGCCCGGCCGTCCTTGAAGTACAGGGCCAGCGGCACGATCGTGTGGCCCGTCTCCTGGGACTTCGACTCGAGCTTGTCGATCTCCACCCGGTGCAGCAGCAGCTTCCGCTTCCGCCGGGCGCTGTGGTTGGTCCAGGTGCCCTGGCTGTACTCCGGCACGTGGACGTTGTGCAGCCACGCCTCGTGGTCGTCGATCTGGACGAACCCGTCCGCCAGCGAGGCCCGCCCCTGACGCAGCGACTTCACCTCGGTACCCGTCAGCACGAGACCGCACTCGTAGGTGTCGAGGATGTGGTAGTCGTGCCGCGCCTTCTTGTTCTGCGCGATCAGCTTGCGCCCTTTTTCCTTAGCCATAGTGCGGTCATTTTCGCACTACGACCCCGCCCCGAGGCCACTCAATACCGTCTGCGCCCGTTCCTCGGCCCGCTCGCTCACGGCGAGGTCCGGGGTGATGCCCCGGCCGTCGACGTCGTGACCGGACGGAGTGCGGTAGTGGCCGACGGTGAGCTCCGCCACGGACCCGTCGGGCAGCCGCTCGGGCATCTGCACCGAGCCCTTGCCGAAGGTGCGGGCACCGACCGTGACGGCCCGGCCGCGGTCCTTGAGGGCGCCAGTGACCAGCTCCGCCGCGCTCATCGTCCCGCCGTCCACCAGTGCCACGACCGGCCGCTCGGTGTCCCCGCCCGGCCGGGCGTACAGGGCCTTCTGCTCACCGCGGACGTCGTACGTGGCGACCAGCCCGCCGTCCAGGAAGGCGGACGCCGCCGTGACGGCCTCGGAGACCAGTCCGCCGCTGTTGCCCCGCAGGTCCAGCAGGACGCCGGCACCCTCGGGCGCCGACCTCACCGCCTGCCGCACCCGCTCGCCGGCGCCCTTGGTGAAGGCGGCGACCTTGATCAGCACGGCCTGGCCGTCGAGCCTGCGGACCGTGACCGCCTCGGTGGCGAGCCGGGCCCGCTGCAGCGTCCGGCTCCAGGCGTGGTCGCCGCGCTGGAGGCCCAGCACGACGGACGAGCCGGCCCCGGCGCTCCTGCCGTCGCCGCGCAGCAGCCGGACGACCTCGCTGACGGGACGCCCGTCTATGCGGGCCCCGTCGACCGTGCGCAGCTGGTCGCCGACGCGGATGCCGGCCCTGTCGGCGGGACCGCCGCGCTGCAGGCGGGCGACCTCGACCCGGCCGTCGGCCCCGCGTCTGGCCCACAGGCCGACCCCGGTGTACGAACCGTCGAGGGCACGCGCGAACTCCTCGTACTCGCCCTTGTCGTACACGGCGCCCCAGCGGTCCCCGCTGCGGCTCACGACCTCTTCGGCGGCCTTGGCGCCGGACTTGCCGTCCGCGGCGGCCTCGGCGGCGGCCCGTGCGATCTCGTCGCGGTCGACCGTGGCGGCGGCGGCCCGCACGCGGGGCTCGGGCGGTTCGCCCTCGCCGCTGGGCAGCAGGCCCGTCGCGGAACCGGTGACGAGGGCGCCAGCGAACACCAGCGTCAGGACCGCCCCGTGACGCAGGCCACGGGGCACCTTGGGTGATTCGGGGCCCAACATGGCGCCCACTCTAGGACAAGCGAAGGGCGCCGTAGGGTCGTTGACCCGTACGGCGCCCGGGGCGCTCGTCACACCTTCAGGTACTTGCGCAACGCGATGAAAGCGGCCATGGAGGGCATCAGCAGCCCGATCACGAGGACGAGCGGGAGTACCGCTATCACGGCGTCCCAGCCGATGAAGTTGACCAGCGGCATCTTCTCGGAGAGCGCCAGGCCGCCGTCGATGAGGAAGTACCGGCCGACCAGGAGCATCACACAGGCGACCAGGCCGCCGAGGAGTCCCGCGAAGGCGGCCTCCATGATGAACGGCATCTGGATGTAGAAGCTGGACGCCCCGACGAGCCGCATGATCCCCGTCTCACGCCGACGGCTGAACGCGGACACCCGCACGGTGTTGACGATCAGCATCAGCGCGATGACGAGCATCAGTCCCATGATGAAGAGGGCAGCGACGTTCATGCCCCGCATCATGTTGAAGAGGTTCTCCAGGATGCCGCGCTGGTCCTGGATCGACTGGACCCCGTCCCGGCCGGCGAAGGCGGTGGCCACGACCTTGTACTTCTCCGGGTCCTTCAGCTTGACCCGGAACGACTCCTGCATCTGGTCGGGCGTGATGACCGTGGCGATGGCGGTGTCGCTGTACTGCTCGCGGTAGTGCTTGTAGGCCTCGTCGGCGGACTCGTGGTGGACCGTCTCGACGATGCTCATGTCTTCGAGGTCGGACTTGATCTGGTCCCGCTGCTCGGCGGTGACGGCACCCTTCGAGCACTTCTCGTCCGTCTCCGCGTCGTTCTTGTTGCAGAGGTAGATGGAGACGTTGACCTTGTCGTACCAGAAGTCCTTCATGGTGCTGACCTGTTCACGCATGAGCAGGGCGCCACCGAAGAGGGCGAGCGACAGGGCCACGGAGACGATCACCGCGAAGGTCATCGTCAGATTGCGGCGGAGACCGACGCCGATCTCCGACAGTACGAACTGGGCGCGCATGGCGAGTGTTTCAGCCTTTCCTCTACCTGCTCAGTGCCTGCTCAGTGCTGGTAGCCGTAGACACCGCGTGCCTGGTCGCGTACGAGCCGGCCCTGTTCGAGCTCGATGACGCGCTTGCGCATCTGGTCGACGATGTTCTGGTCGTGGGTCGCCATCACCACCGTGGTGCCGGTCCTGTTGATCCGGTCCAGCAGCTTCATGATGCCGACGGAGGTCTGGGGGTCGAGGTTTCCGGTCGGCTCGTCCGCGATCAGCAGCATGGGGCGGTTGACGAAGGCGCGGGCGATGGCCACGCGCTGCTGCTCACCGCCGGAGAGCTCACCGGGCATCCGGTCCTCCTTGCCGCCGAGACCGACGAGGTCGAGGACCTGGGGAACGGCCTTGCGGATCTCGCCGCGCGGCTTGCCGATGACCTCCTGCGCGAAGGCCACGTTCTCGGCGACGGTCTTGTTCGGCAGCAGACGGAAGTCCTGGAAGACGGTGCCCAGCTGCCGGCGCATGTGGGGCACCTTCCAGTTGGACAGGCGCGCCAGGTCCTTGCCGAGGACGTGCACCTGGCCGTGGCTGGTGCGCTCCTCGCGGAGGATCAGCCGCAGGAAGGTCGACTTGCCGGAACCGGACGACCCCACGAGGAAGACGAACTCCCCCTTTTCGATCTCCAGGGAGACGTCGCGCAGGGCTGGGCGGTTCTGCTTGGGGTAGCTCTTGGAGACGTTGTCGAATCGGATCACGAGTGCACCACGGTCGGCCGGGAGTATGTGTGCGTGACCATACGCGAACGAGGATGGCGCGTGCAGTCACCGCCCGGAGTTGCGCGATTTGTCGGATAGACACCCCTCGCTTGCCCGTCCCTCAAGCCTCCCGGAACGGGTGTAATCCGACGGGGCGCGCCGAATCGCTCGCGAGCTGGCACAGTGGTACCGGGAACGGATGCGGTTCCCGGAGCGTTGCGCGGAGAGACACGCGGAGAACCACCGAGGAACGCCGAGAGTACGGACTCCGCGGGCGGCTCCGCCGCGCGGGAGGAGGAGAGCGCATGACCTACGACCGACTGGTGTGCGCCAACTGCGCATCGCCCGTCGCGGAGGGCCGCTGCCCCGTCTGCCGGGCGAGCCGCGAGCGCCTGCAGCAGGAGGGCCCCTTCGCGGGCCTGAACCCTGCGGCGCTGCTGGCGCTGCTGGTGGTCCTCGTGGCGGCGCTGGCCCTCCTGGCGCACCAGACCGCCTGACGGACCGGCCGGAGCCGGACACAGGCGCCCCGAAACCCCACGGGATCGCACGGGAACGCACAGGGGCCCGGAGAGCTTCACGGCTCCCCGGGCCCCTGTCGCATGCTGTGACGAACCGCTACCGCGGGTCACATCCGATCAGGCGGACCGGACGGGACAGGGCGATCAGGCGGCGGTGCGGCCGCTGACGAGGCGGGGCAGCATCCGGAAGCCGATGCCGCCGGCGATCATCGTCGCGGCACCGACCAGCAGGAACGTGGTCTCGGCGGCGCCGGTCTCGGCCAGCTCCTCCTTGGCCTTGCCCTGCTCGACCGGCTGCGAGCCGGCGGAGTCGGTGTCGGTGTTGTCGACGCACTCGGCACCCTCGACGTTCACGGTGCAGCCGTCGGAACCGCCGTCTCCGCCACCGGTCGCGGCGGAACCGCCGGTGGTGGAGGAGCCGCCGGTGGAGCCGCCCTGGTCACCGCCGGTGGCGTTGCCACCGGAGTTGCCGTTGCCGCCGTTGTTGCCGTTGCCACCCGAGTTGCCGTTACCGCCCGAGTTGCCGTTACCGCCGGAGTTGCCGTTACCGCCGGAGTTGCCGTTGCCCCCGTCGGTCGTGCCACCGTCAGTGGTACCGCCATCGATCCCGCCGCCGATGGTCACGCCACCGTCGGTGGTACCGCCGTCGGTCGTGCCGCCGTCGGTGGTGCCACCGTCCGTGGTACCGCCATCGATCCCGCCGCCGATGGTCACGCCACCGTCGGTGGTACCGCCGTCGGTCGTGCCGCCGTCGGTGGTGCCACCGTCAGTGGTCCCGCCATCGGTCGTGCCGCCGTCGGTCGACCCGAGGATGGTGTTGCCCTCGGTGTCCTCGCCGTCACGAATACCGAGACCGACATCGACGCCACTCTCATCGACCTCAGCGCTGGCACTCAGGCCACCGACGCCGACATCGATGCCCACGGCCTGGGCTGCGCCCGCGGCGGTCAGGGAAGCACCGGCGGCGATCACCGCGCCGGCGGCTATCCGCGCGACACGGACACGCGTCTTCTTGGTCATCTGCTGCTACCCCCAGTAGCTCATTCGTTTGTAGGGCAGCGTCAGGGGCGGCGACCGCTCGGGGCTGCGCTTCCACTTCCCCGCTCACACCCGTCCCACATGTACGCATGCCGCGCGCCAGCCTTCCCACTTTCCGCGGACGCGTCAAGTTTCATTGCGCGTGCGATGCCCGAAATAAGGGCAGTTGCCCATGGTGAGAGCACATAACTGTGACGTAAGAAGTGAACTGCCGCCTGACCGAAGGCAGTTCCCTTGTCGACAAAGCGAGTTGACCTGGCGCTTTCCGCTTCCCGGCAGCGAATCGCGGCTACGGGCGCCGAGTTCAGGATCGGTCGAGCGGGTGCGCCTTGAGGGCACTGACGAAGGCCGTCCAGGCCGCCGGGCCGAAGACGAGGGCGGGGCCGTGGGGGTTCTTGCTGTCCCGGACGGGGACGCGGGCGGCGTTGGAGTCGTTCACTTCGAGGCACTCGCCGCTGCTTCCGCCGCTGTAGCTGGACTTGCGCCAGATGGGGGTGGTGTCGGGCACGACGTGCTCACTGCTGCGCATGCTCGTATTCCTCCGCGACGGACCTGATCAGAGCCAGGGACTCGCGGTGCGAGAGCGCGTCCCCCAGGGCGTGATCGTAGACCGCCTGGCACTCGCGCACCACGGACGGGACTTCGAGCACCCGGCCGGTCTTCAAGGCTTCGACGTAGGCAACGGGGGGCAGGTCGTCGAACCACATGAGCGAGACGAATCCCTCCAAGAGCGAGTGCAGGCCGACAGAGAACGGCAGGACGTGCACGCGGATCCGATGGGACTCGCCCAAGTCCACGACATGCCTGAGCTGGTCGCACATGATCTCCGGACGACCAACCGCTCGACGCAGCACCGCTTCGTCGAGCAGTGCCCAGAACACCGGAGAGTGGAAGTCGTCGAGAATGCGCGCGCGTTCGAGCCGTGCCCCGAGCAGCCTGTCGCGCTCCTCGGCCGTCTTGGCCGGGAAACCGGAGCCGAGGACCTCCCGGGCGTACGCGGCCGTCTGAAGGACGCCCGGGACCAGCTTCGGCGCGTACTCGCGGATCACCTTCGCCCGGCGCTCCAGCTCCAGCGCCTCCGCGAAGTGCTCCGCTACCTTGCCCTCCTTCAGCGACGGCAGGAACCGCTCGAAGAACCCGCCGCTGTCCAGCACGCCGTCCAGCCGCCGCGCGTCCTCCACGTCCGGCCTGCGCCTGCCCGCCTCGATGTGCGCGATGTGGGTCCGCGACATGACCACGCGCCGACTCAGCTCCTCCTGCGTGAGACCGGCGGCCTCCCGGCGCCGCCTGAGCTCCATCCCGTACGTCTCGCGGGACTGCGGGTTGTCCTCGATCGCCATGCCCAACTCCCCCGGTAGGCGGCCGCCGTTCCGAGGCTGCCGCTACCGAGCGTAGCCAGTGCTGTGTCGCCGTGTGACCGGAACGGCGCACGGAACCACCCGGCGGGACTCACCTCGGCGTCGTCGGCGTGACACTGCCACCCGCGCCTCCACCTCGCTCCTCCGCATCCGCTTCCACGACCTCGGCTCTGCCACCCTGCTCCTGGAGCAAGTGCGTCGACCCCCGAGCCACGCCCTCGGCCAGGTCAACGACAGAGCCGCTCAGGGCCTGTACTCGAGCATGGCGGGAAGTCCCACGTGGTCGGTCCACGACTCCATGGTCATGACGACCCGCTTTCCGCATGCGTTGCCCATTCTCCTCATGAAGCTCTCGACTGCGGCGAAACCGGATTCGTCCACGACATCCCGCGGATCGAAGGTGAATTCAATCTCCGACGGGTCGAAGAAGTACGACGTGAACCAGATGTCGCCGATACGGACAGCCAGCGTCGCGAATCCGACACCGTGTGGGGCCGCGGGTCGGGGCAGCGCTCCGGCACCCTCGACTGCGCCCTGTTCTGTCGCCCCTGCCAGGGACGCGGCGCCACCCTCCTGCCCCACGGAACCCCGCTCCCCTGCACCACGTGCGACGGCACCGGACAGGCCCGGCCACTACCCCGCCTCGCCGTCGCCCGGCACGTGCGGCAGATGATCCGCACCTGCTGGGAGCTGGGCAAGCTGCCGGAGTTCGCCGACCTCAAGCTCTGGAAGTGGGCACACGTGCTCGGCTTCCGGGGCCACTTCTCCACCAAGTCCCGCAGCTACTCCACCACCCTCGGCGCGCTGCGCGCTGCCCGCCGCGCCTGGCGCACCGAACAGGCCCACGCCCACGCCGGCCTGCCCGATCCCGACTCGGACACCACGCTCATCGTCGGCCAGTGGGACTACCTCAGCACCGGCTACAGCCCCGGCGCCGCGCTCCTCGCCGCCCACGTCTGGCACCGTAGGGAACTGGAACGGCAGTTCGCAGCCGAAGGGGGCTGCTAATGGCCTCGGCCCCAGCCACCGTCCCCTGTGCGGAGGCGGCACCGGGCTCGATCTGCTCACGGTCCCCCAAGGTGATGGCCCGCCTCCAGCTCGGCCGCTCCGCCGTCTACGACCTGCTCCGCACCCGCCAGCCAGCCTCGATCACCCTCGGCCGCGCCCGCCGCATCCCCACCCACGCCCTCATCGACTTCATCCGCACCCGCCTCGACCAGGAAGCCGTCGCCTGATGACCACACCCCGCGACAACCCCGCCTCCCGCCGCAGCCGTGCGAACGGCGACGGAACCGTCTACCAGCGCAAGGACAGCCGTTGGGAGGCCGCTGGATACGTCCTCGCCCCCGGTAACACTCGCAAGCGCATCCGCGTCTACGGCAGCACCGCAAGGAAGCGCTGGCCAAGCTCACCGAGAAGATCGCCGCCAGCAACCGCGGACTCCCCGTCCCCTCCGCCCAGGGCAGCCTGGCCGCATACCTGACGTACTGGCTGGAGAACGGCGCCGTACACCACCTCCGCGAGAACACCCACACCCGCTACACCACCTGCGTCAACCGCTACCTCGACCCCGGCCTCGGCAAGAAGAAGCTCACCAAGCTCACCGCCAAGGACGTCAACCAGCTCCGCACCACATGCCAGTGCTGCACCCGCCGCATCGACGCCCGACGCGACCAGCCCCGCTGCTGCGCCACAAGGGCCTGCTGCCGCAAGCTGCTGTCCCCGCTGACGCTGACCTACATCCACCCCGTGCTCAAGTCCCCCTGGAGCACGCCGTCCGTGAGGAGGAGATCCCACGCAACGTCGCGCGCAACGTCCGCACCGGCACCCCACGGCCTCGACGCTTCGAACCCCTCACCGCCGACGAAGCCCCCCGATTCCTCACAGCCGCGCGTGGACACCGGCTCCATGCCCTGTTCGAACTCGCGCTCCACACCGGACTCCGCAAAGGCGAACTCCTCGGCCTCTTCTGGGAAGACCTCGACCTCGACCGGAGCACGGCTGCCATCCGCCGCACCTTGCAGCGCACCAGCACAGGCGGACTCACCACGCTGCCCACCAAGACCCGGGCCTCCGAGCGCCGCATCGCCCTCCCCGCCGGCTGCCTCCAGTCGCTGAAGCACCATCATGAGGAGCAGCAGCGCGACCGTCATATGGCAGGCGCCGAGTGGCAGCACAGCGGGTACGTGTTCACCACACCGCAGGGCAGGCCGATCGACCCGACCAACCTCACCCGCACCTTCACTACGCTCCTCTGCAAGGCTGGCCTCCGCCGCATCCGCTTCCACGGCCTCGGCTCTGCCACCCTGCTCCTGGAACAGGGCGTCGAACTCGTCGTGATCAAGGAACTCCTCGGCCACGCCCACATCGGCGTCACCGCTACCGTCTACGCCCACGTCCGCCTCCGACTCCAGCGAGACGCCATCGACACCCTCAGCACCGCGCTCAGCAGTGGTGGGATCACCGATACGGCCAGCTCCGATGGCGACGAACCGCCGCCTTGCACCGTCCTCGTCCACTGACGTTGCCGTCAACTACTGCCGTCAGGCGGTCTCACTGGGCACCACCCACCAAGTGGCGATTCGCGAGTGAAATCAAGGTCGCGGGCTATAGGAAGAGGGGGCAGGTCATCAACCTGCCCCCTCTCGTGATTTACCGCACCCGGCCGCGGAGGTTATTCACCCACCGCGAATCGCCAATCCCACAGAGGTTCCCTCTGGAACCGCGCTAGAACCTCTCCATATTCGATGAGTTCGCCGTAATTCGTATCCAGCAAGCCCGATAGCCCCTGGATTACTTCACCCAGGAGATCGCGAATGCAAGACACTCCCGAGTACTCAAGCGTGATCGCCTGAAACTCGCCGATCTTCTGGCGAATCTCATCCATTTCTTCCTGATCGAATTCGTCGAGGACATCCCCGGAGGCGTCTACGCCGAAGCTGCATTCTCCTCGATCTAGCCGATCAAAGATTTCACCCTCACTGTACGCGCCAGCCTGCTGCAGACGGGCCACGATGCGCTGATGACTCCCTTGGGGACTGAGGAGAACGATGGTAGGCCGCATGGATCTTCCTGTCGTGACGGGCGCTTATGCCGCATCTTGGACTACGGAGCCAAGACATCCAGCAGGACATTCTTGTCGCGAGTGACCATGATGCCGGCCTGCTCAAGACTCTTGATCACACTTCCTCGCCCTTGCGGGAGGTAAACGATGACCGGGTAATCCGTCAGACTCTGAGTTCTCAAAGCCTGTTTCAGCGCTCCCTTACCCGAGCCCGTCTTGACCTGAACCACGGCGTTCCTGGTCACGATGTCGAAATCCGTGAGCACTTGGCCGTCTGCGCCCACGATGTCGACTCCCTGCGCCCGGACATGCCCCGGATAACGTGCGTTGATGTCGTCAACCAGTTCGGGAACGAGGGGATCGTCTCCCTTTCCGATCACGTGCGTCGGACACCCATTACTGTTGTGAACGAGTACTGGGGTAGCCCCCGCCAGCACATAGTACGTATGGATGTCATCGACCGTCAGGTTGTACGTGCGAGCATGCTTGGTGAAGGCACGGTTCGCCTGTACGGATACGGTGTCGCCGTCCGCCGTGAGGAGCGTCATGCCGAGGCTCAGCTCGCTGGCCTCGACCCAGCGCTGCTCCGAGGGGGACCAGAACGGGTGCTCATGGGTGGCCACGAGCTTCTCGGATCCGTCTCCGGTCTTGATGGTCAGTTCATTGAAGTGCTTGTCGTCCTCGGTCCGGATCAAGCGCGTGACCTTGCGAGGACCTCTTTCACCGGTCTCGGGGTCGGTGGCAAGGACTTCGTCGCCGATCTCGACGTCTTCGATGTCCTTCGTCGAGCCATCCGCCATCAGGACGTCCGTGCCGGCCAGGAAGCATTTGCAGCCGGGCAGCAGGAGCTTAACCAGGGCTCCCTCGCTGGCCGCTGAGGCGCCAGCAGCACGCGTGCCTGCGGCGGCCCTTGCGGCAATACCGGAAGCCGTCTTGCCCAGCCCCCACGTCACCAGAGTGATGACGTCCGACACGAGTGCCTCTACGCAGTCGCCCTTGCCCGTGATGCAGTTGATGTTGGCCTTGACGCCCCAGGGATCCTTTCCGATCTCGAGCAGTCCGGCCTCATCCGCAGCATCGCAGAACTTCTTCGTACTCCCTTGCCAACCTCCGATACCGAAGCACTTGTGCCTCACGAACTTCTGGGCAAGCTCCTGGTACGTGTCGCCCGGCCATGCATAAGGCTGGGCGCGCATTTCTTCCTCGGTCAGCAACTCGATGCCGTGGATGACGGGCTTCGCGGTGCTCGAGGTCGAACCGGTACTCGTGGTCGGTGCTGTGCCGCCGCCCCCGGTGTTGCTGCCGGCTGCAGGATCGTTCTCGGGCTTGTAGTCGTCGTACGTTCCGTTGCTGCCACTGCAGAAGTTGGGATAGCAGCTTTCGAGCCCTGTGGGGTCCGAGGAGGTGACCGGGGTGTTGTTGGCGTAGCTGTAGCCGTTCAGGGACTGGTGCTGGTCGAGCGTCAGCATGGGGTCGACGCTGATGAACTGGCCGATCTTCGGGTCGTACTCGCGCGCCCCGATGTGCGTCAACCCGGTCGACTTGTCCACCGGCTTGCCCAGGAACTGCTTGTCGTCCGGCCATGTGCCGACCGCCCCGGTGCGTGGGGCTCCGAACGGGGTCGTGAAGCGCTTCGTGACCGCCTGGGTCGTCGCATCCACGGCGAGACTGCTCGTGCCGTGGTGGTCGCCGGCGAGGAAGGAGAGCTTCGACGTGCCCGACTCGTTCGTGCGGAGAGCGATCGCGGAGCTTCCCGCCGAGTACGTGCGCGTTGCCCACGTCGTCTTCGTCGTGCCCGTGACCTTGTGGTGGACCTCCGTGGCACCGAGGTAGAGCACGGACTCGCCGTCGCCGGCCGCACGGCGGATCAGCAGCGTGCCTTCGGCGTCGTAGAGGTAGGTCGTCTTCTTCGTGCCCTCGGTGAGCGAGGAGATCTTTCCTTCGACGTTCCACGAAAGCGTCTGTCCCGGCCCGGTCGGCCCCGGGCGCTCCGTGGTGTTTCCCGTTTTGTCGTAGCTGAAGGACGCCGGTACACCCGTGCAGTCCGCATTCTTCGTCGTGGCCGTCAGCGTGTGGCGCTGAGAGGGGACGACATAGCAGTAGTTGGTCGTGGTCGCCGCGCCGGACACCGGGGTCTCCGTCTCGGAGGCCCGCTGACCGGACGCGTTGTAGGTGTACTCCGTCCGGTACGGCGCGGCGCCACCCAGCGTCCTGCTGGTGCAGTCGTCGGTCGAAGGGGTCCACGCTTCCTGTAGACGTCGGTGGCCGTCATACGTGAAGCACTGGACATCCGGTTTGAGCGTCGGGTCGGGGTTCGGGCTGTCGGCGATCCTGGTGACGTTCCCCGCGTCGTCGTACGAGTAGTGCAGGTCCTGAGGCTTGTACGGCGCCGTCTGCGTGGTCACGAACGACTGCGTGACACGGTCGGTACCGGCTTCGAAGCGATGGTCGAGGTAGGTCCTCTTCGCCTCCGTCGCGCCGGAGACGGCGAGAGTCAACTGCTGCGGCAGCCCGAGCTGGTTGTAGCTCGCCCCCTGGAGATAGCCCGACGTGCCGGAGGAAAGGGAGGTGGGCTGTCCGGTCGGTGTGTAGCGGAAGGTGAGCGACTCCCTGGGGAGACCCCCCGCGGCCGGCTCGGTGGAGAACTGCAGCGTGCCGTCGAGATTGAAGTCGCTCTCGAACGCGTACGTCTTCTGTGCCGCTCCGGCGACCACCAGCGGATCATTGGCGTCGAGCACCAGCTCGCTCTTGGTGGGCCGGTAGAGAGCGTCGTACATGGCGACGTTCTTCGTGTAGGTCTTGCCGCCCACTCCGCCGTCGTAGCGGATGGAACTGTCCTGGTACCCCTTGGCCTGGGAGTCGAAGGTCCAGGCGGCCAGCTTGTTCGCGTCGGTCCGCGAGGCCGACCAGAGGGCAGTGCGCCGCCCCACCTCGTCGTATCCGTACAGCAGGTGGTTGCCTTCGGAATCCTTGGTCCAGTCGGTCTGGTCCAGAACCGTGTATCCGGTGGTCGAGGTGCCCTTGTCGGGATCCGTGGCCGAGACTCTGCGTCCGAAGAGGTCGTACTCGTACGACCACTTCGCATCGTCCGGCCCGGTGATGGTCTTCTGATCGCCGTCACGTGTGTAGGTGAAGGACGTCGTCGTGTAGGAGGCGCCGAGGCCGCCGCCGTACTCCGCGTCCGCGGTGCCGGGACCGGCGTACTCACGACGCTGCGTGGTCCGGCCCAGTGCGTCGGAGATGATGCGCGTCCCCTGCCCACCGGCCACCGCACTCGTGGCGGTGGAGTCGCCCGTGTACTGCGTCGTCGTCGTCCACTTCTTCACGCCGTAGACATGGAAGCTGCTGCTGGTGGGACGGCCGGCGCCGTCGAAGACCGTGGCGGTCTGCTTGGGGGCTCCGCCGTATTCCGCCCGGCTGTACGTGCCGTTCGGCGGAGCGCTCGAGTCGAAGACGTCGGCGAAGGACTCGTAGACCAGACCGCGGGTGCTGTACCGCGTGTCCGTGAGCAGACGACCGCCGAGGGGGGTGGGGGTCTGCGTCTGCAGCGGACGCAGCAGAGAGTCGAAGATCTCGTAGGATGTCGTGACCGATTCCGACGACTTGATCGTGGACGTGGAGATGGACGGCGCGACTCCGCGCTTGAGGACGTACGCGTAAGTCATGGAGGCGGATTGGCCGCCGTCCTTGTTTCGGTTGGGCAGCCACACTCCGGTAAGCCGTCCGAGAGCGTCATACGTCTGCTCGGTCTTCTTCAGGTTGGCGTCGTACGTGCGCAGGGGCAGACCGCGCTTGCCGTCCAGGAAGATGCTGACCTTGTGGCCCTTGGTATTCGTGACCACGGTCTTGGTCGGCGTTCCGGCTCCGACGGGGGTGTATTCCGTCGTGGTGGTCTTCTGTGCCGCGTCGGTGAGGGTGCGCAGGCGGCCGAGCGTGTCGTACGTGCTCGTACCCTTCGTCTGCCAGGCGGAGGGGTGGCGTTCGCCGCCGGTGGCAACGGCCGGGTACGCGGAGGCCCGGCCGGTCCAGGTCACCTCGCCCTTCGTGGGCACCTGGGCGGCGGACCAGGTGCCGGCGTTGGCGTTGTCGTAGACGGTCGCCGTGTCGCCGAGCACATCACCGGGCGAGGCGGTCGTCGACGGCAGGGAGAGGTCTGCCTCGGCGGTGGCACAGGAGCGGCCGATGATGCGAGTGCGGGAGACCAGGCTGTTGATGCCCTTGCTGTCGTTCCGGGCGTACCAGGTCCGGCTGCAGGTCTCATCCCCGGTCTTGGCCGTGTCACCAGCGTTGTCGGCCTTGGCAGCCATGCCGTAACCGTCGTAGGTGAAGGCCATGCTCGCGCTGCGCCAGGTCCTGGGCACCGTCAGGTAGGTGTGCGTGAAGACCCTGCCGGTTCGCACGTAGTACGCCTCGGTGTCGGCGTACGACTTGTGCTGAATGGCGGTCCTAACCGACCAGGGATCGTTGACCGTGACGCTGACCGGGGTACCACCGTCATAGGTGATCTGCTGGCGTTGGAATCCGGCGTACTGATCGGCGTCGACGGCGTCGGGGACGTCGAGTGCGGAGAAGTCGATGCCGGGCACGTTGACGCTGCGGGTGCCGCCTGCCTTCAGCCGGTCACCGTGCATGCCCTGGAGATAGCTGGTGACGGTCCGCGAGCGGATCTCGTTCGCCGAGCCCGTCTGCACGGTGACCTTCTGGTATCCCCGCCAGACGGACCACGTACGCTCGTCGCCCGGCACGAACGGGCTGTCGTTGTAGCGCCAGGCGGGCTTCTCATAGGTGTAGGCGTATTCTGCGGCCCCGTGGCCCACGGGGTCGGCGTTGTTCACGGCGACGACCCGGTACTTGTGGAACCAGTCGATGCTCGCTTCCTGGGCTCCGTTGATGTGCCAGTACTGCGGGTAGCACGCCTCCGCGTTGTTGTCCTCCGCCGCGGGCATCCGCGAACCGCGCACGCATTCCGGAGCGCTGTAGGTCACGGTCGTGATCGCACCGGTTTCCGAGGTGACGCTCTCGATGCGCGGGCGGGTGAGAGGAAGGATGTTGCCGCCACCGGGCTGGGTGCCGCCGGCGACACGGTTCGGCAGCTTGGTGTAGGTGAAGTCGATCGGGTCGAGCGACACCGGGGTGCCCGTGTGACCTGTGCGCCGGATGCTGTCCAGAGTCAGCGTGTGGTCGGTGGAATTGTCGATGTCACCGCCATCCAGGAATTTCTGGCTGAACGCCCAGGAGTCGATCGGCGTGTACGCGGTACCGGAGAGCACACTGGTTTCGATGCCGGTGAGTCGCTTGCGGGAGAAGAACGCCGGGCTCTCCGCGAGGCAGTCGGTGTCGTTCGCCCCGGAGGCACAGATGGCGTCGAACGGCACGTCGGGCCACTTCTCGGCCGTGTCCTCGCCCAGCGGTGAGCAGTTGGCGACCGTGCACCTCGGAGCGTGGGTGAAACTCACCTTCGCCGGTGCTTCCACGCTGAAGAGGGTGTCCCTGCGCTGCCCGTAGAGGATTCTGTCCAGGTACCCGCCGGGAGTGTAGGCGGCAGTGGCTGTGGACGCCTCGTTCTTGCGGTAGTGGTTCGACTCAGCCGTATACCAGTACGACATCGCGTTCTCGTGCGTGTCCTCGACGTAGTCGAGATTCCATCGCCAAGCCTGCTGGAGCCAGCGGTCCGCGAACGTGTCACCCTTGTTGTACCCGGGCTCGCCCGCATCGTCGCCGAAGACCGGGGCGGTCCATACCGAGTTGGTGCGCTCGGCGCCTGCTCCCGGCAGCTTGTTCAGGCCGAACACGTACTTCGTCCCGTCGCCGGTGGTGACGGTCCAGTGCTCGCCGTTGTCGTCGCCGTTGGCGGCGCCGGTCGCGTAGGTGACGGTGGAGGCGTCGTCGTTCTTGAGGCGCCACTTCCCGTCCTCGTCGTCCTTGACGAGTTCGGTCGACTTGCCGTTGAGGACGAGTGAGGCGTTCTCGTACTTCCAGCACAGGTCGTACTGTTCGTCGTGACCGTCCCGGTCGCAGGAGTCGTAGCTCCGCTCGATGTACGACAGGGCGGAGAGACCGAACCCCTCGCCGACCGTCGTGCCCTGGTTGTTGGTCGCCGCCGTACGGCCGTCGATGCTTCCCGAGTCGTACGCGAGGTTCAGTGACGGCGACGGCCCTGCGGCCGGTTTGGGAGCGCTCATCGGGTAGGACCAGGTGAAGGATCCCGATGACCCGCCGGCCTCCCAGGAGGAGGACGCCGCGAGCGGCGTGGCGGAATAGTCGCCCGCGCCCGACGGTGACTGGCCCGGGGACGCGGCCGCCACGGCGAACACCACGGGGGCTTTCGAGGCGGCGAAGTCCACATCGGCGGTGAGCCGCTGCGCCGTGACGTCGTTGCGCGATGCGAGCGGCGTCAGCGTCCGGCATCGCGCGAGTTGCGGCGTGGCCAGCGCGCACGCCGGCAGCTGCGACAGACGGAGCCGACCGGACCAGTCGCCGCCGATGGCCGAGGCGAAGGAGGCGTAGTCGACGCCCAGCTCGGCCTTGCCGGGCCTGTCCGCCCGGGCGGTGAGGAGGACGCCGCTGATCCCGAGGCTCTTGGTGGTCTTCCGGTCGACCACGGTGACGGTGGCCTGGCCGGGCGTCCGTGTGACTCCCTTGAGGGTCACCGGCAGCCCTCCGGCTGCGGCTCGTCTGCCCGAGGCGGTGAGGGGAACGGTGGCACTGCCCGGCTTGGGCCACTGGGCGGCGTTCTGCTGATGGGCAGCGCGGGCCGCGTCTGCCGCGTTGGCCGCCTCGGACGCGCTGACACGCTCACGTGCCTTCCGCGCGCCATCGGCCTTCACCGCCATGACCTTGCTCGAACGAGGCTTGGGCACGGCCGGGCGGCCGGGACCGCCGTCTGTGTCGACAGCTTGCGCCACGGGCGTCAGGCCTGCCGGCACAGCGAGTACCGCTGCGAGTGCAGGGATCATCCAGGGGCGCACTCCGGTGAACCCACGTCTTTTCGTCGATCTTCTGCCCATGACCCAACCCCCCACGATGGGCCCGAACGCAGTGGTCCCTCGGCCCGCATCTGAAAATGCTCAGATCCCTGAAAGCTTCGTTCGATGGCCCTTCGGGTGGGGCCGGATGCCGGAACCAGCCCCACCCGAAGGCGTTTCTCAACCGCCGACCACGGTTTCGAGTTGGTCCCTGCCGTTCACGGCACCCGCCCAGAGCCGTACCTCACGGACGTGTCCGGGCAGGAAGTGACCCCAGTTGGTCGCACTGAACCCTTTGCCGATCGCGAAGTTGTCTGCTCCGACGAGTGCGGTGTAGGACTTGTCATCGTCGTTCTGGGAGAGCCCCACGTAGAGACGAATGACCGGCCCGGCCTCGGAAAGCGCGTCGAAAACGCCGGTCAACCGGACTGGAGCACCCAGAACCGCCTCTTCGTCGGAACTGGCCCAGGTGGTCGTGCCGTCCTTGTTGACACGTCCGAACTTCCAGAATCCGACGGGCACGATGCGCTCGTTCCCGTCGTCGTCCAGCTCCGTCCTCGTACCCGTGAGCTGGAACCACAGGCCCCAGGAGGAGCCGTCGACCGTGCGCTGACCGGTGACCTGGGCCACGTAACCCGACGGCTTCGTCAGCAACTTCGCCGGGTCCAACTGAACGCCGGTCGTGACGGTGAACGAGCCGCTGTCGTCGACCACAGGGCCGGCCGTCGTGGCGGCGTCGTCCGAACCGTCGAGGACGATGGCTTCCCCGTCGAGAGCCGCCCCTCCGGCCAGGGACAGAGCGCGTCCGTATCCGGAAGCTGTGTCGGCGATGGTGGTACCGGTTGCACCTTCGGCGTTCCAGTTGGCAACCAGCTCGACGCTCTCAAGGCCAGTGGCGGCGGACAGGGTGCGGGCCTCCTTGGCCACTTCAGCTGGTTGGAGGGCACGCTGCCAGACTGCGACCTCGTCGAGGCTGCCGTCGAGGTTGAACCGCGAGGATCCAGATTCCTGCGAGCGGCCAAACTGCATCGGGCCTTTCGCCGACCATGCAGACGTCTGCGTTGAAGTGCCGTGCAGCACGCCGTTGACATACAGACACAGGCGCTTGGCGACTGGGTCGTAGCTACCGGCCACATGCGTCCACACGCCTACCTGCGCCGGAACCTTTGACTTGTTCCCCCAGTACATCGTGCCGTCGTCCGCATCTGTCGTTTTCACGCCGAAGTACCAGCTGTCGAGGTCCTTCGAATACGACAGCCAGAATGGACTGTTCCTTGTCCCGTCCTGCGATACCAGAGCCATATGACGGCTCTTGCTGTCCAGTCGCACCCAAGCCGCAACCGTGTAGGCGGAGCGTGTCTCAAGTACGGGCCCGGCCGTGGCGGCATAGCCCGACGTACCGTTCAGCTTCAGGCCCTTGTCCGTTCTGGGTTCGACGAGCGGCTCCCCCAGATCGTCGTGCCAGACTTCCCCCCGGCGCCCACGATCGTCCCGCACCGCTCCTGCCGAGAGCGTCGCGCTGTCCTGGTTCTGCGCGACGGTCGTCGACGAGTCGACCGCCACACCGCTGTCCTCGTCGAAGTGCCACCGCCCCACAGGCCCGTCGCCCTCCTTGACCAGGAAGCTCACGATCTGCGAGGCACCAGGTCGTCCAGCCGTGTCCGTGGCGCGCACCTCGAGGTAGTACGTGCCGGCCTCCGGTGGGGCGATCTCCACCGACGTCTTCGTACTCGCGGATGACCAGCTCTTGTCCGTGGACCACTTGTACTGGTACGTCGCAATATTCGTGTCGCCGGCGGCCGGGGCGAACGTGAAGGTGCCCTTGACGCCGGGGCCGCCTGCGGGGGTGCAGGTCGCTGCACACAGGGTGTAGACGGAGGCGGCGTTCACGGTCGGAGGCTTCGGCGCGGTCTTGTCGACCTTGAAGTAGCACACCACGCTGCCCGGAGAGGTCAGCCAGTTGCTGAAGTCGGGCCAGTACGAGCGCGTCCATGCCTGGATGCGGTAGAGCGGCCCCTCCTCCAGGGTGTGCGGTACCGAAGCCGGCGCCACCCCGCCCGTACCGAGGTGCCCTGCCGTGGGGTACACGAAGTCCGGCAGCGCGCTCCAGGTCGAGCCGGTCTGCTTCTCCACCTTGAATCTGGCCCGGAGCTTCGCGCCCGGTGAGCCACCGACCATGGTGCGAACAGTCGCCGACGCCTGTGGCGTGGGGTCCGTCACGATGCCAGGAGCGCCGATCTCGGTCGAGCAGGACAGACCCTTGCCCGTGAGGAAGCCGAACGGCGTCGGGTAGTTCGGCTTTCCGATGTAGTCGACCACGAGTGTGCCGTCGTTCTTGAACCGCTTCCACGCGCTCGGGTCGCCCTCGTCGTGGGCACGCAGCATCAGCGTGAGGCGGTCGAACCTGCCCGCCGCGAAGTTGCGTACCGTCGCCGTGAGATTCTCGTTCGACTCCTCCGGGTTGTCGGTGAAGTCAATTGGCGCATCCGGGGAGTCCGGGTCGCACAGCGAGCCGCGGCCCGCGGAGATGTTGCGGTCGACCATCAGATCCAGTTCGCCGGGCCGACTGGACCACGTGGTGGACGACGAGATGGGGTTGGTGCGCACCAGATCGACCCAGCGTGGGTCGCACTGGAAGGCCCAGGGCTCGGTCACCCGGAACGTCGCGCCCAGGATGTGTTTGCCTACGAGATTGTTGGGCGCGAACTCGTAGTACAGCCTCTGCACATAACCAGGCCCGCAGTAGTAGCCGCCCCAGGTGCCGCACTTGCCGACGCCTTTGCCGCGCTCACCGCCGTCATCGTCCTGGTTGTCGAAGTTGTAGAGGCGGTAGCCGTCCGAGCGCAGAAGGATTCGTTCCGCCTCGCCCCAGGAGACCTCGGGATCGATGAAGAGCGGGAAGTCGGAAGCGTCGGCCTCCTTGAGCATCTCCTCGTCGGGGACCAGACTGATCGCGCTCTTGCCCACGTGAATGGGCAGTGCGGCGGTCTCGTCCCCCGGGCGCGGCTCATCGGGATTACCGACGTCCGGTTCGGCCACGTGCCGCGCAGCGCCCGACTCCACTCGGCCGGTCTTCGAGCCCGTCGCCTGCCCTGCCCTGGCCCCACCTGCCGCGCCTCCGGAAGAGTTCCACATCAGCGCCGGCGGAGCCGCGAACACCTCCGTCGCGTTGGTGTCCACAGCCGAGATGCCTCCGCCGTCGGTCGGCGACACCTTGAGCCCTTCGGCCTTCACCGCGAAGGTGATCTTCCTGAGTTCCGGTGCCGCGGCGGCCTCCGGCGTCTTCACCACGAGCACCTCGCGGAAGCCCTCCACGGTGGCCGTCATCCGCAGATCGACGTCAGGAAGGACGTTCGGGTACGTCACGCTGTCGCCGTCGAGAGTGGGTCGGGGCAGTGGGCCGGGCCAGCCGAGGGCCAGGGAGCGACCCTCCCGCGCGATCTTCACGAGCCCTGCCCCGTCGCCACCGTTGGAGAACGTCAGGGCGACGGCCGCGGCTTTCGGCGCGATCGTTCCGTCGGGCCGCTTCTCCAGGGTGGCGTCCGGCTCGACCCAGGCGCCGTCGCGGGACTTCACACGGACGGGAACGACCGAATGCTCCAGTCGGAAGGTGGCGCCATCGGGGTTCGCGTAGGTGGTCCCGAACTCCGTCCGGTCCCCGGCGATCTCGACACGCTTGCCGGTCCTCGCAGCTTGAGCGAGCGCCCGCTCCGCCTCACTGCTGGGCGAGGGGGCGGCGGCCTGCGCGGAGTTCTCCGCAGCCAGTGCCGGCACTCCGGTACACGCCAGCACCGTCGCCAGAGTGAGCACCATGGATCTTCGGCGCCATCGGCGCATGCGGAATACGGACACTGCTCGCCACCCCCCGGGAGAACACATGTTCTTAAGCGGTCCGCATGCTTTCGGTTACTACGCGTACGCGTCAACGGATTTGAGGCGGTTGAGGTCTGCGCGTCGTGAGGGAGTGGCTGATTCTCCCTGGAGGCACCCGTGTGATCACTGGGCAATCGGCGCAACTGCGCTTTCCGGAATGGCCGAAACTGATCGGGGTCTCGGAGCGGAGAACACAACGGCGCCGCGCCCCAAGGGACGCGGCGCCGTCACGAACGAACGGGTGGTTACTTCTCCTGCTGCTTCCGCCAGCGGATGCCCGCCTCCAGGAAGCCGTCGATCTCGCCGTCGAGCACCGACTGCGGGTTGCCGACCTCGAACTCCGTCCGCAGGTCCTTGACCATCTGGTACGGGTGGAGGACGTACGACCGCATCTGGTTGCCCCAGGAGTTGCCGCCGTCGCCCTTGAGGGCGTCCATCTTGGCCTGCTCCTCCTGGCGGCGGCGCTCGAGGAGCTTCGCCTGGAGGACGTTCATCGCGCTCGCCTTGTTCTGGATCTGGGAGCGCTCGTTCTGGCAGGAGACCACGATGCCGGTCGGGATGTGGGTGATGCGGACCGCGGAGTCCGTCGTGTTGACGCCCTGGCCGCCCGGGCCGGAGGCGCGGTAGACGTCCACGCGCAGCTCGGACTCGTCGATCTCGACGTGGTCGGACTGCTCGACGACGGGAAGGACCTCGACGCCCGCGAAGGACGTCTGACGGCGGCCCTGGTTGTCGAACGGGGAGATGCGGACCAGGCGGTGCGTGCCCTGCTCGACCGACAGCGTGCCGTAGGCGTACGGCGCCTTCACCACGAAGGTGGTCGACTTGATGCCGGCCTCCTCCGCGTACGAGGTCTCGTAGACCTCCGTGCCGTAGCCGTGGCGCTCGGCCCAGCGCATGTACATGCGCTGGAGCTGCTCGGCGAAGTCGGCGGCGTCCACGCCACCGGCCTCGGCCCGGATGTTGACGAGCGCCTCGCGCTCGTCGTACTCGCCGGAGAGGAGCGTGCGGACCTCCATCTCGTCCAGCGCCTTGCGGACGGCCTCCAGCTCGGCCTCGGCCTCCGCGCGGGTGTCCGGGTCGTCCTCGGTCTCGGCGAGCTCGAAGAGCACCTCGAGGTCGTCGATCCGCCCGCGGAGCGCCTCCGCCTTGCGGACCTCGGCCTGCAGGTGCGAGAGCTTGCTGGTGATCTTCTGCGCCGCCTCGGGGTCGTCCCAGAGGGACGGCGCCGCCGCCTGCTCCTCGAGCACGGCGATGTCTGCCCTCATCCTGTCGAGGTCCAGGACGGCCTCGATCGACCCCATGGTCGAGGAGAGGGACTTCAGCTCTTCGGATACATCGACGACTGCCACGCGTCCAAGGGTAACGGCATCGCGCGACACGCCCGCCGCGCCCGTGGACGTCCGGCCGTCCGGCGGCGCCCTCCGGCCCCGGGGAAGGGGGTTCTAGGGGTGGGCCGGGGCCGACTGCTTCGAGTCCTCTGGGGGTGCGGAGGTGTCGTCCCCGCTCGTCGCGAGCCAGCCGCCGACACCGGCCGCCGCGGCCAGCACCAGGGCCGCGACGCCCAGCGTGATCCGGCGTCTGCGGACGGCCTCCGCCTTGTGCCGGGCGGAGCCGGGGCGGCGCTGGCCCGGTGTGCGCGGGGCGCGGGCCGTGCCGCGTGCGCCGCCCGCCAGCTCGTCGGGGCCGGGGACGCGCATGGACGTGTGGGTGTCACGGTTGGAGTCCGTGGCCGAGCCGCGGACCAGCGGGACGGCCCCGCGGCGGCGCGGTTCGGCCGGGTGCGCCGCGTACTCGGGCTCCTCGTACGACTCGGCCGGCTCGACGTCCGGCTCGTCCACGTCCAGCGGGGCCATTCCCGCCAGCAGGGGCAGCAGGTCGTGCAGCCGCGCCGCCAGCTCGGAGGCGCGCAGCCGGGAGGCCGGGGCCTTGGCCAGGCACTGGACGATCAGCTGCCACAGCTCGTCCGGGATGCCGGGGAGCGGGACGACGGTCTCCGTGACATGGCGGCGCAGCACGGCGCCCGGGTGCCCGCCGCCGAACGGGGTGAAGCCGGCGAGCAGCTCGTACAGCACGGTCGCGAGGGCGTAGATGTCCACGGCGGCGCGCGGCGGCAGGCCCTCGACGATCTCCGGGGCCAGGTAGTCCGGCGTGCCGATGATCTTGGTGGCCTTGGTGCGGCGGGGCGTGTCGATGAGCTTGGCGACGCCGAAGTCGGTGAGCAGGGCGGGGTGGGCCCCGCCGGGGCCGAGCGGGCCCTCCATGTCCAGCAGGATGTTCTCCGGCTTGACGTCCCGGTGGACGACGCCGGCCGCATGGGCGGCTGCCAGTCCCTCGGCGACGTCCGCGACGATCGCGACGGCGGCCGCGGGGGCGAGGCGGCGCTCCCGGTCGAGCCGGGTCCGCAGATCGGTGCCGCGGACCAGGTCCATGACGAGGGCCAGGTCGTTGCCGTCGACGACGAGGTCGCGCACGCCGACGACGCGGGGGTGGTCGAGTCCGAGGAGGGCCGTGCGCTCCTGGACGAAGCGCCCGACCAGTTCCTGGTCGGAGGCGAGGTCCTCGCGCAACAGCTTGACGGCGACGGGGCCCTCGGGCCCCTCGCCGAGCCACACCGTGCCCGCACTGCCCCGGCCCAGGATCTGATGGGCCGTGTACCGGCTGCCGATATTCCGTGCCAAGACTGCTCCCTCAGCGGCTGGCGTTGCCCATCAAACTACGCGGGTGTCGGGGTGCCTCGTGCCCCGGATGGCGCCAACCGTCACTTCTGCGGGGCTTTTTCCCCCGCAGAAGTCGACATAACGACAGAGTGATCGCGCGCTGCGGGCGCTACTGGCCCGCGCCGGCTCCCGATCCGGTTCCGGTTCCGGGGTCGGGCGTGCTGCCGCCCAGTTCCGAGATCCAGTCCGACACGCTCGACACGGCGTCGCCGATGGCCTGCCAGTAGCTCTTGCCCTGGGCGATCCAGTCCTGGAGCGGCGTCAGCTCCCAGATCAGCCAGCCCGCCACGAAGAACAGGACCAGCGTGAACAGGCAGCCCTTGAGGCAGCCGAGGCCCGGGATGCGCATCGGGTTGGAGCTCCGCTGCCGGGGCGGGCGGGGCTCGCGCGGCGGGCGCTGGGCCGGCTGCCGGGGCGGCGGCTGCTGTGGCGGCGCGTTCCGGCGCTGGGGCTGCGGCGCGTACTGCTGCTGCGGCGGAGGGGCGTACGGCTGCGGCTGCTGCGGACGCCTGCCCTGCTGCTGGTAGGGCTGGGGCTGTTGCTGCTGCGGCGCCGGGCGGCGCTGCGGACGGCGGCGCAGGGGGTCCTGGCTCGGGTCGAGGTACTGGACCTGGGTCTGCTCGTTGCGGTCCCGGGCCGCCTGCAGCTGGGACTGCCACGGGTGCGGTCCGTCGGCCTGCGGAGGGCCGTCGGGGCGCGGGGGCACGGGCGGCATCATGGCGGTCGGGTCCCCCGCCGCGCCGCGCGGCAGCACGCTGGTCGGGTCCGCGGCACCCGCGGGGCCGGACGGCAGCACGCTGGTCGCGGCGTTCGGGTCGTACGAGCCGTCGCCCTGGCGGAAGGAGGCGGCGTTGCTCGGCAGCACCTGGGTGGGGTCGGCCGCTCCCGGCATGCCGGGGACGGTGGCCGGCGAGGGATCGGGCGCGAGCAGGGCGCCCACGCCCTCCGCCGCCTCGATCTGCGCGGGCGTGGAGTGCACTCCGATGCCCGCGGCGACGACGCGCAGGCCGCGGGCCAGGTTCTCGGCGCTGGGCCGCTCGCCCGGCTCCTTGCGCAGACAGCGCTCGATGACCGTCCACAGCGGGCCGGGGACGGTGGAGGGGCGCCGGGGCTCCTCGCTGAGGTGGCGGTGGAGCACCTCGAGCGCGGTGCCGCCGGCGAACGGCGGGCGGCCGGTGACCAGCTCGTACAGCATGATCCCGGCACCGTAGACGTCCACGGCGGACGTCTGCGGGCGGCCCTCGGCGGACTCGGGCGCGACGTACGCGGGGGTGCCGACGAACTCGTGGGTGCGGGTCAGGCCCGGGGAGTCGGCGAGGCGTGCGATGCCGAAGTCGGTGAGCATCGGGTGCATCTCGCCGTTGCGCTCCGCGAGCAGCACGTTGGCCGGCTTGAGGTCGCGGTGGACCACGCCGTCGTCGTGGCTGGAGGCGAGCGCGTCCGCGATCTGGGCGGTGAGCAGGGAGGCCGCGACCGGGCTGAACGGCCCGTTGTCGCGGATGTAGCGGTGGAGGTCGGGGCCGTCGACGAGATCCATGACCAGCGCCAGGACGTCGCCCTCCACGACCAGGTCGCGGGTGCGCACGATGTTCGGGTGCGTGAGCCGGAGGAGGACGGACCGCTCGCGCAGGAAGCGCATGACGACGTCCGCGTCGTTCGCGAGCTCCTCCTTGAGGACCTTGATCGCGACGGTCTCTCCGGGCTGGCCGGGCACGGCCGCCTCGGCGCCCGCGGTCTCGCGCTGGCGGGCTCGCCAGACGGTGCCCGTGGCGCCGCGGCCGAGCGGCTCCTCGAGCAGGTACTTGCTCCCTACCGGCCGCACGTCACTCCCTGCTGATCGTCGGTGGAACGTCGTTCCTCATGGTTCCGCTTCCCCGGTCCATGGTTGGCTCCGTCCGGGTGTCCGACCCACTGTAGTGCCGCCGATCGGGTCACCGGAGTGATCAGCGGATCGGCGGTTAAGACGCCCGGAACGCCCCCATGGTTGCCGAACGGCCGCGCGCCGGGCGGCAGAGGCGATCCCAAGCAGGAACTTTTGGGTCCAGAGCCGACCAATCAAGATCACTTGGGGGTGGGCCCCGGGCGCGTCGTCCGTGACGGATGCGAGGATGCCTCCAGCACGCAGCCGTGGGCCGGGAGAGCCCCCGGCCGTGCCGACCTGCCGGGTGGGGGGAATCACAGGGCGGCTCCCCTGCCGGGCACCCCGCGCAGAAGGGACCGCTGACGGCGATGCAGATCCGGCTGACCGTCCTCGCGCCGCGCAGCGGCCAGTCCTCGCAGGTCGCCCCGCGCGCCTGCGACGTGCTCGTCACGGCCCCCGCGGGTACGGCGCTGGCGGCGGTCGCCTCGGCGCTGGCCGCGACCGTTTCGGGGCCGGAGGCGCCGTCGTCCGGGACGGTCGTGCTCTACGCGGGCCGGGAGCGGCTCGACGCCCAGCGGTGCGCGCTCGGCGAGCCGCCGCTCGTCGACGGGGCGGTGCTGTCGCTCCAGACACCGGGCGAGGACGAGGCGGCGGACCACGAGGGGGCTGCGGCGCGGACGCAGCTCCATGTGATCGCCGGGCCGGACGCGGGCGGCGTCCATCTGCTGCACGAGGGCCGCATCCGGATCGGGCGCTCGGCGGAGGCCGACGTGCCGCTCGACGACCCGGACGTCTCGCGGCTGCACTGCGAGGTCACGGTCGCGGAGGACGGCGGCGTCACGGTGGCGGACCTCGGTTCCACGAACGGCACGACCCTGGACGGCACGGACGTCGGCCGGCGGCCGGTCCGGCTGGGCCCGGGCGCGCTGCTGCGCATCGGCGAGTCCACGCTCCGGCTGGCGGCCACGCCGACTGCCGTGAGTTCCGCCTCCCCCGTTTCCCCCGTCCCCGGTTCCGTTTCCGGCCCGTCGGCCCATGGTTCCGGCCCCGCGGCTGCCGGGTCCCCCGCTCAGGGCGCCCCGGTCCGGGCCCGTCCGACGACGGCGCCGGACGGGGAGGGCCACCTGCGGGTGCGCCGTCCCGCGCCCGATCCCGGTCCTGCCGGTGACCGCGCGGACCGGGTCCCGTCCTGGGCCCGTGAGCGTGAGGCGCCCGAGGACCGGGAGCAGGCTCGCGGGGCGGCCCGGCCGCCGGCCCCGCCCCACGACGAGGACCCCCTCTTCCACGGGCGGGCGGACGGGCGGGGACCGGCGTCCACGGCCGGGGCCCGGGGCGGTCACGGCGGTACCGGAGGGTGGCCGGTGATCCCGGACCCGCGTGGTGCGGGGGTTGCCGGCCGCCCCGCGGGCGCCTCGCCCACCGCGTACGCGCCCGGCGCCACCGGTCCGGGCGGCCCGGGTACGGGCGACGCACGGCGGGACCGCACCGGACCGCGCGGCGGGCACGCGCCGGCGGACCCGGCCACCGCCGAGGGCGGCGCCCACGGCCGCGTCGGCACGTCTCCGTACGGCGGACCTCCGGCGACGGACGCCGGTGGCGGCTCCGGCGACGGCCGCTTCGGCGCCGGGGGCCGGGACCCGTACGGCGTCGAACGGACGGGACACGGCGGGCACGGCGCGGACGCCCACGACTCCGCCACCCGAGGCACCACGGACAGCACCGACCCCGCGCACGAACCCCGCAACGGGGCCCGGGCCTTCGCACGCGACCGGGAAGGTGCACGGTCGGGTGGCTCCGCCGCCGGCCGTCCGCGCGTCGCCGACGGGGCCACCACGCACGGCACGGGAGTGGCGGACGGCCTCGGGCCGGCCGTGGGCGGTGCCGAGGACGCGGACGCGGGGCGGGGAGGGCGGCGCAGGCGCGGGATAGGCGCCTGGGCGAGGCGGCTCGCCGGGGGCCGGGAGGAGCCCGGCGCCCCGGAGGAGGGCGACGAGACCCCGGCCGGACCCACCGAGCCCACCGCCGAGACCTGGCCCGATCCCGCCGCCGTACTGCTCACCGCCCTCGGGCCGGGACCGCGGCTGTGGGAGCGCGACGCCGGCCATCCCGAATCCCTCGTCGTCCGCCTCGGCACGGCCGACCGCGCGGACACGTCCGCCGTGCCCGTCACCGTCGGCCTGCGCGAGGCGGGGTCCCTCGGGCTCGCCGGGCCACGGGCCCGGCTCATGGGGCTCGCCCGCTCCGTCGTCGCCCAGGCCGCCGCGCTCCATGCGCCCGCGGACCTGGAGATCGTGCTGATCAGCACCGACCGTGCCAGACCGCTGGAGGAGCGCCGGGAGTCGTGGAGCTGGCTCGGCTGGCTCCCGCATCTGCGGCCCGGGCACGGCCAGGACTGCCGGCTGCTCCTGGCCTACGACCGCGACCAGGCCACCGCCAGAACCGCCGAGCTGACCCGGCGGCTGGACGACGGGCCGCTCGGCACCGGCTGGCCGAGCGCGGAGCGCCGCGCGGTCGAACAGGCGGCGGCCCGCTACACGGGACCGCGCACGCTCGTCGTGCTCGACGGCGACCCCGGTTCCGCCGCTCTGCGCGAGACCACGGCACGCCTCGCGGGAGGCGGCGCGGCCGCCGGCATCCATCTGGTCTGCCTCGCCGAGACCCCGCCCGCCTCCCCGCTGTCCCCGGTGGCGGCGACGTACGAGGAGGCCTGCGCAGCGTCGCCGGCCTTCCGGGAGTGCGGTGCCGTCGGACTGCTCAGCGGCGATGTGGCGACGGCGCTGCGGCTGCTGCGCACGGCCGGGGGGCACCCGGCGGGCCATGGCACGGTCGCGGCGGTGGACGCGGTGTCGGCTGCCTGGGCCGAGCGGTTCGGCCGCGCCCTGGCTCCGCTGCTGGCCGACGGGGACGCCCCGGTGCACGGCCGGGCGGTGGCGGCGCCGCTGCCGCGGTCGGCGCGGCTGCTGGACGAGCTCGGCCTCGCCCGGGCCACCCCGGCGTCGCTGATGGCACGCTGGGCGTCGGCCGGCCCCGGTACGGCAGTGCTGGGCGCAGGCCCCCGGGGACCGGTCGCCGTCGACCTCGTCTCGGAGGACCCGCACCTGATCGTCGAAGGCCCGGCGGGCAGCGGACGCACGGAACTGCTCCGCGCGATCGCGGCCTCGCTGGCGGCGGGCGGACGGCCGGACCGGCTCGGGCTGCTGCTGGTGGACGGCGCGGGCGGCGAGCGGGGTGAGGGCCTGGGGGCGCTCACCGACCTTCCCCATGTCACCGAGCACCTCGTCGCCTCCGACCCCCTGCGGATGCGTGAGTTCGCCCAGGCGCTCGGCGCGGAGCTCAAGCGGCGGGCGGAGCTGCTGGGCCGGGAGGCGTTCGAGGAGTGGCACACGCGCCGCGAGGTCTCCGAGCGGCTGGTCGGCCAGCGCCCGCCGAGCGCCGCGGAGTCCCGGCCGGACGGGCGGGGCGATCTGGAGTCGCCGCCCAGCGGCACGCTCAGACTCCGCCCCTCCGGCGGCCGTGCGAGGGCGGAGGCCGTGGAGGCGGAGGCGCCCGGCCCGCTCCCCCGGCTCGTCGTCCTCGTCGACGACTACGACGCCCTGGTCGCCCCCGCGCTCGGCAGCCCGGGCCGCCCCGCGGCGGGCTCCGTCGTCAGGGCTCTGGAGGCGGTGGCCCGCGACGGGCAGCGCCTCGGCGTCCATCTGGTCGCGACGTCCGCCCGACCGGACCGCACGGCGGACACGGAGCTGGCCCGCAGCACCCGGCTGAGGGTGGTGCTGGACGCGCCGCCCGTGGCGCCCGGCCCGGAGGACCCGGCGCCCGGGCGCGGCAGGCTCGGACATCCGGACGGGAGGGTGACGCCCTTCCAGAGCGGCCGGGTGACGGGCCGTATCCCGCGGACGGCGACGCTGCGGCCCACGGTCGTGGAGCTGGCGTGGGAGCGGATGGGCGACCCGCCGGCCCGCCGGCCCGTGCGCGAACTGGGCAACGGGCCCACGGACCTGGCCCTGCTCGCCAGCGCCCTGGACCGTGCCGCCCGCTCCGTCGACGCCGTGCCGGTCCCGCCGCTCACCCCCGCCCGCCCCTGACTCCGGTGGCCCGCGGGGCGGGGCGAGGGGCACCACAACGGTCCTGACAGCACGTCACGACGCCATCACGATCACCCAGTTGACGGCGGAGGCGGTATTGCCTCGCTCCGCCCCCGGGCGTAGACCTGAGCGCACGGACGGAACGGGCGTGGCCTGCGTCACAGCTGCGCCCCTTCGCAGGCGCGGGAGAGACGGGGCAGTGATGCGCACAACTCGCACAGCTCGTACGGCTCGGACGACTCGCGGCTCCGCCGTGGCGGCCCTGGCCGCCCTGGGCGCCCTCACCCTGGCCGGCTGCGGCGGTGACGGCAAGGACGGGGGCCCGGCGGACGCGACCCCGGGCGCCGAGTCCTCGGCCACCGTCGAGCTGCCGAAGCTGGACGGCCAGAAGATCGAGGTGGCGGCGGTCTGGACGGGTCCGGAGCAGGAGAACTTCACCAAGGTCCTCAAGGAGTTCGAGAAACGCACCGGGGCGACGGTCACCTTCGTCCCCGCGCAGGACCCGATCGTGAACTTCCTCGGCACGAAGATCGCCGGTGGCAGCCCGCCGGACGTCGCGATGCTGCCCCAGGTGGGTGCCATCAAGCAGGCCGTGGACCAGAAGTGGGCCAAGCCCCTGGGCCCGGAGGCCAAGGCGCAGCTCGCCAGGAACTACGCCAAGGGCTGGCAGGACCTGGGGTCCGTGGACGGCACTCCGTACGGTGTGTACTTCAAGGCCGCCAACAAGTCGCTGGTCTGGTACAACAACGCGGTCTTCGAGAACGCCGGCGCCTCCGTGCCGAAGACCTGGAAGGACTTCCTGACGACGGCCGAGACGATCTCCGCGTCCGGCGTCACACCGGTCTCGGTCGGCGGCGCGGACGGCTGGACGCTCACCGACTGGTTCGAGAACGTGTACCTCTCACAGGCCGGTCCGGAGAAGTACGACCAGCTGGCCAGGCACGAGATCAAGTGGACCGACCCCTCCGTCGCGCAGGCCCTGACGACGCTCGGCGAGCTGTTCGGCAAGCCGGAGCTGATCGCGGGCGGGGCGAACGGCGCACTGCAGACGGAGTTCCCGAAGTCGGTCACCCAGACCTTCACCGGCGGCGACCAGCCCAAGGCGGCGATGGTGTTCGAGGGCGACTTCGTGACCGTCAACATCGCGCAGACCGAGGCGAAGATCGGTACGGACGCCAAGGTGTTCCCGTTCCCGGCGGTCGGCGGGCAGCCGCCGGTGGTGACCGGCGGCGACGCGGCGGTGGCGCTGAAGGACACCAAGGGCGCCCAGGCACTCCTGACGTTCCTGGCCTCGCCCGACGCGGCGAGGATCTGGGCCGGGGCCGGCGGTTTCATCTCGCCGAACAAGTCGCTGGACGCCGCCGCGTACCCGAACGACGTGCAGCGGGACATCGCCAAGGCGCTCATCGCCGCGGGCGACGACTTCCGCTTCGACATGTCGGACCAGATGCCGCAGTCGTTCGGCGGCACGCCCGGCAAGGGCGAGTGGAAGGCCCTCCAGGACTTCCTGAAGAACCCCGAGGACGTCGCCGGCACGCAAGCGCGGCTGGAGGCCGACGCGGCCAAGGCGTACAAGAGCTGACGCCGCCATGACGTCCCCCGAGACGTCCGCCGGGAAGGCGGAGGGCCCCGCTGTGCCCTCCGCCGCCGGGGGCGGCGTGCGCAGGAGCGTGACCGGCACCAGGGGTCTCGTCGCGGCCGGCTTTCTGCTGCCCGCGCTGGTGCTGCTCGGAGCGCTCGTGGTCTACCCGATCGGGTACTCGGTGTACCGGTCCTTCTTCGACCGGTCCGGCGACGGCTTCGCCGGCCTCGGCAACTACGTCGAGATCTTCACCGACGACACCATCCTCACCGCCGTCAAGAACAACGCGATCTGGGTGGCCGTGGCACCGACCGTGGCGACGGCGCTCGGACTGATGTTCGCGGTGCTGACCGAGCGGATCCGCTGGGGCACGGCGTTCAAGCTGGTCGTCTTCATGCCGATGGCGATCTCGATGCTGGCCGCGGGCATCATCTTCCGGCTGGTGTACGAGCAGGACCCGGAGCGCGGCGTCGCCAACGCGGTCTGGGTGGGCGTGCACGACACCTTCTCCGAGTCGGCGAGCTTCCCCAAGGCCCGCCCGGGACCCGCCCACCCGCTGAAGCCCGCCGGGGGCGGGGCGTTCGTCACCGAGCAGCCGGTCCGTGCCGGCAGTCCGGTGGAGCTGCCGCTGGTGGGCGTCCCGCCCGACAGGATGCCCTCCGACGCACGGCCGGCGAAGGAGGCGCGGGCCGCGGACGACGGCCGGATCACCGGAACCGCGTGGCTCGACTTCACGCGGGGCGGCGGCGGCACGGTGAACGCCGTCGACGCCGCTGAACGGGGCCTGAAGGGCATCGCGATCGAGGCGGTCAGGGACGGCCGGGTCGTCGCCACGACCACCGCGGCGGCCGACGGCACGTTCTCGCTGCCGAAGGAGGCGGACGGTGCCGTCCTCCGGCTGCCCGGGAGCAACTTCCGGGAGCCGTACGACGGCGTCGACTGGCTGGGCCCGTCCCTCGTCACCCCGGCCATCATCGGCAGCTACCTCTGGATGTGGGCGGGCTTCGCCATGGTGCTGATCGCGGCCGGACTGGCCGCGGTGCCACGTGAACTCCTGGAGGCGGCGCGGGTGGACGGCGCCAACGAGTGGCAGGTCTTCCGGAGGGTGACCGTGCCGCTGCTCGCACCGGTCCTGGCGGTCGTGCTCGTCACCCTGATGATCAATGTGCTGAAGATCTTCGACCTGGTGTTCATCATCGCGCCCGGCTCGGCGCAGGACGACGCCAACGTACTGGCGCTCCAGCTGTACCGCTCGTCGTTCGGCACGGACGCGCACCTGGGCGTCGGCAGCGCCATCGCCGTACTCCTCCTGCTGCTGGTGATCCCGGTGATGGCTTTCAACATCCGCCGGATCCGAAGGGAGACGCGCCGATGAGCGCCGACAGCGCGGACACGCCCGTCACCGCCGGACCTTCCGGTTCCGCCGGCGCCGGCGGAACCGGACCCGTCAGGGCCAGGGCCTCGGTCGCCTCCCGGATCGCCGCCCGAACGGGCGGCGGGGTGATGCGGGTCGTCCTCGTCCTGGTGGGCCTGTTCTGGCTGATGCCGACCGTGGGGCTGCTGCTCTCCTCGCTGCGTTCGCCCGCCGACATCAACGCGAGCGGCTGGTGGGAGGTGTTCACGGCACCGGCGCAGCTCACCACCGAGAACTACGCGCGGTTGCTGCAGAACGAGACCATCACGGACTCCCTGCTCTCCACGATCATGATCACCGTGCCGGCGACGGTGCTGGTCGTGGTGGTCGGATCGCTCGCCGGGTACGCGTTCGCCTGGATGGAGTTCCCGGGCCGCGACTGGTGGTTCCTCGCCGTGGTCGGGCTGCTCGTCGTCCCCGTGCAGGTGGCGCTCGTACCCGTGTCGAAACTGTTCGGCACGATCGGCATCTTCGAGACGACGACGGGTGTGGTGCTGTTCCACGTCGCCTTCGGGCTGCCGTTCGCGATCTTCCTGCTGAGGAACTTCTTCGCGGAGATCCCGCGGGAGCTGCTGGAGGCGGCGCGGCTGGACGGCGCCGGTGAGATCCGGCTGTTCACCCGGGTCGTCCTGCCGCTCGGCGGGCCGGCGATCGCCTCGCTGGGCATCTTCCAGTTCCTGTGGGTGTGGAACGACATGCTGATCGCGCTGATCTTCGCCGACTCCGAGTCGCCGCCGATCACGGTGGCGCTGCAGCAGCAGGTGCGGCAGTTCGGCAACAACATCGACGTCCTGGCACCGGGGGCGTTCGTGTCCATGCTCATTCCGCTCGCGGTGTTCTTCGCCTTCCAGCGCCAGTTCGTGTCGGGGGTGATGGCGGGCGCGGTGAAGTGACCGCACCCGGACGACACGAACGCGCACGTACCGGCGCACTCTCCGGCACAAGGGCCCGTACGCACGGTCGGCGCGTCGACCGGGTGTGCGGGCCCTTGCGCGCGTGCCGCCCGCACCACATCCACGCCCCACCCGCTCCACATCTGCCGGCAAGCGCGCCGACACCTTCGGGCACTAGGACCGGGGTGGCAGCCTTCGTCGTCCCGAAAGAGAAGACACTCATGTCACAGACGAGCGCACAGGTGCAGTCCCCCGACCGGTCCGCCCCCGCCGGGGACGAACTGCCCCGGCCCGCCCGGCTCGACGAGGTGAAGGGGTGGTTCCGTCCGGTCGACCAGCTGCTCTTCGACTGGTTCCTGTCGCACCAGCGCGACCGCGAGCAGGCGGGCGATCTGCTGGAACTCGGCGCCTACCTGGGCAAGAGCGCGATCTTCATGGGCTCCTATCTGCGGCCCGGCGAGGAGTTCACGGTCTGCGACCTCTGGGACTCGCCTGCGCCGGACGCGTCCAACAGCGCCGAGATGAACCGCTCGTACGCCACGCTCACCCGGCGCGCCTTCGAGGCCAACTACCTCTCCTTCCACGACGAGTTGCCGAGCCTCGTCCAGGCACCCACCTCGGCGATCACCACACGGGTCCGCCCGGGCAGCTGCCGCTTCGTCCACGTCGACGCCTCGCACCTGTACGAGCACGTCCACGGCGACATCCGGGCCGCCGAACGGCTCCTCACCCCCGAGGGCGTCGTGGTCTTCGACGACTTCCGGGCCGAGCACTGTCCCGGGGTCGCGGCCGCGGTCTGGGGCGCGGTGGCGACCGCCGGGCTCACGCCGCTGTGCATCACCGGGACCAAGCTGTACGGCACCTGGGGCGACCCGGAGGCGGTGCGCGGCGAACTGCTCGGCTGGCTGGAGACCCGGACGGACCTCTGGCACGGGGTGGAGGAGGTCGCCGGTGCTCCGCTGATCCGCATCGACGGCCGCAGGGCCGAGGCCCCGGCGCATCCGCGCTCCCGTCACCGGGCGGAGCCGGTCACCGACGCCCCGGCCGGCGGCCCGGCGCCCCACCCCGCACCCGCACCCGCACCCGCCGCGAGTCCGGCGACCGCCGCCCCGGGCCGCCGGGCCGGCTCCCCGCGCATCCGCAGGCTCGTCCGCGATCTGCTGCCACCGCTGCTGACCCGCGCGCTGGTACGGGTGTTCCGCAGGCGCGGATCGTCGCACTGAGCACCGGTACCGGGCGGCGCCTCGTCGTCGGTGGGCGGCCACTCCGGGCACCGGGCATCCTGACGGGACCGACCGGCGCGACCGAAGTGCGCCGCCCGCGCGCCGGACGGCCCGACCCGGACGGGGAACCACCACGGTTTCGGCGCCCCGGAGAAGGACCGGCCGGCGCGACGGAAGCGCGGGGCCTACGAGCGTCCGGCGCGGCGCGGTCCGACGGGGGTGACGGCGACGACGAGTCCGTCGGTGCCGTCGGGGCCCACGTCCAGCCGGTACGGGCGCAGCCCCCGCAGACCGTGGGCCTGCCGGGGCACGGTCCCGGATGCCACGGCGGCGGAGTGCTCGGTACCGAGCAGCGCGGTGCTCAGCCCGATCCGCGTACGGCCCGGCGGGAACGCCTCGGCGGGGATCCGCACCTCGATGTCCGTACCGGCTCCGTCGGAGGCCGGCCGCAGCAGGATGCGGCCGGCCTCCGGGCAGCCGGTGAGCCGGACCGGGCCCGTGCCGTGGGCCCCGAGGTGCGGCAGCGGGGTCCGGGCGGTGACGACGAGCGTGTGACGGGCGGGTCCGGTGCGCCGCCAGTCCGCGGAGACGAGGTCGGTGCGCAGGGGCGGTACGCCGTGCCCGGCCTCGTACCGGAGCACCGCGACCAGCCCGGCCTCGTCACCCGCGCGCACGTACGAGAACCGGAGCCGGAGTCCCGGTCGCAGCCCGGCGAGCAGGGCGTCCTTGAGATGGTCGGCGACCAGCCGGCGAACCCCGGCGAACACCCGGCGGCGTACCGGTTCCGGCGCCCTGAGGAAGGCGGGGCCGGTCAGGACGTCACCCTCGTGGGCGAAGTGCCGGAGGTGGAAGCCGTCGCCGAGCGGGCCGCCGCCGGTGAACCGGGCGGTGACGGCCATCGCCGCGGCCGTACCGCGCAGCAGGTCCTCCAGGCCGCCCGGCTCCCCCGCGGCGGCCGCCAGGGCAGCGGAGGAGTTCCGCGCGCCCGGGCCGGAACGGCGGCCGGGGCCCGGTCCCGCGTCCCCGGCGAAGCGGTAGTCGTAGTCGGCCAGCACGGCGACACCGCGCGACCGGAAGAGCGCCTCGAGAGTGAAGGCCTGCTCGGCGAGACCGGCCGGCACGTCCTCGGCGAACCGCAGCCCGTGACGCAGCAGCGGCTCCCGGCGGAACAGCTTGGCGGCGGACAGCTCCCACGGCAGCCCGGGTTCGTCGAGGGGGACGCCGTGACGCGTACGGGCGAAGATCGCGGCGCCCGAGGCCGCGGTCTTGGCGCAGACGACGTCGGAGCCCCGGCTGTCGGCGGCGTCGACGAGCCGCGAGAGTGCTTCCCGGCCGAGGAGGTCGCCCGCGTCGAGGAAGAACACGTACCGGCCGCGCGCGTGTGCCAGGGCCTGGTTGAGAGTGTCGGTGCGCCCGACGGAGAGCGGTGGCGCGGGCAGCCCGTACGCGCCGGCCGGCGACGGCCTGCGCTCCCCGTCCGCCGGCAACCCGTACACGCCGGCGGCCGACGGCCGTGCCCCGTCCGCCGTGGAGCGTTCCGACCCACCGGCCACCAGCACCTCGATGCGTGCCGTGCCGATGGTCTGGCCCGCGAGGGAGTCCAGGCACCGGCCGAGACACCGCCGGCCGTCCTCGCGGACGGCGACGACGACGGTGACGTCGGGTGCGCCCGAACCGTCCGGGTCCCCGTCGACGACCGCGATCCCGGCCGTACTCGCTGAGTTCATGGCGCGTCCTCCACACCCGCGGGCACCTCGGACGCCCGCCCGCCACAGCAACGACCCTCTCCCGGGGAGGGCTACGCACCGCGGGGCCGATCACCCACCCGGTGGAGCGCGTGCTCCGGCGTACGGCGGGCGAGGTACGCGAGCCCCGGCGTACGGCGGGCGAGGTACGCGAGCCCTGGCGCGCGCCGGGCCGGTCGCGGCAGGCGGGGTACGCGCCAAGCCGGACGCCGGCGGGCGACCTCCACGCGGGACCGACCACCACGGACGCGCGCCGACCCGGCCCACGTGCGGCTCGCGACGCACAGCCGGAAGCGGTGGCCGACGGCCCACACGCCATACCGCCGGGCCCGCGGGCCACGCGTGGTCGGAACCGACCACCGCGGAAGCCCCGCACACCGGACCGCCGCGCGGCCGACGGCGCCGCCGCGACGCGTCAGTCGCGGGTGAGCGCCGCGACGACCGAGGCGGCCAGATCGTCCAGGTACCCCTTCGGCAGATCGCCGCGCACGACCACGAGGCGCCAGTACAGCGGGCCGAGGATCAGGTCCAGGGCGCGGTCGGGGTCGGCCGTCCCCGGGAGCTCGCCCCTCGCCACGGCGTCCCCGACGATGAGCGCGGCGACACCCTGCTGGCTGTCGAACAGCGCGGACTTGATCGTGTCGGCGATCTCCGGGTTGCGGGCCGCCTCGACCAGCAGGTCGGGGATGACCTGGGAGGCGACGGGGTGGCGCAGCGCGTGCGACGCCACTTCGAGGAGCGCGCGGACGTCCCCGTGCAGCGAGCCCGTGGCGGGGGCGGGAAGGCCCTGGGCGGCGAAGGCCGAGACCAGGTCGAGGACGAGGGAGAGCTTGGACTTCCAGCGCCGGTAGACGGCGGTCTTCCCGACCCCGGCCCGGCGGGCGATGCCCTCGATCGACATCCGGGCGAAGCCGACCGCGGCGAGTTCCTCGAAGACGGCGGCGCGGATCGCCTCGGTCACGTCCTCCCGGAGCACTGCGGCTCCCGCGGGGGCGCGTCGGGTGCGGGGGTCCGTGGTCATGGCCAGGAGCATACCCGTGACGACGAGACGGTTGCGTTGCGACGTAGATCGTCCTAGTCTCGCCGTAGCGACGATACGGGACCGTCCCAACGTCAGCGTTTCGACCGCACCCTCCCCGGCCCCGGCGAAAGCGAGCGAGTGACCAGCGTGAGCAGCCTGACGACCACCCCGCCGAAAGCACCACCGGCGGACTCCCTCAGCCTCGGCGAACTCGCCGCCCGGCACGGGCTGACCGTGAGCGGCGCGCGGCCGCCGCTCGGCACGTACATCGCCCAGCTCTGGTCCCGGCGGCACTTCATCACCGCCTTCGCCACCGCGCGGCTCACCGCCCAGTACAGCCAGGCGAAGCTCGGGCAGGTCTGGCAGCTGATGACCCCGCTGCTCAACGCGACCGTCTACTACTTCATCTTCGGCGTCCTCATGGACACCGCGAAGCACGTCCCGGACTTCGTGCCGTTCCTGGTGACGGGCGTGTTCATCTGGACCTTCACGGCCAACTCCATCACCGCCGGCACCCGCGCCGTCTCGGGGAACATCGGGCTCGTACGGGCCCTGCACTTCCCCCGCGCTGCGCTGCCCATCGGCCTCGCCCTGCAGCAGCTCCAGCAGCTGCTGTTCTCCATGGGCGCCCTGGCCGTCATCCTGGTGTGCTTCGGCGAGTTCCCGAAGCCCTCGTGGCTGCTGGCCGTTCCCGCCCTCGCGCTCCAGGCCGTCTTCAGCACCGGCATCGCGATGGCCGTCGCCCGCCTCGCGGCACGCACCCCCGACATCGCCCAGCTGATGCCGTTCCTGCTGCGGACCTGGATGTACGTGTCCGGCGTGATGTGGAGCATCCCCGTCGTGCTCAAGCGCATGGAGCTGCCCGAGCCGGTGGTCCTGGCCCTGCAGTGCAACCCGGTGGCCGTCTACATCGACCTCGTGCGCTTCGCACTCATCGACAGCTACACCAAGGCCCAACTGCCGCCGCACGTGTGGGCACTCGCCCTCGGCTGGGCCGTGCTCTTCGGAGTGGGCGGCTTCGTGTACTTCTGGAAGGCGGAGGAGCAGTACGGCCGTGGCTGAGACAACGACCGACCGGCCGGCGGGACCGGCGGACACGACCCCGGGCGAGGACACCCCGGCCGGCAGGACCCCGACCGTCGTGGTCGACGACGTCCACATCACCTACAAGGTCAACGGCGCGAAGACCGGGCGCGGCGCCGCCACCGCCGCACTGAGCCGCATCCTCTCCCGCGGCCCGCGCCGGGACGGCGGCCGTGAGGTCCACGCCGTCAGAGGCGTCAGTTTCGCCGCCTACAAGGGCGAGGCGATCGGGCTGATCGGCTCCAACGGCTCGGGCAAGTCCACCCTGCTGAAGGCGATCGCCGGTCTGCTGCCGACGGCCCGGGGCAGGATCCACACCCATGGCCAACCCTCACTGCTCGGGGTCAACGCGGCGCTGATGGGCGATCTGACCGGCGAGCGCAACGTCGTCCTCGGCGGCCTCGCGATGGGCATGACCCGCGACGAGGTCCACGCCCGCTACGACGAGATCGTGGAATTCTCGGGGATCAACGACAAGGGCGACTTCATCTCGCTCCCCATGCGGACGTACTCCTCCGGCATGGGCGCCCGGCTGCGCTTCTCCATCGCCGCGGCCAAGAGCCATGACGTGCTGCTGATCGACGAGGCGCTGGCCACGGGCGACGCCGGGTTCCAGCGGCGCAGCCAGGAGCGGATCGCCGAGCTGCGTGAGGAGGCCGGCACGGTCTTCCTCGTCAGCCACAGCAACTCCGCGATCACCACCACCTGCGACCGGGCGCTGTGGCTGGAGTCCGGAACGCTGCGGATGGACGGCCCGGCGAAGGAGGTCGTCGCGGCGTACGAGGCGTTCACCAGGAAGACATAGCGAGAACGCTCAGCAGATCTGAGAAATCACCACAAAAACGACTAGGGTGCGGGTCGATGACGACCCAGCAGGCTCCCTCGCTCCTCCCGGCAGGCCGCCGGGTCGCCGCACTCCCCCTCCTCGCCCTCTGCGGCACCTGGGCCGCGACCCGGCTCTGGACGGCGTTCCTGCTCGTGACGGACGACATCGGCATCGGGGGCGTCTCCACCGAGGTCCACGTCCTCTACGCACGCTGGTACGACCAGCTGCTGGGCGGCACCTTCCCGCCGGACGACCCGACGGGCAGTACCCGCCCGGCGCGGGGGCGGTGATCCTGGCGCCCGCCCTGCTCCCGTGGCTGACCTACTTCCAGGCCTTCGCCGCGCTGGCCCTGCTCGCCGACGCCGTCGTCACCGTGGCCCTCGCCCGGGCGGGCGGCGTCGGTGGCGGCGGCGTCTGGATGTGGACGGGCGGGCTCCCGCTGCTGCTGCACATCCCGCTCGCCCGCTACGACGTCCAGGTCACCGCCCTCGCCGTACCGGCCCTGCTCGCCGTGAACCGCAGCCCCCGGCTCGGCGGTGCGCTCGCCGGGCTCGGCGCGGCGGTCAAGCTGTGGCCCGCCCTGACCCTGCTCGGCACACCGCACGGCAGGACCACCCGGCTGGCCTGGGTCTCGGCGGCGGCAGCGGCGCTCGGAGCGGTCGCCGCCCTCGCGCTCGGCCTCGACCGCCCGCTCGGCTTCCTGCGGCAGCAGGGCGACCGGGGCGTCCAGGTCGAGTCGCTCGGCGGCAGCGCACTCGCGCTGGTCCGGCTGCTGGGCGGCGGGGGCAGGGTCGAGTACCGCTACGGCGCCTTCGAGTTCACCGGCCCGTACGTCACGCCCGTGGCCCGGGCCAGTCTGCTGCTGACGGCCGCCGCCTTCCTCCTGCTGCTGCTCTGGCGGCTGCGGGCGAGACGCCGGTCGGAGGCCACGCCCTTCGACGCCGCGCTGTGCGCCGTCCTCCTCTTCACCGTCACCAGCCGCGTCATCAGCCCGCAGTACCTCATCTGGCTGCTCGGTCTGGCCGCGGTCTGCCTCACCTCCCGGCACACGAGCCAGCGCCCCGTGGCGCTCCTGCTGCTGCCCGCCACCGCACTGAGCGCCCTCGCCTACCCGGTGCTGTACCAGGACGTCGTCGACGTCACCCCGCTCGGCAGCGGGGTCGTCCTCGTCCGCAACGGACTGCTGCTCACCGCGGCGGTGCTGTCGGCCCGCAGGCTGTGGGCAGCCACACGATGACGCGGAAGGGGGCGCCCACCACGACGGTGGGCGCCCCCTTCGAACACCGGCGGAAGCCGGTCAGCTGGGCGTACGCAGCAGCTGGCGCATCGTCCGCATGGCGACCGAGAGGTTCGCCAGGTCGAACGTGTCCGACCCCTGGATCTCCTCCAGCGTCATCCGGGCGCGGCCCAGGATGGAGGCGTTCTTCTCCTCCCACGCCTTGAAGCGCTGCTCCGGCGTCGAGGCCCCGTTGCCCACGGCGAGCACGTCCGCGGTGAGCGCGGCGTGCGCGGCGTACAGGTCCTCGCGGATGGAGGCACGGGCCATCGACTGCCAGCGGTCGGCCCGCGGCAGTTCGATGATCCGGTCCATCAGCTCGGTGATCCGCAGGCGGTCGGCGAGGTCGTAGTAGATCTCGGCGACGGCGAGCGGGTCCTTGCCCGTGCGGTCCGCGATGGCCACGATGTCGAGCGTCGGGAACGCGGACGAGAAACCGGCGACCCGGGTGGCCAGCTCCGCCGGGACCCCCGCCCCCGTGAACTCCTCCAGCAGCCCCTCGTACCACTCCAGGTCGGCGCCGCTGAGCATCTTCGGCAGCTCGGCCCACACCTGCTCGACGCGGGAGGCGAAGAACTCGATCGTCTTCGTCAGCTCCAGCGGCTGCGGACGGTTGCCGAGCAGCCAGCGGGTGCCGCGCTCGACGAGACGGCGGGAGTGCAGCCGCATCCGGGTCTGGACGTCGGCGGCGACCCTGGTGTCGAGCGCCTCGACGGCGTCCCACACCTCGCCGAGACCGAAGATCGCGCGGGCCGCGGTCTGCGCCCGGACGATCTCCTCGATCGACGCCCCTGTCTCCTCGCGCAGCCGGTGCAGGAAGGTCGAACCACCGGTGTTGACGGTGTCGTTGACCAGGACGGTCGTGACGATCTCGCGGCGCAGCGCGTGCCCGTCGACCGCCTCGGGGAACTGCTCCCGCAGCGGCCTCGGGAAGTACGCGTGCAGCAGGCCCCGCAGATACGGGTCGTCCGGCAGCGAGGTGCCGATCAGCTCCTCCGCCACCGTGATCTTGGTGTAGGCGAGCAGGACGGCGAGCTCGGGCTGCGACAGACCGTGCCGGTTGTTGAGCAGCTCGCGGATCTGCCGGTCGTTCGGGAGGAACTCCAGCGCCCGGTCCAGCGCGCCCTCCCGGCCCAGCCGGCGCATGAAGCGCTGGTGCGCGTGGAGCAGGCTGGGCGACTGCGCGACGGCGTTGGTCAGGGCCACGTTCTGTGCGTAGTTGTTGCGCAGGACGAGCCTGCCGACCTCGTCGGTCATCTCGGCGAGCAGCTTGTTGCGCTGCTTCACGGTCATGTCGCCCTCGGCGACCAGGCCGTTCAGCAGGATCTTGATGTTCACCTCGTGGTCGGAGGTGTCCACGCCGGCGCTGTTGTCGATGGCGTCGGTGTTGACCCGGCCGCCGCCGCGGGCGAACTCGATGCGGCCGAGCTGGGTGAGGCCCAGGTTGCCGCCCTCGCCGACGACCTTGACCCGCAGGTCCTCTCCGTTGACACGGATGGCGTCGTTCGCCTTGTCGCCGACATCGGCGTTGGACTCGCTCGACGCCTTGACGTAGGTGCCGATGCCGCCGTTCCAGAGCAGGTCCACCGGCGCCTGCAGGATCGCCTTCATCAGCTCGGCGGGCGTCAGCTTCGTGATCCCGGGCTCGATGCCGAGGGCCTCGCGGACCTGCGCGTTGACCGGGATCGACTTGGCGGTCCTGGGGTGGATGCCGCCGCCCGGCGACAGCAGCTCGGCGTTGTAGTCGGCCCACGACGAGCGCGGCAGCTCGAACAGCCGGCGGCGTTCGGCGTAGGAGACGGCCGCGTCCGGGTCGGGGTCGATGAAGATGTGGCGGTGGTCGAAGGCCGCGACCAGCCGGATGTGCTCCGAGAGGAGCATGCCGTTGCCGAACACGTCACCCGACATGTCGCCGACGCCGACCACGGTGAAGTCCTGGGTCTGGGTGTCGTGGCCGAGCTCGCGGAAGTGCCGCTTGACGGACTCCCAGGCGCCGCGGGCCGTGATGCCCATGCCCTTGTGGTCGTAACCCGCCGAGCCGCCGGAGGCGAAGGCGTCGCCGAGCCAGAAGTTGTAGGCGATCGCCACCTCGTTGGCGATGTCGGAGAACGTCGCCGTGCCCTTGTCGGCCGCGACGACCAGGTAGGTGTCGTCGCCGTCGTGACGCACCACCTCGTGCGGCGGCACGACCTCGCCGCCCACCAGGTTGTCGGTGATGTCGAGCAGCGCCGAGATGAACGTCCGGTACGAGGCGATGCCCTCCGCCAGCCACGCCTCGCGGTCCACGGACGGGTCGGGGAGCTGCTTGGCGACGAATCCGCCCTTGGCGCCCACCGGCACGATGACGGTGTTCTTCACCATCTGCGCCTTGACCAGGCCGAGGATCTCGGTGCGGAAGTCCTCGCGCCGGTCGGACCAGCGCAGACCGCCGCGGGCGACCTTGCCGTAGCGCAGGTGGACGCCCTCGACGCGCGGCGAGTACACCCAGATCTCGTACGCCGGGCGCGGCGCCGGCAGGTCCGGGATGGCCTGCGGGTCGAACTTCATCGACACGTAGCTGTGCCAGGTGCCGCCGCCCGCCTCCTGGAAGAAGTTGGTGCGCAGCGTCGCCTTGATCAGGGTGAGGAAGGAACGCAGGATCCGGTCCTCGTCGAGCGAGGCGACCTGGTCCAGCGCGGCGTCCAGCTCCTCCAGCAGGGCGTCCGTCAGCTCGGTGCCGGCCCGCTGGCGGTCCGGGGCCATCCGGGCCTCGAACAGGTTGATCAGCAGCCGCGTGGTGTGGACGTTGTTGAGGAGCGTGTCCTCCATGTAGTCCTGGCTGAAGGTGGAGCCGGCCTGGCGCAGGTACTTCGCGTACGCGCGCAGCACCATCGCCTCGCGCCAGGTGAGCCCGGCCCGCAGCACCAGCGAGTTGAACATGTCGTTCTCGGCGGCCCCGGTCCACACGGCCGAGAAGGCGTCCTGGAACCGCTCACGGGCGTCGTCGCCCAGGTACTCCCCGCCGTTGCCCGGCGCGGTCGGCATCCGCAGACCGAAGTCGTAGACCCAGCCGTGGGTGCGGTCCGCGCAGCGCAGCTCGTACGGGCGCTCGTCGATGACCTCGACGCCGAGGCGGTTGAGGACCGGCAGCACGGACGACAGCGAGACCTGCTCGCCGAAGCGGTAGATCTTGAAGCGGCGCTCGCCGGGCGCGGCGCCCACCGGCTCGTACAGGGACAGCGAGAAGTCCTTGCCGGACCGGGTGAGCTGCTCCAGGTGGACCAGGTCGGCGACGGCGGCGCGGGGCGAGTGGTCGGCCTTGTAGCCCTCGGGGAAGGCACTGGCGTACTTGCGCGCCAGCTCGGCGGCGCGCTCCTCGCCCAGTTCGGCGTTCAGCGCCTCGGTGAAGCCGTCGGCCCAGGAACGGGCGGCCTCGGCCAGCCTCGCCTCCAGGCGCTCCTTGTCGGCCTCGGTGAGGTGGGTCAGCTCGGTGCCGGACGGGACGCGCACCACGAAGTGGAGCCGGGTGAGCACCGACTCGGTGCTCATGAGGGTGAAGTCGACACTGGTGCCGCCGAGGTCCTCCTTCAGGATCCCGGTCAGCCGCTCGCGGACGGTGGTGTTGAAGCGGTCGCGCGGCAGGTAGACGAGGGCCGAGTAGTAGCGGCCGTACTCCTCCTGGCGCAGGTACAGCCGCAGCCGGCGGCGCTCCTGCAGGTACAGGACGGAGGTGACGATGGAGCGCAGCTCGTCGACGGGGGTCTGGAACAGCTCGTCGCGCGGGTACGTCTCCAGGATCTGCAGCAGATCGCGGCCGTCGTGGCTGTGCGGGGAGAAGCCGGCACCGTCGAGGACCTCGGCCACCTTGCGGCGGATGACCGGGACCCGGCGCACGGACTCGGTGTACGCGGCCGACGAGAACAGGCCGAGGAAGCGGCGCTCGCCGATGACGTTGCCGTCGGCGTCGAACTTCTTCACGCCGACGTAGTCGAGGTAGCTGGGGCGGTGCACGGTCGCGCGGCTGTTGGCCTTGGTCAGGATCAGCAGCTTGTGCTCACGGGCCTTCGCCCGGGCGTCGGCGGGCAGCCGGTTGAACGACGGGCTCACGGGGTGGCCGTGGGCGTCGTCGCCCGTGTGGTGCGGGTCGGAGCGCAGGATGCCGAGCCCGGTGCCCGGGACGGCGGACAGCGCGTCGCCGTCGACCAGGTTGTACTCGCGGTAGCCGAGGAACGTGAAGTGGTCGTCGGACAGCCAGCGCAGCAGCTCTCGGGCCTCCTCGACCTCCTCCTCGCGCAGGTCGCCGGGGATGGGCTCCTGCGGCAGCTCCTCGGAGATGCGCAGCGCGGCCTCGCGCATCTTCTCCCAGTCCTCGACGGCCTCGCGGACGTCGGACAGGACGCGCAGCAGGTCGGCGGTGATCTGCTTGAGGTCGGCCCGGTCGGTCTCACGGTCGATCTCGACGTGGATCCAGGACTCGACGAGGGCGTCGTGCGGCAGTGCGGCACCGTTCGGCTCGCCGCTGAGGACCTCGATCATCTTCCCGGTGACATCGCGGCGGACCACGATCTGCGGGTGGATCACCACATGGATGCCGCGGCCCTGGCGGGACAGCTCGTTGGTGACCGAGTCGACGAGGAAGGGCATGTCGTCGGTGGCGACCTCGACGACCGAGTGGCTGGACGTCCAGCCGTTCTCCTCGACGGTCGGGGTGTGCACCCGGACGTTGGCCGTGCCCTGCGGCCGGTTCTCCGCGAGACGGTAGTGCGAGACGGCTGCTCCGAAGACGTCGACGGGGTCGCGGTCGGTGAGGTCCTCGGGTGCGGTGTGCAGGTAGTAGCGCTGGAGGAACGCGAGGATGTGGTCCCGGTCAGGGCGCTCCCCGCTGTCGGACCCAGTCGGAAGTTGCCCCCCGCCCGGGCTGTGCTCAGCTACCCGGGCCGCCCTGTCGAGCAGCTCGGCCTTGGCTTCGTCCAGCTTGGTCTGCATGTCCTCTGGCTCCTGTCGCGCGCCGTTGCGTGACGTAGGTGGAAAAGATGGCACAACGCCACGACGCGGGGTCTCCGCTCGTTGTCGACGCTATGCCGGAATGAGAGATGTCCGGACCGTAATCGGCCAATGTGGGCGTCCGGCCCGGGAGGTGACCACGCGGGGCCCGGTCGAACCCGGGTCCGCAGGGAAGATCAGCTCGCACCCGGCCACTGTGGCGTACCGGGCGCAGTCCCCCAGCTGCCGCTGGGCGGTGCCTCCAGGGGGCTTCGCTGCCCCCTCGGCCTATCGCGCTGATCACGCGTCCAAGGCTATCGCCCCTCACCCCGGACCCGTCATGAGCCGTATGTGTACAAAAGCGGGGCCGGAAGTTTGACACTCTGGACAGCGACACGTGGCCTCTTGGCAAACAGCCGCGCGGGGGGCAGGTTGGGCCTGGAAGGGCCGAAGGCCGACAAATCCATACAGGGAGCAGTAGCCATGAGCGTGAAGATCCTGATCGTCACCGGCGACGCAGCCGAGTCCCTGGAGGTCCTCTACCCGTACCAGCGGCTGCGCGAGGAGGGCTACGAGGTCCACATCGCGGCTCCCGCGCGCAAGAAGCTCCAGTTCGTCGTCCACGACTTCGAACCCGGTTTCGACACGTACACCGAGAAGCCCGGCTACACCTGGCCTGCCGACCTGGCGTTCTCGGAGGTCGACCCCGGGGAGTACGCCGCGATCGTCATCCCGGGCGGGCGGGCTCCCGAGTACCTCCGCAACGACCCGGAGCTCCGCAAGATCCTCAAGTCCTTCTTCGACGCGGACAAGCCCGTGGCGCAGATCTGCCACGGCCCGCTGCTGACGGCGGCCACGGGCAGCCTCACGGGCCGCAGGGTGACGGCGTACCCGGCGCTGGAACTGGACATGCAGGCGGCCGGTGCGTCCTTCCAGGACACCGAGGCGGTGGTGGACGGCACCCTGGTCTCCTCCCGGGCCTGGCCCGACCACCCGGCCTGGATGCGCGAGTTCCTCGAGGTGCTGCGGGCGAAGGCACCCCTGAACCAGGGCTGACCCACGGCTGGGCCGGGGACTGCAACAGGGCGGACCACGGCTGGGCCGCCGGGGCCGGCCCAGGGCACGGCCCTGCGAGGGGCCGGGACCGCGGCCTGGCAAGGCGGCCCTGCGAGGGGCCGGACCACAGCCTGGCAAGGCGGCCCTGCAAGGGGCCGGACCGCGGCTGGGCAAGGAGCCGGACCCAGGAGCCGGACCCGGGCTGTGCCGGGACGTCGGGTGGGCCGGGCCCCGTCGGGCGGAGGTCCGCCGAGAGGGCGGCTGCCTGGGGACGGTGCGTGCCGGGCGTGCGCCGGCGCGGGCGCTGGTGAAGATGCTGGGGTCGGCGGCGGCGGGGTGACAGCGACCGTGACGGTGTCGCGGGCGCGTTGACGGCCGGCAGGGGGCCGTCGCCCGCCCAGCGGCGGGGCAGTCCGGCTATCCCACCAGTTCCTCGGCCACCTCCACCGCCTCGGCGAGGCTGTCGACGACCGGCACTCCGGCCCTCTGCAGGCTCGCCCTGCTGTGCGAGCCCCCGGTGTACAGCACCGCCTTCGCCCCCACGTGCGCCGCCGCGAGCGCGTCGTCCGCCGCGTCGCCGACGACCACGATCCGCTCCGGCGGCACGTTCTCCATCGCCGCCAGATGCCGCACCATGTGCTCCGTCTTGCCCGCGTGGGAGGCGCCGACGCGCCCGTCCACCCGTACGAAGTGCTCCTCGATCCCGTGGCGCCGCACGATCGGTATCAGCTGGTCGTGCGGGGCCAGCGACAGCAGCGACTGCGTACGGCCCGCTGTCCGGCGCGCGGCGAGCAGTTCCGCCGCACCGGCCGTGAGCAGGCAGGCCTCGGCCAGCCGCCAGTAGTGCTTGTGGAAGACCGCGTCCATGGCCGCCCACTCCTCGTCCGTGGGCATCCGGCCCATGAGCCGCTCGTAGAACCGCGGCACCGGCACACAGTAGAGCTCGCGGTAGCGCTCGAGCGTGATCGCTCCGAGTCCTATCTCGGCGAACGACGCGTTCGTCGCCTCGATGACGGTGTGGATGTCGTCGAGGAGCGTGCCGTTCCAGTCCCAGACCACGTGCGCGCCGTGCGTGCGGTGATTCCCCATGGCAGGCAACGGTACCGGCCGGGTCCGACAGCCACCGGTGTGCGGGCGCGTGCAGCGAGTGGCCGGGGCGCGGGTGGCCGGGGCACCGGAAGCACAGGAAGCACCGACGGGACCACCGGGGACGGCAGGGGCCGGGGACCCGGCGGTGCCGGGGGCGGCGAGGTCCGCGCCGCCGGGCAGGGACGGGTCCCGGCCACCGGTCATGGCGACGTCCAGGCGGCCGACCGCCGAGGGGTCCGGTACGCCGAGGGCGCCGGGAGTGCGGCCGGTCTCAGTGGATGAGGCCGGGGATCTCCTGCACCCCGTACCAGAGCAGCTCATGGTCCTCCGCTCCGTCCACGATGAACTGAGCGTCGTCGTCGCCGTGGTCCGCCGCCCCCAGCGCGTCCGCCGCGGCGGCCACGTCGCTCTCCGCGTCCTCGGAGTCGACGTGCACCGACGCCGCCTTCGCCAGCGGCACCGCACTCGCGATGCGCACCTCGCCCAGCGAGGCCGCCCCCAGCCCCGCCGACGGGTCCGCGACCGCGGCGCTGTCCGGGACGTCGACGGCGACGACGACCCGGCGCCGAGGCACCTCCGGGTCACCGGCCAGCGACCGCAGCGACGCCGACGCGGCCCGGCTCAGCGCCGCGTACTCGAGTTCCTCGATGTCGTCGGAGACGTACCACTCGCGCAGTGCGGGCGTCACCGCGTAGGCGGTCAGCGGACCGGGCCCGATCTCGCCCGCCTTGTGCGCCTCTGCGAGACCGGGAAGGGTCAGGGGAACGTAGACGCGCATGAGGGCCGCTTTCGTCGTCGGGTGAGCACCCAAGGATACGTGCGGAGTACCCCTTCGGGGTGCCCCGCGGCCCCTCCCCGGCGTCGTTCCCGGATGACCGAGGGTGCTTCCGAACCGCACCGTTCCGGGCCTCGGAGCCCGTCCATCACCCTGATAGGTGAACCTCGGCGGACCGCCCTCGGTGCGCGGAGGCCGTTGCGACAGCCGCCCACCGGCCCGTACAAGATCCTCACCAAGAAGTTACTCGTGAGTATCGAAGGGGCGACCGCCATGCAGCACACCTCGCCGAGGACGGGGACGAGGCCCGGGAACCGTCATGACAGCCGCGCCCCCGGCCGCGCCCCGCGGCGGCCCGCGGCGGCCGCAGCAGGCCCTTCCACGGGCGGCCGGTCCCGGCTTCCCCGCTACTGGTTCGCGGAACGGCTGCTCTCGGTGCTCAGCGGCCGCCGGCCCGTCCACTGGATGCTGGGGCACACCATCGGTCCCGCCTACGAGCAACTCGTCCGCCTCGCCCCCGGGGCCCCGCTCAGCACGAACGGGCTTCGCCCGGTCCTGCGCCACTGCGACGAGTACGTGCCCCGACCGGGCGTCATCGAGGCGTTCGCCCGGATCACCACGGGCGAGCAGGTACGCGCCATGGCCTTCCGCCTGGAGCAGGGTCCCGACCTCCGCTGGCGCTGCGCGGCAGTGGAACTCGGCGGCGAACGGCTCACGGCCGGCGTCTGACCGACACCCCACCGGCACCACACCGGACCGGGCCCACGCCTCGGACGAACGCCTCTGCGGCGGCCTGAGGGCCCGCTCCCGCCTCAAACGGCCCGGCAGAGACCGGCCCTCACCCACCGGGCGGCCTCCACCCCAGGTGGGGCCGCCCGTGGGCTCCCGGGGCCGGACGCGCCACGCTGCCCGGCCCGACAGCCGACCTCCACGCCACGTCAGGGATCGCCCCTGGATCGGGCATGGACCGACTCAGCGCGTGCGGGGGCGGCACGGCTGCGGCCCCGGCCCGGCCAGGCACGCGTGCCGGGCTGACGCCGGCGCGGCTCAGCGCGGCGCGGCCGGGCGTTGGCGCGGGTCCCGTCGGGTGGTGACCTCCACCCCGTGTCAGGGATCGCTCGTAGGCCGGGCGCGGCTCAGCGCGGCGCGGCCAGCAGTGGTCCCCCGTCGGACGGCCTCCTGCCACGTCAGGGACCGACCGTAGGCCTCGGCGGCCCGGCCAAGGCACCGTGCCCGGGCCAGCTCGGGCGCGGCCGGAGACGGCCAGCGGGCGCTACTCGGCCAGGCGCGGCCCGGCGGGCGGCGCCCGGCCGCCTCAGGGATCGCCCATAGGCCCCGCTTTGGCACGCAGGCATCCCCGGCATGCACTGCTGCGGCCGGGCGCGGCTCCCGGCACGGCTCGGCTCAGCCTGGCGCGGCTCCCGGCCCTGCCTCGCGGGCGGGCTTTCGCTCCGCGTCACGTATCGCCCGTAGGCCCGTCGTAGCCATGGCGCCGCTCAGCGCGGTCCAGACGTGGCCGACCCGGCGAACGGCCTCCGCCCGCGCCAGAGCCCCGGTGGGCCCGGCGCGGCCCGGCAGGCACTGGCGCAACCGGACGCTGCGCCCCTCAGGCCCCGCCCAGCACGGCTCAGCGCGGCGCGGCTCAGCACGGCGGGCTCGGGACACTGCGGTCCCGCCCGGCACGGCTCGGCTCAGCCTGGCGCGGCTCCCGGCCCTGCCTCGCGGGCGGGCTTTCGCTCCGCGTCACGTATCGCCCGTAGGCCCGTCGTAGCCATGGCGCCGCTCAGCGCGGTCCAGACGTGGCCGACCCGGCGAACGGCCTCCGCCCGCGCCAGAGCCCCGGTGGGCCCGGCGCGGCCCGGCAGGCACTGGCGCAACCGGACGCTGCGCCCCTCAGGCCCCGCCCAGCACGGCTCAGCGCGGCGCGCTCGGCCAGTGGCCCCCGCCCGCCGGACGGCCTCCGCCCAACCTCAGGGATCGCCCGTAGGCCGGCTCGGACCCGGCTCAGCGCGACGCGGCTCCGGGCCGCTGAGGCCCCGCCCGATTCGGCCCGGCACGCGCGCCCGGCCGCCCCGTGCAGCCGTACAGCCGTGCAGCCGTGCAGCCGGCGAACGCGCCGTCACCGCCCCGGCAGAGCCCCACACCCGCCACGCCCATCAACGCCCGTGGGGCCGGACACCCTCCGGTGTCCGGCCCTACGACCCGCGGCTTCACTCCCGCGGTGTCACTTCTTGCGGCGGCGTCCCGCGCTCTTCTGCGCCTTGCGGCGCTCCGCGCGCGTCATGCCGTCGGACTCGGAACGGGCCGCGTCGCCGTTGGTGAAGTCGCCCTCGACGATGCCGCCCTCGCCGTCGACCGTCGGCGCCGAGAAGTGCAGCCGGTCCGGACGCTGCGGAGCGTCCAGGCCCTTCGCCCTGATCTCGGGACGGCCGGCAGCGGCGGGCACCGCGTCGTCCTTGGACAGCGAGGTCCTCTCCGCGGAGTCCTGGACGGGGATCTCCTCGACCTGCTGCTCGACCTGGACCTCCAGGTTGAACAGGTAGCCGACGGACTCCTCCTTGATGCCGTCCATCATCGCGGTGAACATGTCGAAGCCCTCGCGCTGGTACTCCACGAGCGGGTCCTTCTGCGCCATCGCGCGCAGACCGATGCCCTCCTGGAGGTAGTCCATCTCGTAGAGGTGCTCGCGCCACTTGCGGTCCAGGACCGACAGCACCACGCGCCGCTCCAGCTCGCGCATGATGTCCGAGCCGAGCTGCTTCTCGCGCTCGTCGTACTGCTCGTGGATGTCGTCCTTGATCGTCTCGGCGATGAACTCGGCGGTGACACCGGCCCGGTCGCCCGCGGCCTCCTCCAGCTCCTCGATGGTCACCTTCACCGGGTAGAGCTGCTTGAAGGCGCCCCACAGCCGGTCGAGGTCCCACTCCTCCGCGAAGCCCTCGACGGTCTCCGCCTGGATGTAGGCGTCGATCGTGTCGTCCATGAAGTGGCGGACGTGCTCGTGCAGGTCCTCGCCCTCCAGGACGCGGCGGCGCTCGGCGTAGATGACCTTGCGCTGCCGGTTGAGCACGTCGTCGTACTTCAGGACGTTCTTGCGCGTCTCGAAGTTCTGCTGCTCGACCTGGGACTGGGCGGACGCGATCGCGCGCGTCACCATCTTGTTCTCGATCGGGACGTCGTCCGGGACGTTGGCCATGGCCATGACCCGCTCGACCATCTGCGCCTTGAACAGCCGCATCAGGTCGTCGCCGAGGGAGAGGTAGAAGCGGGACTCGCCCGGGTCTCCCTGACGGCCGGAACGACCGCGCAGCTGGTTGTCGATGCGCCGCGACTCGTGCCGCTCGGTGCCGAGGACGTAGAGCCCGCCGAGGGACTTGACCTCCTCGAACTCCTCCTTGACCTCGAGTTCGGCCTTCTCCAAAGCGGCCGGAAGTGCCGCGGCCCACTCCTCGACGTGCTCGACCGGGTCCAGGCCCCGTCCGCGCAGCTCCGCCTCGGCCAGGTCGTCGGGGTTGCCGCCGAGCTTGATGTCCGTACCGCGGCCGGCCATGTTCGTGGCGACCGTCACGGCGCCCTTGCGACCGGCCTGGGCCACGATCACGGCCTCGCGCTCGTGGTGCTTGGCGTTGAGGACCTCGTGCTGGATGCCGCGCTTGAGCAGCTGCTGCGAGAGGTACTCCGACTTCTCGACCGACGTGGTGCCGACGAGGATCGGCTGGCCCTTGCGGTGCTTCTCCTCGATGTCGTCCACCACGGCGGCGAACTTGGCCACCTCGGTGCGGTAGATCAGGTCCGACTGGTCCTTGCGGACCATGGGCCGGTTCGTCGGGATCGGCACGACGCCCAGCTTGTAGATCTGGTGGAACTCCGCGGCCTCGGTCATGGCCGTACCGGTCATGCCGGAGAGCTTGTTGTAGAGGAGGAAGAAGTTCTGCAGGGTGATCGTGGCGAGGGTCTGGTTCTCGTCCTTGATGTCCACCCCTTCCTTCGCCTCGATCGCCTGGTGCATGCCCTCGTTGTAGCGGCGGCCGGCGAGGATACGGCCGGTGTGCTCGTCGACGATCATGACTTCGCCGTCGATGACGACGTAGTCCTTGTCCTTCTTGAACAGCTCCTTGGCCTTGATGGCGTTGTTCAGGTAGCCGACCAGCGGGGTGTTCACGGACTCGTAGAGGTTGTCGATCCCCAGCCAGTCCTCGACCTTCGAGACACCGGACTCATGGATGGCGACGGTCCGCTTCTTCTCGTCGACCTCGTAGTCGCCGGTCTCCTCGATGCCCTTCAGCGGGTTACCGGGCTCGCCCCGGTTCAGGCGCTTGACCAGCTTGGCGAAGTCGCCGTACCACTTGGTGGCCTGGTCGGCGGGACCGGAGATGATCAGCGGCGTACGGGCCTCGTCGACGAGGATGGAGTCGACCTCGTCGACGATCGCGAAGTTGTGGCCGCGCTGGACGAGCTCCTCCTTCGACCAGGCCATGTTGTCGCGGAGGTAGTCGAAGCCGAACTCGTTGTTCGTGCCGTACGTGATGTCGCAGGCGTACTGCTCACGGCGCTGCGCGGGCGTCATGTTGGCGAGGATGCAGCCGACGCTCAGACCGAGGAACCGGTGCACCCGGCCCATCATCTCGGAGTCGCGCTCGGCCAGGTAGTCGTTGACCGTGATCAGGTGCACGCCCTTGCCGGACAGCGCGTTCAGATAGGCCGGGAGCGTACCGACGAGGGTCTTGCCCTCACCGGTCTTCATCTCCGCGACGTAGCCGAGATGCAGCGCGGCGCCGCCCATCAGCTGGACGTCGTAGTGGCGCTGGCCGAGCACGCGCTTGGCGGCCTCACGGACGGTGGCGAACGCCTCGGGCAGCAGGTCGTCGAGGCTCTCGCCGTCGGCGAAGCGCTCCTTGTACTCGTCGGTGAGGGCCCGCAACTCGGCGTCGGAGAGGTTGACGAAGTCTTCCTCGATGGAGTTGACCTGGTCCGCGATGCGGTGCAGTTTGCGCAGGATCTTGCCTTCGCCTGCACGCATGAGCTTGTTGAAGACGGACACTGAGGTTGGTCTCCTTGCCGGTCGGGCCTGGCACTGGGTCGTGTGGACACTGGCGCGGGCACGGCAGGTGGGCCCCACCGCATCGGCCATCGTAAGCGAGGACGGCGCCGCGCCGGGAGAGCCGCAGGGCACCGGGGACGACCGCCGCGTGTCTGGAGAACGTGCGGGAGCACCGGAAAGTGCCGCTGATCTCGAAAAGTGTTCGCACGGCCGACGGAGAGTGACCAGAATTCGGCCATGGAGCCCATCACCCTCACCACCGACCGGCTGCGGCTGAGCCCCTTCACCCCGGGTGACGCCGAGGAGGTCCGCGCCGCATGTCAGGACCCCGACATCCAGCGCTGGATCCCGGTCCCCTCGCCGTACGAACTGCGGCACGCCGAGGAGTTCATCGCGGTCACCGTGCCCGCCGGCTGGCGCGACGACACCGAGTACACCTTCTCCGTGCGGGCGCGCGAGGGCGGCGCGCTGATCGCCTCCACGAGCCTGCACCACCCGCGCTCGGGGGCCTGGGAGATCGGCTTCTGGACGGCCAAGGAGCACCGGGGCCGCGGTTACGCGACCGAGGTCACGCTCGCCATGGCCCGCTGGGCCTTCACGCGGCTGGACTGCACACGGCTGGAATGGCGCGCCGAAGTGGGCAACACGGGCTCGCGCGCCGTCGCCGAGAAGGCCGGATTCACCGTCGAGGGCGTCCAGCGCTCCGGCTTCCACGGCCGGGGCACCCTGCGCGACTGCTGGGTCGCCTCCCTGCTCCCGTCGGACCTCGGGCTGCCGTGCCCGGTCCCCTACCTGCCGGCCAAGGCGTGACGGACGCCACCCGCCCCCCCTGGCCCGTCCACCGGCCGGGCCGTGGCCGGCACCGCCCGGGCCGCGGACTCGGCGCCGGGACCCCGGCGGGCTCCCGGCGGCGCCCGGCGACTGTCGGTGCCGCCCTCTAGGGTGCGGAGCATGAACACCGCGCCGCCCCCAGTTGCCGAGCTGTCCGCCGACGAGGCCCGCCGTGTCGCGCTGCGGGCCCAGGGGTTCCTCGGTGCCCCCGACCGCAGAGCCGGTGTGCGGGGCGTGCTGCGCCACCTCGGCGCGGTGCAGCTGGACACGATCTCCGTGCTCGCGCGTTCCCACGAGCTGATCCCGTACGCCCGGCTGGGCGCCGTCGGCCGCAAGACGGTCGAGGACGCCTACTGGAGCGAGAGCCACGCCTTCGAGTACTGGTCGCACGCGGCCTGCATACTCCCCGTCGAGGAGTGGCCCCACTTCGCCTTCCGGCGCCGCGCCTACCGTGCCCGTCCGCAGTGGTACCACGACCTGCCGGACGGGGCCTACGGGAAGGTGGTGGACCAGCTGCGCGCCGAGGGGCCGCTGACCGCCACGGAGCTGGGCGGAGCGAAGAACGGCGGCCTCTGGTGGGACTGGTCGGAGGCCAAGGTCGCCGTCGAGCGGGCACTGATGTACGGCGAGGTGGTGTGCACGGAGCGGCGCGGCTGGAAGCGGGTGTACGACCTCGCCGAGCGCGCCATCCCCGATGCCGTGCTCCATGACGATCTGGACGACCGGGAGTGCCTGCGCCGGCTGGTGCGGCTGGCCGGGCAGTCGCTGGGCGTGGGCACCCGCGCGGACATCGCGGACTACCACCGGCTGAAGGGTGAGCAGTTCGACGCGGTGGTCGCGGACTCCGGACTCGTGCCGGTCCGCGTCGAGGGCTGGGACAAGCCGGCCTGGGCCGACCCGGATGCGCTCGCGACCGAGCCGCGCGGCCGTCACCGCACGACGCTGCTGTCGCCGTTCGACTCGCTGATCTGGGAGCGGGCCCGTACCGAGCGGATCTTCGGCTTCACCCATCGCCTGGAGGCGTACGTCCCGAAGGCGAAGCGGGTGCACGGCTACTTCGCGATGCCGCTGCTGTCCGGCGGGCGGCTGCTGGGCCGGGTCGACCCCGCGCGTGAGGGGACGACTCTGGTCGCCAGACAGGTCTCCCTGGAGTCGCCGAAGGCGGTCCGGCCGATGGCTCAGGCGCTGCTGGAGGCGGCCGAGTGGGTGGGCTGCGACGCGGTCCGTGTGGAGCGGGTCGACCGCCCGGAGTTGGCGGCGCCCCTGGTCGCCGCCCTCGGCTGAGCCGGCACGGCCGGTGACGTGAGCGGCAGGGTTCACCGGCTCCCGGCAGACCTTCCCGGTCCCGGCGCTAGCGGATCTCGAGGATCTTCTCGCGCATGGCGTAGACGACCGCTTCCATCCTGGAGTGCAGCTGGAGCTTCTCCAGGATGTTGCGGACGTGGTTCTTCACCGTGTTCTCGGAGATGAACAACTCCTTTGCGATGTCACGGTTGTTCATGCCCGTCGCCACCAGCTTGAGGACCTCCAGCTCCCGGTCGGTGAGCCGGGGGGCGGGCACGAGGCGGCGCTCGTCGGTGCGCTGGATCATCGACTTGAACTCGGTGAGCAGCTTGGACGCCATCGACGGACTGATCTGCGACTGGCCGTCGGCCACCGCGCGGATGGCGGTCGCCACCTCGTCGGTGGAGATCTCCTTGAGGAGGTACCCGGTGGCGCCTGCCTTGATCGCCTCGTAGAGGTCTGCCTCCTCGTCGCTGATCGTCAGCATGATGATCTTCGCGCTGGGGGCGACCTCCTTGATGGAGGTGCAGGCCTCGATGCCGCCCCGCTTCGGCATCCTTACGTCCATCAGCACGATGTCGGGCAGCAGATCGGCGGCCTTGTCCACCGCCTCCGCGCCGTCCCCGGCCTCCCCGACGACCTGGATGTCCTCCTCCTGGGCGAGGACGATCTCCAGCCCGCGGCGGAAGAGGGCGTGGTCGTCCACGACGAGCACCCGGATCGGCTCCTTGCGGGACACGTCCTCCGTGCCGTCCGCGCCGCCCGTCGCACCGGCGTCGCCCGCCTGGTGCACCGGGCCGAAGCTGTCCGCCATCGTTCCTCCCCCTGAGGCCGTGGCCTGCGTTGGTCTGCGGTCCGCCAACCGCAGTCCACAGCGCACCGGTTGGCTCGGATCGCCATGATTTCATGCCCGTGCGGCCCAGTGGCGATCCCGCGGTGGCACGAAGGTGCCCCTGGGGGCGCACAGGGCGCTCCCAGGGGCACCGTTCGCATGACGGGGTCAGCCGCCGAGCGCACCACCGGCGCCGCTCGACTCGCCTCCTGCGAGGGGGTCGGTCTGCAGGTGGATGACGCCGTAGTCGTAGGCGTGCCGCCGGTAGACGACACTGGGCTCCTTGGTCTCGGAGTCGACGAAGAGATAGAAGTCGTGCCCGACCAGCTCCATTTCGTAGAGCGCCTGGTCGAGCGTCATCGGAGCGGCGAGGTGGGTCTTCTCCCTGACCACCAGGGGTCCTTCGCCCTGCACCTCGAGCGAGCCCATCCGGGTGGTGGGAATGGATTCCGACGATGCCTCGGTGACGGGCTCACCGCTCCCGTTCAACTGGGCCACGCCCGGGACGACATCGGCGACCTCCGCTGCCGACAGCCGCCCGTTGCCCCTGCGTGTGTGGCGCTTGTCGTGCTGCTTGCGGAGCCGAGCCTCCAGCTTCGCCGTGGCCAGGTCGAGCGCTGCGTACGGGTCGCCTGCCGCTGCTTCCGCCCGGATCACCGGGCCGCGTGAAAGAAGTGTGATCTCCACGCGGTCGGAACGGTCGGCCTGCCGCGGGTTGTGCTCCTTGGACACCTCGACGTCGAGGCTGATCACCTTGCCGTCGAGCTTCTGGATCTTGTCCAGCTTCAGCTTCTCGGCCACGTGCTTGCGGAACCGCTCGGGCACCTCGGTCTTGCGGCCCTTGACGACGATGTCCACGCAGAACTCCGTTCCCGGATCACTCCGCTGTTCAATTGCGGAGCATCTCCCTTTTGCACCAGGCTCCGGCGAGCACCGGAGCCTCGGACTTGGCGACTTTCACCTCCTCCTCCCCCATGGGCAAGATCGCCACCCCACCGATGTCAAAGATCTGGGTTACTTCAGGAACACCTGACCGCAACTCGGCCATGTATTCGATGAAGGAGAGCGTTCACCTGCCTCACAACCGAACATAGCTCGCCAGGACCCCTGTCGGCACCCGCTACCAGCGCGTACGTCCATTCGTGGCCGTTCCTGCTCTCACTACCTGCAACGTTGCAACACGCCTGTCAGTTCCGGCCCGTTTCGAAGGACAGAGGTGGAGCGGCGATGACGGCGGCACTCATTCGGGTGCATTCGGAAGCGTGTCCAGAAAACGCGGCACGGAGTGCCCTCACCGCCTCGGCCAGCGAGGCTCCCGTGGTCATCACGTCGTCCACCAGTACGGTTCTGCGGGCCTCGAGTACCCGCCCGGCCCACGGGGCCACCTCCAGCGCCCCGGACATGTTCTCGAGCCGCTCCCGGGCCGTGAGACCCGACTGGTCGGACACCCGCCTCCCCTGGCGCAGCACCGGGAGGACCCTGGCGTACGTCCCCGCGCGCCGCAGTGCCCCGGCCGCCGCCACGGCGATCCGCCGCGACGGGTCGTGACCACGCGCCCGTACCGCCCGCCGCGCCGAGGGCACCGGGACCAGCAGCAGCGGCCCCCGCGCCGCCCGCCCCTCCGGCGTCGCCGCACGGACGGCCCCCGCGAGCGCCGCCCCGAGAGGACGGGCCAGCCCCAGCACGCCCCGCTCCTTGTGGGCGATCAGGACGGACCGCACCGCGCCCTCGTACCGCGCGGCGGCGAACACGACCGGCAGCCCCTGGGGCTCGGGGCACGGCCGTGCCCGGGCCGGCGGCCCCGCCAGCTCTTCCGCGCACTCCTCGCACAGCGCCGTACGGGCGTGCCCGCAGCCCGCGCACACCGCGGGCAGGACCAGCCCCGAGATCTCCCGCCACCACCACCGCATGGCCCCACTGTGCCCGGCCGCGGGCGCACGCGAGCGGGGCTGTGGACAACCATGAGGACCTGTGGAAAACCGGCGAGAGGCCGGGGCACCGTGGGGACCGGAGCCAGGACCGGGGCTCGTGTCCCGTTCCCTCCCGGAGCAGAGGAGGCCGGGACCGGGCTCCGCCCGCCACCGGCCCGGACGAGGTCGGGCGCTCAGCCGGGGTAGACCGGCGACGCCCCCTTCTCGACCATCGTCTGCCAGTTCGCGTTCGGCATCAGCCGCACCAGCCCGTCGTCCGAGATCGCCACCAGGAGCTGTTCCTCGTCCTCCGTGGCGGCCACCGCCGACACCTTGTTCAGGCCCGGAAGACCGCCTGCCGGGGTCAGGGAGCCGTCCGTCTGGATGTAGCGCACCTGCTGCACACCGCCGGTCTCCTTGCCGACCACGACGAGACGACTCGGCCCGGCCCAGGACAGCGCGGTCACCGACTCCAGACGCGGCGCCGCCGCGCGCAGTTCCACCACGGACACCGTCGTCGCCCCGCCGGAGTCCGTGCGCCGCTCGACCCGGCCGATCTCCAGGGTGCTCTTGCCGTCCTTGGACAGGAGCAGTGCCATGCGCACCCCGTCGGCCGAGACCCGCAGCGACTCGATGCGCGCGCCGTCGAGCCCGTCGACCATGACCTCCTGCGCCGGCCCCTTGCCGCCCGCGAAGCGCAGCAGCCGGGGGTTGGCGGGGTCCCGGTCCGCGACCCACAGGTCGTTCCGGTCCCAGCTCGGCGCCGAGAGCCGGTCGGCGGCCCGCGGGGCACCGCTCCGCACCAGCGGCGCGGCCAGGGGCTCGTCCGAGACGATCGACGCCGCGTACAGGGACTTGCCGTCCTGCGAGACCGCCGCCGCCCGGTGCAGACTCCGTGCCACGGCGACCGTGCCGATCTTCACCTGCCCGTCGCCGAACGGCCCGCGGACCAGGGTCTTGTCGATGTTCTTGGGCTTCGTCCCCACCACGGCCATCCTGTGGTCGCTGTCGACGAAGTACACGTTGGGGCTCGGGGACAGCCGCTCCAGGGCGTACGCGTCGGCCTGGTCGGCCGTGAGCACGCACAGCGGGGAGCCGTCGGCCCGCTGGAGCTGCACCTGCTCGACGCGGGGCGCCGCCAGCTCCCGCAGGGTGAGCAGCATCTGCGTGGCCATGCGCTTGCACACCGCGCCGCCGACGTTCGACGCCTTGTCGTTGAGCGGCACCTTGAGCTCGCCCTGGTCGTCGGGCGTCAGGGACGTGATGCCCTTCTTCAGTCCCGCGCCCGCGGGGAACGGCGAGTCCACCACCGGCATCAGCCAGTGGGCGGGGCCCTCGAACAGCGCCGAGATCGTCTGCGCGACCGGGTCCATCCGGGTCACCGGATCCTGCCGCTGCCGGATGTAGACCGGGTCCGCGACCACCGAGTTCTGGCCCGACGCCCAGTAGTACTTGTTCACCGACAGGTGGTTGCGCAGGAAGTCGCTCTCGCCGAGCACCAGGCCCTCGGGAGCCGCGTCGATGCGCCACTCCTTGCCCTTGCCGTCAGGGGTGTTCTGCCGCACCAGCCGCAGCGCGCCGCCGTACTGCGTGGGCACGACCGACTTGTACTCGTGCCGGTCGACCGTCGCGATCAGCTCGCCGGACAGCGCGTAGGTCAGCTCGTCGCCCCCCTCCCGGCCGGCCGGAGCCGCGGACTGGGGGGCCTCGGTCAGCACGGTCGTGAGCGACTCGGGCCGCCACTTCTTGGTCCAGCGCTTGGTGAGGTACTTCCGGGCCGTCGCATAGCTTGGATCGTCGCTGGTCATGGCCTCCAGGAAGCCGTCGACGATCTCCTGAGGCCGGGCGCCGTCACGAGGCGGGACGGCGTACACCCGCACCTGGGAGTCCGGGCCCTGCGTGGCCTTCACCTGCTCCACGTCGCCGCTGTCCGGCATCGACGCGCAGCCGGCCAGCACGAAGCCGGCGCAGACGAGCAGCGCCGAGAACCGTGTGGCGCGTCCGTGGCCGTACCGACGCCCCTCAGCGCCCACGAGTGGTGTCCTCCCGCTCCGAAACCTGTCCCGGGACGGAATCCGCCGTCCCGCCGTCCCCCGGCCGCTCCGACGCCGGACGGGCCACCACACGGGCGCCGCTGCCGGGCAGGGCCGCCGGGTCCACCGCCGCCGACGGCGGGGTGTGCGGCGGCACCGCGGGCCGCCCCGGTATCGCCAGGCCCGGCCGGTGCGCGCCGGGCTGCGACGGCACCGTAGACAGCCGCAGCGCACGGTCGTTCGCCGCGTCGGCGGCCGCCCGCTCACGCGCACGCCGGGAGTCCTCGGGCTCCAGCGGTATCGGCGAGCCGCGCAGCGGCTCGTCCGCCGTGCGCGGCAGGGTCAGCCGGAACTGCGAACCGCCGCCCGGCTCTCCCCACGCCTGCAGCCAGCCGCCGTGGAGCCGCGCGTCCTCCACGGCGATGGACAGGCCGAGGCCCGTGCCACCCGTCGTACGCGCCCGAGCCGGGTCGGCCCGCCAGAAGCGGTTGAACACCCGGGTCGCCTCGCCGGGCTTGAGCCCCACCCCGTAGTCCCGAACCGCCACGGCGACCGCACCTCCGGCGGACGCCATCCGCACCACCACGTCGCGGCCCTCGCCGTGCTCCACGGCGTTGACGACGAGGTTGCGCAGCACGCGCTCGATCCGGCGGGCGTCGGCCTCGGCCACCACCGGCTGCTCGTCGCCGACGACCCGGATCCGGCTGCCCTTGCGCTCCGCCAGCGGCTCGGCGCCGCCGATCACCCGATGGACCACCTCGCGGAGGTCTATCGCCTCCGCTTCGAGGGCCGCCGCGCCCGCGTCGAACCTGCTGATCTCCAGCAGGTCGGCGAGCAGCGACTCGAACCGGTCCAGCTGGTCCGCCAGCAGCTCCGCGGAGCGTGCCGTCGCGGGGTCGAAGTCGCCCCGTGCCTCGTGGATGAGGTCCGCGGCCATCCGCACCGTCGTCAGCGGCGTACGCAGCTCGTGCGACACGTCCGAGACGAAGCGGCGCTGCATCCGCGACAGCTCCTCCAGCTGCTGGATCTTGTGCTGAAGGTTCTGCGCCATCTTGTTGAAGGCCTCACCGAGCCGGGCGATGTCGTCCTCGCCGGTGACCTTCATCCGTTCCTGGAGCCGTCCGGCGGACAGACGCTCGGCGATGCCTGCGGCCATCCGGACGGGCGTGACGACCTGCCGCACCACCAGCCACGCGATGGCCCCGAGCAGCACGACCACGAACAGCCCCGCCGTCGCCAGCGTGCCCTTGACCAGGCTCAGCGACTCCTCCTCCTGCGTGAGCGGGAAGAGGTAGTACAGCTCGTACGAGTAGCCCGCGACGTCGTTGAGCCGCTTGCCGACGACCAGACCGGCCTCGGACTCCTTCGGAACCGAGTACTTGATCTTGACGTAGGTCTGGAACGTGCCCGTCCCCTGCGCGACCGAGCTGCGCAGCGACGCGGGAACGCTCGTCACGTCCACGTCCCCCGAGGCCCGCGGGGCCCGGCTCGTCCCGGCGTCGTCGGAGTCCGGGCTCAGTGCCACCACGTGGTACGCGCCCTGACCACCGCTGGCCAGCTGCTTCACCAGCTCGGACCGCCAGTTCACGGAGCCGCGGCTGGGCCTGCCGTCCGTGGCGTCACCGTCCTGGCCACCCAGCGCGGAGGCTCCGCTCGCCTTCTCCTGCGCGGCCGCGAAACCACCCGCCGCCTGGCTCAGGGCCGCCTGTTCCTTGGCGTCCAGGAGTCCGTTGCGGACCTGGCCGATGACGACGAGACCGAGCAGCAGCACGACGCCCATCGACATGAGCAGGGTCCCGGCGACGACACGCAGCTGGATGTTCCGCCGCCACAGCCGTACGGCCGGCAGCAGCGGACGCCTGAACCAGCGCACGACGAGCCGGAGCACCGGCCTGCCCGGCGCCCCGTCCGGCAGCAGCCGTCCGCCGGGGAACGGACGGCCGAAACGTGAAGACCCGTGCCCGGGCCCGGCAGCCCGCCCCGTACGGACTCCCGGCCCCCCGGGCTTCGGAGCAGCGCTGCCCACGGCCATGTCAGCTCGGTCCGGCCTTGTAACCGACGCCACGGACGGTCACGACGATCTCCGGCCGCTCCGGGTCCTTCTCGACCTTGGAGCGCAGCCGCTGCACGTGCACGTTCACCAGACGGGTGTCGGCCGCGTGCCGGTAGCCCCACACCTGCTCGAGCAGCACCTCGCGCGTGAACACCTGCCACGGCTTGCGGGCGAGCGCCACCAGCAGGTCGAACTCGAGCGGGGTGAGCGCGATCGACTGGCCGTCGCGCTTCACGGAGTGCCCGGCCACGTCGATGACCAGGTCCCCGATCGCGAGCTGCTCGGGAGCGGGCTCCTCGGACCTCCTCAGCCGGGCCCGGATACGGGCCACCAGCTCCTTGGGCTTGAACGGCTTCACGATGTAGTCGTCGGCGCCGGACTCCAGCCCGACCACCACATCGACGGTGTCGCTCTTGGCCGTGAGCATCACGATCGGCACACCCGACTCCGCCCGGATGAGCCGGCACACCTCGATGCCGTCCCTGCCGGGCAGCATGAGGTCAAGAAGCACCAGGTCCGGTTTGGTCTCCCGGAAAGCGGCGAGTGCCTTGTCGCCGTCCGCTACGAACGACGGCTCGAACCCTTCACCACGCAGCACAATGCCGAGCATCTCGGCCAGTGCGGTGTCGTCGTCGACGACAAGGACGCGTCCCTTCATAATCGACATCATCCCATTAGCTAATCGTTACCTGGCGTGACCTGGCACACAGCTCGGCGATCCCGCCCCCGGCGACCGGTGACACGACCCCTTCCTCCGTGACGATCGCGGTCACGAGTTCCGGCGGCGTCACATCGAACGCGGGGTTGTAGGCCTGGGTTCCCACCGGCGCCACCGGCAGCCCCGAGGCACCGGGAACAGCATCGGGTGTACGCGGCCCCGGCGGCGATGTGACGCCGGTCACCATCGCCGCCCCGAGCGGCGCCGGCAGCTCCGTGACCTCCTGTCCGGACCGCTGCTCCACCTCGATCGACGCCCCGTCCGGCGTCGCCGGATCCACGGTCGTGGTCGGCGCCACCACGATGAACGGCACATGGTGGTAGCGGGCGAGCACGGCGAGCGGATAGCTGCCCACCTTGTTGGCCACGGAGCCGTCCGCCGCGATCCTGTCGGCCCCGATCAGCACGGCGTCGACCTCTCCCGCCGCGAACAGCGACCCTGCCGCGTTGTCCGTGAGCAGGGTGTACGCCATCCCGTTGCGGGCCGCCTCGTACGCGGTCAGCCGCGCACCCTGCAGCAGCGGCCGGGTCTCGTCCACCCACAGCTTGCGCAGCCGGCCCACCCGGTGCGCGGCGAGCGCCACGGCGAACGCCGTGCCCTCACCGCCCGAGACCAGCCGTCCGGTGTTGCAGTGCGTCAGGATCCGGTGACTGCCGCCGGGCAGCAGCTCGTCGAGCAGCGTGAGCCCGTGCCGCGCCATCCGCTCGCTCGCCTCCGCGTCCTCCCGGTGCAGCCGCCGCGCCTCGGCCAGCACGGCGGCGGCCGCCTGCTGCGCGTCCGCGCCCCTGCCGACCGCCGCCCCGTACGCCCCGGCGGCCCGCCGCACGCCGTAGCCGAGGTTCACGGCGGTGGGCCGCGCTCCCTCCAGAAGCGCTGCCGCCTCGGCGACGTCGTAGCCCCGTGCCGCGGCCAGCGCGACCCCGTAGGCCCCGACGATCCCGAGCAGCGGCGCACCGCGCACGGCCAGCGTCCGGACCGCCTCCACCAGGGCCGGGACGTCGGTGCACACCAGCTCGGCCTCTTCTGCCGGCAACCTGCGCTGGTCCAGCAGAACCAGCACCGGGCCTTCCGGCAGCTCGTCCCAGCGCAGCGAGCCGGGCCCGGGGTGCTGTTCGCCGTCGAGGGTTTGTACGTACTGATCAGCCATCCGCCCAGTCTGCCCGCCGACGCACGCACAATGAAGGCGAGAACGAGATCCACTGCCCGGCCCACCGGCGGTCGGCGCGTGGCACGATGGCTGCCAGCCTCCCGCCCTGACGTGCGGACAGGCGCCGTGACCCAGCCGGCTCGCCGAGCCGGCCACGCGACACATCCACGAGGTGGACGACCGTGAACGACACTCCGGGCTGGGCCTCGCCCGGATCCTCCCCGTCCGACGACCGGGGTACCGGAGCGCCCGGCCCCGCCGGTGATCCCGGCGCCTCCTCGAAATGGTCCAAGGAGCAGCCGCCCGCGGGCCAGTGGGCCTCGCCGACCGGACCCGGCGGCGGACCCGTGCCCCCGCAGGCCGGCGGACCGGGCTGGGGAGGCGGACCGCAGCGAGGTGGCTGGGGACAGCCTCCCGCGGCCAAGCCCGGAGTGATCCCGCTGCGCCCGCTCGGAGTCGGCGAGATCCTCGACGGGGCGGTGTCGACGCTGCGCGCCCACTGGCGCACGGTCCTGGGCATCACGATCACCGTCTCCGTCATCACGCAGATCTGCGACATCCTCGTCCAGCGCTATCTCGTCCCGCAGCCGCCCGAGGTGGACCCGAACGCCACCCCGGAAGAAGCCCTCAGCCAGGTGGGCGACCAGCTCAACGCGACCCTCGTGGGCACGGCACCGGTCATGGCGATCACCCTGATCGCCACGCTCTTCACCACCGCGCTGCTGACCGTGGTCATCAGCCGCTCGGTGCTGGGCCGCGACGTGACGCTGTCCGACGCCTGGCGCGAGGCCCGTCCGCGGCTGCCCCAACTCCTCGGTCTCACCCTGCTGCTGCCGCTGATCGCCGCCGTGGTCCTCGCCGTCGGCTTCCTGCCCGGCCTTCTCATCGGCTCCGCCGGCGGCGCCGCCCTCGCCGCCCTCGGCGGGATCGCCGGCGCGGTCGTCACCCTCTGGCTGATGGTCCGGTTCGCGCTCGCCTCGCCCGCCCTCATGCTGGAACGTCAGGGCATCGTCCAGTCGATGCGGCGCTCGGCGAAGCTGGTGCGGGGAGCCTGGTGGCGGGTCTTCGGCATCCTGCTGCTCACGGTGCTGCTGACCTTCCTGGTCTCCCTGATCATCGCCATCCCCTTCGGCCTGATCGCGTACGCCGTCGACGGCGAGGGGCTCGGCGGGCTGCTCTCCGGCGGCACACCCGAGTTCGGCTGGCCGTTCCTGATCATCACCGGCATCGGCGCGGTGATCGCCTCGTCCATCACCTATCCGATCTCGGCGGGCGTCACCGTGCTCCTCTACGTGGACCAGCGCATCCGCCGCGAGGCCCTCGACCTCGAACTGGCCCGGGCGGCAGGCGTCGACGGCCACGGCGCGGCACCGGGCGACGCCACCCCCAGGAGCTGATGCCGTGTCCATCGCGGGGGGAGCGACCGGGGCGTGGCCGGCCGTCCACGCCGATGACGAGGTACCCGTGGACCTCCCTCGCGTCCCCGCGAGGGAGGCAGCGGAACGCGAACTGTCCAAGTCGATGTACCACGAGAACGATCCCAACCTGCTGGAGCGCGCCCTCAACCGCTTCTGGGAGTGGCTCGCCGACGTCCTCGACGCGGCTGCGGGGGCCTCTCCCGGCGGCCCGCTCGGACTCGTCGTCATCGTCCTGGTCGTCGCCGCCCTGATCGCCGCACTCTGGTGGCGGCTCGGCACCCCGCACCGCACCGCCACCCCGGGGGACGCGCTCTTCGACGACGGTCCCCGCAGCGCCGCCGAACACCGGACGGCCGCCGAGGCGCACGCCGCCGCCGGACGCTGGAACCAGGCCGTCCAGGAACGGATGCGGGCCATCGTCCGCTCCCTGGAGGAACGCGCCCTGCTCGAACCCCGCCCCGGCCGCACCGCCGACGAGGCCGCCGCGGAGGCCGGCCGCCCCCTGCCCGGCCACGCCGAGGCGCTGCGCTCGGCGGCCCGTGCCTTCGACGACGTCGCATACGGCGGCCGTACCGCCGACCGCCAGGCGTACACACGACTGCGTGACCTCGACACCGAACTCGGGCGCACCAAGCCCGATCTGAACACCACGGCCCAGGGAGCCACCGGATGACCGGGGCCACGACCGCCACCACCGCGGCGTCTCCGACGACCCGCCAGATCTGGACGCGCAGCCGGGGAATCCTGCTCGTCCTCGTCATCCTCATCGTGGCCGGCTTCGTCATCGCGGTCATCCGCTCCAGCAACGGGCACGGCCGCCTCGACCCACGCTCCACCGACCCGTCCGGCAGCCGCGCCGTCGCCGAACTGCTCAAGGACCGGGGCGTCACCACCCGCGTGGTCACCACCCTCGACGAGGCCACCGCCGCCATGGGTCCCGACACCACCCTGCTGGTCGCCGGCCCGGACCTGCTGAACGGCCGTCAGCAGGACGTCCTGCGCGCGGCGATGAACTCCTCCGGCGGCCGCTCCGTCCTCGTCGCCCCCGGCCCGGCCTCCGTGGGCACCCTCGCCCCGGGAACCTCGGCCGACACACCGGCCCCGGTTTCCGCCCGCGAGCCGCAGTGCTCCTTCCCGGCGGCCCGGCGGGCCGGAAGCGCCGACCTCGGCGGCGAGCGCTACACCACCGACAACACCCTCGGCAGCGACTCCTGCTACCTCGCCCACGGCCTGCCGACCCTGCTCCGCATCGACGACCCGGGAACCGGCGACACCGTCCTCCTCGGTGCCCCCGACATCCTCTACAACGATCACCTCGACAAGGAGGGCAACGCGTCGCTCGCCCTCCAACTGCTCGGCTCCCACCCGCATCTGATCTGGTACCTCCCTTCCCTCTCCGATGGATCGGCCGCCGAGGACGACGGCACCGGCGGCCGCGGGGAGGGGGAGACCGGCATCGGCCGGCTCATCCCCTCCGGATGGCTCTGGGGCACCCTCCAACTCGCCGTCGCCGCGGTGCTCGCCGCCGTCTGGCGCGCCCGCCGGCTCGGGCCCCTCGTCAGCGAACGGCTGCCCGTGGCCGTCCGCGCCTCCGAGACCGCCGAGGGCCGCGCCCGCCTGTACCGCAAGGCGAACGCCCGCGACCGCGCCGCTTCGGCACTCCGCCAGGCCGCACGCATCCGGATCGCCCCCCTACTCGGCGTCACCGTCGCGGACGCCCACTCCCCCGAAGCCCTCCTCCCGGCCGTCTCGGCACATCTGCGCGACGGCGACCGCGACCTCCGGCCCCTGCTCTTCGGACCGGCCCCCGCCGACGACGCCGCACTCATCCGCCTGGCTGACCAACTGGACGCCCTCGAACGAGAGGTACGCACTTCATGAGCGCCCCGACCCCCGAGACCGCCGAGCACTCGGACGACGCACGCGCCTCACTGGAGGCCCTACGCACCGAGATCGCGAAGGCCGTGGTCGGCCAGGACTCCGCAGTCACCGGACTGGTCGTCGCCCTGCTCTGTCGCGGCCACGTCCTCCTCGAGGGTGTCCCCGGCGTCGCCAAGACCCTGCTGGTCCGGGCGCTGGCCGCGTCCCTCGAACTGGACACCAAGCGGGTCCAGTTCACCCCCGATCTCATGCCCAGCGACGTCACCGGCTCCCTGGTCTACGACGCACGGACCGCCGAATTCTCCTTCCAGCCGGGCCCCGTCTTCACCAACCTTCTGCTCGCCGACGAGATCAACAGGACACCTCCGAAGACCCAGTCATCGCTTCTGGAGGCCATGGAGGAGCGCCAGGTCACCGTCGACGGCACCCCCCGCCCTCTCCCCGAGCCGTTCCTGGTCGCCGCCACGCAGAACCCCGTGGAGTACGAAGGCACTTACCCCCTGCCGGAAGCGCAGCTCGACCGCTTCCTGCTGAAGCTGACCGTGCCGCTGCCCTCACGCGACGACGAGATCAACGTCCTCGCCAGGCACGCCGAGGGCTTCAACCCGCGCGACCTGCAGGCTGCCGGCCTCCGGCCCGTCGCCACACCGGCCGATCTGGAAGCCGCCCGGACGGCCGTCGCCAAGACCTCGGTCTCCCCCGAGATCGCGGGCTACGTCGTCGATATCTGCCGTGCCACCCGTGATTCCCCCTCACTCACTCTCGGCGTCTCTCCCCGAGGCGCCACCGCCCTGCTCTCCACCGCGCGGGCCTGGGCCTGGCTCACCGGCCGTGACTACGTCATCCCCGACGATGTGAAGGCCCTCGCCCTGCCCACACTCCGCCATCGGATCCAGCTCCGACCCGAAGCCGAGATGGAGGGCGTCACCGCGGACTCCGTCATCACCGCGATCCTCGCCCACGTCCCCGTCCCCCGCTGAGGCGGTGCGTCATGGCCCTCACCGGACGAGCGGCACTCCTCGCCGCCCTCGGCTCCCTCCCCGTCGGAATCCTCGAACCCAGCTGGACGGGGATCCTCACCGTCAACGCATCACTCTCAGTAGCAATACTGTGCGACTACGCCCTGGCGGCACCAGTCCGAACGCTCCAGTTCACCCGAACCGGTGATACCTCAGTACGGCTCGGCAAGAGCGCAGAAGTGCAGCTCACTGTCACCAACCGGTCTTCCCGAAGGCTGCGCGCCCGCCTCCGGGACGCCTGGCCCCCGAGCAGTTGGCTCCCCGGGACCGAGCAGACCGCCTCACGACACAGAGTGACCGTACCGGCAGGCGAAAGTCGCCGTCTGTCGACGGTTCTGCGCCCCATCCGCCGAGGCGACCGTCACGCGGAGATCGTCACGGTCCGTTCCTACGGGCCGCTCGGCCTCGCCGCCCGCCAGGGGAATCACCGGGTTCCGTGGACCGTCCGCGTCCTGCCGCCCTTCACGAGCCGCAAGCATCTGCCGTCCCGGCTGGCCCGCCTTCGTGAACTCGACGGCAGGACCAGTGTGCTGACCCGCGGGGAGGGCACCGAGTTCGACAGTCTCCGCGAGTACGTCCCCGGGGACGACACACGTTCCATCGACTGGCGCGCCACCGCCCGCCGGACGACGGTCGCCGTGCGGACCTGGCGGCCGGAACGGGATCGGCACATCCTGATCGTGCTGGACACGGGCCGCACCGCGGCCGGACGTGTGGGCGACGTCCCGCGTCTGGACGCGGCCATGGACTCCGCTCTCCTCCTCACCGCACTCGCCACCCGAGCCGGCGACCGTGTGGACCTCCTGGCCTACGACCGCCGCGTCCGCGCCCAGGTGCAGGGCAGAGCAGCCGGGGAAGTGCTGCCGGCCATGGTCAACGCGATGGCGGTGCTCGAGCCGGAGTTGGTGGAAACGGACGCCCGGGGTCTCAGCGCGGCGACGCTGAAGCATGCCCCTCGGCGGTCCCTCGTGGTGCTGCTGACCAGCCTGGACGCCGCCCCGATCGAAGAGGGCCTCCTGCCGGTGCTGCCACAACTGACTCAGCGCCATTCGGTCGTGGTCGCCTCGGTCGCGGACCCGCACATCGAGAAGATGGCGAGCGGACGCGGCAGCCTGGACGCCGTGTACGAAGCCGCGGCCGGCACACAGGCTCAGATCCAGCGCCGCCGTACGGCGGAGCAACTTCAGCGGCACGGTGTCACCGTCGTGGATGCGACTCCGGACAGCCTCGCGCCGGCTCTGGCCGACGCATATTTGGCGCTCAAGGCCGCAGGTCGGCTGTAGTGGTTGTCCCCGGCTCTCGGTGGGGCCGGGGACGAACCAAAAAGAATTCGCCCTGAAACGCGGAAAAGCCCCGGACCGTCACGGTCCGGGGCTTTCCCTCAACAATTGTTCGGCGGTGTCCTACTCTCCCACAGGGTCCCCCCTGCAGTACCATCGGCGCTGAAAGGCTTAGCTTCCGGGTTCGGAATGTAACCGGGCGTTTCCCTAACGCTATGACCACCGAAACACTATGAAGATGTCGAACCGGCCGACCACCACGTGGTCTCGGCATGTTCGTTACTTCAGAACTAACACAGTGGACGCGAGCAACTGAGGACAAGCCCTCGGCCTATTAGTACCGGTCAACTCCACCAGTCACCTGGCTTCCATATCCGGCCTATCAACCCAGTCGTCTACTGGGAGCCTTACCCCATCAAGTGGGTGGGAGTCCTCATCTCGAAGCAGGCTTCCCGCTTAGATGCTTTCAGCGGTTATCCCTCCCGAACGTAGCCAACCAGCCATGCCCTTGGCAGGACAACTGGCACACCAGAGGTTCGTCCGTCCCGGTCCTCTCGTACTAGGGACAGCCCTTCTCAAGACTCCTACGCGCACAGCGGATAGGGACCGAACTGTCTCACGACGTTCTAAACCCAGCTCGCGTACCGCTTTAATGGGCGAACAGCCCAACCCTTGGGACCGACTCCAGCCCCAGGATGCGACGAGCCGACATCGAGGTGCCAAACCATCCCGTCGATATGGACTCTTGGGGAAGATCAGCCTGTTATCCCCGGGGTACCTTTTATCCGTTGAGCGACGGCGCTTCCACAAGCCACCGCCGGATCACTAGTCCCGACTTTCGTCCCTGCTCGACCCGTCGGTCTCACAGTCAAGCTCCCTTGTGCACTTACACTCAACACCTGATTGCCAACCAGGCTGAGGGAACCTTTGGGCGCCTCCGTTACCCTTTAGGAGGCAACCGCCCCAGTTAAACTACCCATCAGACACTGTCCCTGATCCGGATCACGGACCCAGGTTAGACATCCAGCACGACCAGAGTGGTATTTCAACGACGACTCCACCTGAACTGGCGTCCAAGCTTCACAGTCTCCCACCTATCCTACACAAGCCGAACCGAACACCAATATCAAACTGTAGTAAAGGTCCCGGGGTCTTTCCGTCCTGCTGCGCGAAACGAGCATCTTTACTCGTAGTGCAATTTCACCGGGCCTATGGTTGAGACAGTCGAGAAGTCGTTACGCCATTCGTGCAGGTCGGAACTTACCCGACAAGGAATTTCGCTACCTTAGGATGGTTATAGTTACCACCGCCGTTTACTGGCGCTTAAGTTCTCAGCTTCGCCCGGACGAATCCAAGCTAACCGGTCCCCTTAACGTTCCAGCACCGGGCAGGCGTCAGTCCGTATACATCGCCTTACGGCTTCGCACGGACCTGTGTTTTTAGTAAACAGTCGCTTCTCGCTGGTCTCTGCGGCCACCCCCAGCTCAGAGTGCAAGACTCATCACCAGACGTGGCCCCCCTTCTCCCGAAGTTACGGGGGCATTTTGCCGAGTTCCTTAACCATAGTTCACCCGAACGCCTCGGTATTCTCTACCTGACCACCTGAGTCGGTTTAGGGTACGGGCCGCCATGAAACTCGCTAGAGGCTTTTCTCGACAGCATAGGATCATCCACTTCACCACAATCGGCTCGGCATCAGGTCTCACCCTCCATGAGAGACGGATTTGCCTATCTCTCGGGCTACACCCTTACCCCGGGACAACCACCGCCCGGGCTGGACTACCTTCCTGCGTCACCCCATCGCTTACCTACTACCACCTTGGGTCAGCGGCTCCACCACTCCGACCTCGTCCGAAGACTCAGCCGGCGGCTTCACGGCCTTAGCATTAATGGGCTCGATATTGGGCGTTTCAAAGCGGGTACCGGAATATCAACCGGTTGTCCATCGACTACGCCTGTCGGCCTCGCCTTAGGTCCCGACTTACCCTGGGCAGATCAGCTTGACCCAGGAACCCTTAGTCAATCGGCGCACACGTTTCTCACGTGTGTATCGCTACTCATGCCTGCATTCTCACTCGTGAACCGTCCACAACTCGCTTCCGCGGCTGCTTCACCCGGCACACGACGCTCCCCTACCCATCACGATCCCCGTTGGGGGTACATATCGCAATGACACGACTTCGGCGGTACGCTTGAGCCCCGCTACATTGTCGGCGCGGAATCACTTGACCAGTGAGCTATTACGCACTCTTTCAAGGGTGGCTGCTTCTAAGCCAACCTCCTGGTTGTCTCTGCGACTCCACATCCTTTCCCACTTAGCGTACGCTTAGGGGCCTTAGTCGATGCTCTGGGCTGTTTCCCTCTCGACCATGGAGCTTATCCCCCACAGTCTCACTGCCGCGCTCTCACTTACCGGCATTCGGAGTTTGGCTAAGGTCAGTAACCCGGTAGGGCCCATCGCCTATCCAGTGCTCTACCTCCGGCAAGAAACACACGACGC